>NZ_JBAVCF010000364.1:0-2162 GCF_049586575.1 Bradyrhizobium sp.
ATCGCCACGCACCAGGCCGTCGGCCCCGAGCACATTGGCGAAGCGGCGCGACATGGAGGCCAAGTCATCGAACGACGTGCGGCGCGAAGTGCCGTCCTCGTCGACATAGATCAGCGCAAGGCGCCCCGTGCCGTCGGCGTGGCGGTCGCAACAGGCTGTCGCCATGTTGAAGCGCGGCGGAATCTCCCAGCGGAAATCGCGGCAGAGTTTTTCGTAATCATTGGTTTCGGTGAGCATGAGAAGAAGCTTTCAAGGTCCTTCACGAGTAGCGGGGTCGTCCCCGCGAACGCCGGGACGACATGCACCGGCAAAAATCAACCCGTCAGCGCGGCCTTCACCAGCCCGCTGGCCTTGCCGAAATCCATCTGGCCGGCATATTTGCCTTTCAGAACGCCGACGACCTTGCCCATATCCTTCATGCCGGCGGCGCCGGTCTCCTTGATGGCGGCTGCGATCGCGGCCTTCATATCGTCGTCCGACATCTGCTTCGGCAGGTACGCCGAGATCACCGCGATCTCCTCGCGCTCCTGGGCTGCGAGTTCCGCGCGGCCGCCCTTTTCATAGAGCTCGACCGATTCCTGCCGCTGCTTGATCATTTTCTGCAACACGCTGAGCAGGTCGGCGTCGGACAGCGGCGGTTTGCCCTCCCCGCGCGCAGCAATATCCGCGTTCTTGATGGTGGAATTGACCATCCGCAGCGTGGAGAGCTTGCGCTCCTCCCTGGCCTTCATCGCCTCCTTGACCGCGTTGTTGATGTCGTCGCGAAGCATGGAATCGCTCTCCTTCGATCTCAAGCCCTGATCTAGGCCGTCCGCGCGACCGAGACAACCGGCGCTCCGCCCCCAAGGGCGGCTGACCACCCACCCATCTGCGGAAAACGCATGTGAATCGAGCCATTTCCGGCTTTGACGCAGTGCCCGCGCGCGACTATGTAAGGGCCTCATGACGACATCAGAAAACGCTGCCGCCTGGCCGGACCACAAGCCGACCGCACTTCTTGTGCTGGCCGATGGCACGGTGCTGGAAGGTTTTGGGCTCGGCGCCGAGGGGCATGCGGTCGGCGAGGTTTGCTTCAACACGGCGATGACCGGCTATGAGGAGATCCTCACCGATCCATCCTATGCCGGGCAGCTCATTACCTTCACCTTTCCGCATATCGGCAATGTCGGCACCAACGACGAGGATATCGAGACGGTGAACATGGCGGCGACGCCGGGCGCGCGCGGAGTGATCCTGCGCACCGCGATATCGGATCCTTCGAACTACCGCGCCACTCGCCATCTCGATCAATGGCTGAAGGCGCGCGGCATCATCGGTCTGTCCGGTATCGATACCCGCGCGCTGACCGCGCTGATCCGCAGCAAAGGCATGCCCAACGCCGTGATTGCACACGCGAAGAACGGCGTCTTCGACATTCACGGATTGAAGGAAGAGGCGCGGGAATGGCCGGGCCTCGAAGGCATGGACCTCGTGCCGATGGTCACCTCTGCCCAGCGCTTCACCTGGGACGAGACGCCGTGGGCGTGGGAAAAAGGCTTCGGCCGTCAGACCGAGCCGGAATTCAACGTGGTTGCCATCGACTACGGCATCAAGCGCAACATCCTGCGGCTGCTTGCCGGCACCGGCTGCAAGATCACCGTGGTACCGGCGACCACTTCGGCCGAAGACATCCTGGCGATGAAACCGGACGGCGTGTTCCTGTCGAACGGTCCCGGCGATCCGGCCGAGACCGGCAAATATGCGGTGCCGGTGATTCAGAAGGTGATCAATTCCGGTACGCCCACCTTCGGCATCTGCCTCGGCCATCAGATGCTGGGCTTGGCCGTCGGCGCGAAGACGAAAAAGATGCATCAGGGCCATCACGGCGCCAACCACCCTGTGAAGGACGAAACCACCGGCAAGGTGGAAATCACCTCGATGAACCACGGTTTCGCGGTGGATCAGGCAACGCTGCCGAAAGGCGCGATGCAAACCCACATCTCGCTGTTCGATGGCTCCAATTGCGGGATCGCGCTCGAGGGCAAGCCGGTGTTTTCCGTGCAGTATCACCCTGAAGCTTCGCCCGGTCCGCGCGACTCGCATTATCTGTTCCAGCGCTTCGCCGATCTGATGCGCGAGAAGAAGCGGGCGTAGGAGCGACGCGCTTATCCCTCCCCCGCGAA
>NZ_JBAVCF010000365.1:0-3160 GCF_049586575.1 Bradyrhizobium sp.
GGCCAATGCCCCCGCCGGCGACAGCATCCTCGAACACTTTGGTAGGGCGCCGAAATTCTGCCGCCGTGCGCGCCTTTTGCTCGGCAATGCGGACCGACGAGAGCTGCGCGTTGTCGAGGCGCTGCAGCATGACGAGGTTGGCACCAGAATCGACGATCGCGATGGCGACGCCCCAGTTGTTCCTGGTCGCCTCAGCTTCGGCGGCAGCCATGGCTTTCTTGGCAGCGGTGATATCGATGGGCGCGCCATAGGGTGTGCTGGGGGGAGCGGCTTGGGCCATTTGTGTCTCTTTTTTCCTTAGGCTGCTGCGGCTTTGAAGCGCGGCGCCAGCACGGTGTTCTTCAGTGTTGCAGCCATCGCAGTCATCTCGTCGCTACTGAGCGGCGAATAAGGCGGGTAGGGTTCGCCGGCCGGAATGCCGATCAGGTTCATCGCCGCCTTCATGACCGGCGCGAGCCCGCGACGCATCCACTTCGACGGGAACAGCGCGAACTGAAGCTGGATTTCGGCGGCGCGTTCGTAGTCCTTGGCGACAAACGCGTCGATGACGGCGCGCGCGATCTCACAGCCTGGCGGAGGCATGGTCGCGCCGGAGCCGCCGAGCTGCAATGTCGCCAACAGCATCTGCATGGTGGTGAAGTAGCGGGCGTGGCCGGCGCGGTCGATCTCGACGATGAGCCGCGACACGCGAGCGAGATCGCGCGAACTTTCCTTGATGAGCTGCACCTGGGGAAGCTTGGCGAGCGCGATGGTGTCGGTGACCGACACGTCCGCGCCAGGGCCGGGATTGAGGTAAAGCGTAATCGGCAGCTTGGTCTCGCGGCCGATCGCCTCGAAATAGGCGATCAGGTCGCCCTGCGTCGGCGGCCCGGCGAACGGGCGAAGCGGCGCCAGAAGCTGAACGGCTGTGGCGCCCCATCGCTCCGCGTCGTGGGCGAACTCGATCGCTGTCTTGAACGAGGCGTGCGATATGCCGACCATGACCGGAACGCGTTTGTCGGTGAGATCGATGGTGCGGCGGATCAGGTCCTTGCGCTCGGCGAGGCTGAGATAGGTATATTCCTGGGTCTCGACCCCGGCGGCGACCACCATGGTGGCGTGGCAATCCTTGACCACGTAGTCGATCTGGCGCTTCAGTCCGGTTTCATCGACCTTGAGGTCTGAGGTGAAGGGGGTCAGCGGCGCAACGATCAATCCGGGTGTCTGCACTGCGGTCGGCATGGGATGCTCTCTGCGTGTGGCGAACAATTGATATCGCCCCGGCGCGGCCATTGCTACCGGGGGTCGGCTTGATCTTTGCGCGGCGGCCAGCGACCCTCCGCCGCGACAAGGGTGGACCGACCGATGCTGCTGACCGGCAAAGAATATCTCGAGAGCATCTGCGATGGGCGGCGGATCTATGTCGGAAGCGAACGGGTCGACGACGTTACCACGCATCCGGCGTTTCGCAACGCCGCGCATTCCTTCGCCGCGATCTATGACAGGAAACGCGCGTCGGAAAACCGTGCGGTGATGGCTGTCGAGGAGGATGGCGAGACCTTCTCCAGTTACTTTCTTTTGCCGCGCACGCGCGAGGACTTGCAGAAGCGGTTCGAGACGCATCGGCGCATCGCGTCGTGGACGCACGGTCTGCTGGGCCGCTCCCAGGATAATTTTCCGAGCTATGTGTGTGGGCTCGTGATGGATCCTGCGATGTTCGACGGCATTCGCCTGGGTTTCGGCGACAATATCAAGAACTACTACAAGCACATGAGGTCGAACGATATCTTCGCCTCGCACACCGTCACCAATCCGCAGGGCTGGCGAATGGCTGATCCGAAGAGCGCAGAACGGCGCACCCCGCCGACCTTACGCGTGGTGGCGGAGGACGATGCGGGCGTTACCATCAATGGCCTGAAGATGCTCGGCACCGCGACGGTGTTCTGCCACGAGACCTGGTGCGGGAATCTGCAGCCGGTGGCGAAGGGACAGGATAAGGAATCGATCACCTGCGCTGTACCACTCAACGCCCCCGGCGTGAGCATCTGGTCGCGCAAGTCTTACGAGAAATACGCGGTCAGCGAGTTCGACAATCCGCTTGCCACGCGCTTCGACGAGAACGATGCGGCCGTGCTGTTCGAGAACGTCAAGGTGCCGTGGGAGCGGGTGTTCTGTCACGACAACGTTGAGATGACGCGCGAGATTTATATGCGCACGCCCGGTCACGTGATGGCAAACCATCAGGCCAATGTGCGTTTCCTGGAGAAGCTCAAGTTGATCCTTGGTGTCGCCGGCAAGGTTGCCGACATGAACGGCGCGCGGAATATTCCGGCGGTTCAATTCACGCTCGGCCGGCTCGCGGCCATGGAGGCTACGCTTGAAGGCCTGATCATGGGCCAGATCAACACCGGCGAGACGCATCCGAACGGCTATCACACCGTCAACCGCCGCTACGTCTACGCGGCGCTGCACTGGTGCAGCACGCACTACGCGGAGATCTGCGACAATGTGCGCGAACTGATGGGAGCGGGGGTGTTCCAGATGCCGGCGGACGAGTCTGTGCTCGAGGACGAAAAGCTGCGCGAGACCTTCGAGGCCTACTGGTCGGTGCCCGGCCAGTCCGCGCAGGACCGTATGAAGTTTCTCAATCTGGCCTGGGACCTGCTCGGCTCCGACTTTGCCGGCCGTCACATGCAGTACGAGAAGTTTTATGCTGGGCCGGCCTTCGTGATGAACAGCTACAGCTACGAGGTCGGGCTCTGGGGCGAGTGGAAGCAGTGCCTCGACGATCTGCTGGCGAGTTACGACGCGCCGGCGGTGGTGCCAAAAATCTAATCAGCTTTGCAATCTTGAGCGGCTTCCGCCGTTCGAGATCACCTTCCACAAGGTAAAGGGCCGCTCCGGTGGCTGGACCTGAGCCGTAGCGCTATTCGATTGACACTTTTTGAAGCTCATCGCGACGCGAGCTTTTCAACGTCTTTCGGCTCCAGCATGTAACTGGCTGCCGGCTCCGGCAGAAAATTCATCTTGATGAGGACCGGCGATCCCCACGCCAAGTTCCCGCTAAGCGACAACCTTCCGACCCACAAAGGCGTTGCCGTTGAAAAGGCCATCAAAACTGCGCGTGCGCGGCTACTCTATCTGCCGAAATACTCGCCCGATCTCAATCCAATCGAGCAGG
>NZ_JBAVCF010000366.1:0-11811 GCF_049586575.1 Bradyrhizobium sp.
CTCCGGACCTGCTTCGCCACCGGCAGCCTCGCCCGAAAGTCCTTCGGTCTCCTCGGTCTCCACTTCGGATTCAGCTTCCGCGTCGAGCAGCTCGTCCTCGTCAAACGCCTCTTCCACGATCGAAGGCGAGGCCGCAGCCTGAGCCACCAGAAGCGCCTTCGCGGCCTCCAGCGTATGGACCTGTTCACCGCGATCGATCACGAAGGACTGCTGCCCGCTCACGGTCGGATCGGCGATGACGGCGAGCGTGACCTTGAAGGAGTTTTCAAGGTCGCGCAGATGGCCGCGCTTGTGGTTGAGAACATAGAGCGCAACGTCGGTCCGGGTACGTACCACCAGATTGTGGGTCGCGCCCTTCATCAAGACTTCCTCAAGTCCGCGCAGCAGCTGCAGCGCGACCGAGGAGACCGAACGGACGTGTCCGCTGCCGCCGCATTGCGAGCAGGGTTCGGTGGAGCTTTCAAGCACACTGGCGCGGATGCGCTGGCGCGACATTTCGAGCAAGCCGAAATGCGAGATGCGGCCGACCTGAATTCGCGCGCGGTCCTGGCGCAGGCAGTCGGAGAGCTTGCGTTCCACCGAGCGGTTGTTGCGCTTCTCGTCCATGTCGATGAAGTCGATCACGATCAGCCCGGCAAGATCGCGCAACCTGAGTTGCCGCGCGACTTCCTCCGCCGCTTCGAGATTGGTCTTGAGCGCGGTGTCCTCGATATGGTGCTCTCGCGTCGAGCGGCCGGAGTTGACGTCGATCGAGACCAGCGCCTCGGTCTGGTTGATGACGATGTATCCGCCCGATCGCAACTGCACGGTCGGCGAGAACATCGCGTCCAGCTGGCTTTCCACGCCCATGCGCGAGAACAGCGGCTGGCCGTCGCGATATTGTTTCACCGCGCGTACGTTGGAGGGCATCAGCATCTTCATGAAGTCGCGCGCTTCATGATAACCGGCTTCGCCCGCAACCAGAATCTCGTCGATTTCCTTGTTGTAGAGATCGCGCAGCGAGCGCTTGATCAGCGAGCCTTCTTCATAGACCAGCGTCGGCGCCTGCGACTTCAGCGTCATGTCGCGTACCGTCTCCCACATCCGGATCAGGTATTCGAAGTCGCGCTTGATTTCCGGCTTGGTGCGGGAAGCGCCGGCGGTGCGCAGGATGATGCCCATGCCTTCGGGCACGTCGAGATCCTGGACCACTTCCTTCAGCCGCGAACGGTCCTGTGCGGACGTGATCTTGCGGCTGATGCCGCCGCCGCGCGCGGTATTCGGCATCAAGACCGCGTAGCGGCCGGCCAGCGAAAGATAAGTGGTCAGCGCCGCGCCCTTGCTGCCGCGCTCTTCCTTGACGACCTGCACCAGCATGACCTGGCGGCGCTTGATGACTTCCTGGATCTTGTACTGGCGGCGCGGGCGGAAGGCCCGCTCCGGCACTTCCTCCAGCACGTCGTCGCCGCCGACGGATTCGACAAGCTCTTCCTCGGCCTCGTCGCCTTCGTCATCCTCGTGAGACTCTTCGCCATCGGCCGTCGCATCCGCTTCGTCGGATGAGGCGGCTTGGGCTTCGCTGGCATATCCGGCATGAGCGGCGTTCTGGGCCGCCACCTCGTCCGGGCCGGCCTGGGCATCGTTATGGTCTTCGTGCGCGTCTTCCCCGTGTGCGTCTTCCTCCGGAGCCTCGCGCAGCGCACCCGAAATATCGGCAATGGCTTCTACGGGCTCGGCTGCCGGTGCTGGCGCTTCGGTGACGTGGGCTGAATCATGCTGATCGCCCTCGGCATGCGCGTCATGATCATGATGATCATGTTCGTGATCGTGCGAATGCTCGTGGTCGTCATGGTCATGATGATGCGCCGCTTCATCATGATGCGCGCTATCATGGACGTCGTGGACATGGTCATCGTGGTGTTCTTCGGCGTGAGCGTGAGCCTCTTGCGGCTCAGCCGACATATCCGGGCTTGTATTCTCCACGACCTCGCTTTGGATCCGTTCGCCATGGCCACGCCGGCGCGAGTTGCGGTGGCGCGAGCGGCGGCGGCTGGAGCGATTTTCGGATTCTTCTTCCGCTTCGCGGTGGGCGCGCTCGTCGGCTTCGATCAGCGCCTGACGATCGGCGACCGGGATCTGGTAATAGTCGGGATGAATTTCGCTGAAGGCCAGGAAGCCATGGCGGTTGCCGCCATATTCGATGAAGGCCGCTTGCAGCGACGGTTCGACCCGCGTGACCTTGGCGAGATAAATATTGCCGCGCAGTTGCTTGCGTTGCGCGGTCTCGAAATCAAACTCTTCGACGCGGTTGCCGCGGACCACAACGACCCGGGTCTCCTCCGGGTGGGTGGCATCGATAAGCATCTTGTTGGGCATTTTGGAACTCTTGACGGCGACGGGCGCGCAGGGCGGCGCGCGCAAATCGCACGGCCGGGTGACGCGACGGTCCACCTGATTCGGGGGTGAGGGGAAGGCCGAAACGCAAGCTGGAGCGCCTTGCCGAACATGTTTCCCGGGACGGACAACGGCGTGCGTGGCTTGCGCCCCGCATCGGCGGTATTTGTCCCTGGAGTTCCGGCAACAACACAGTCTGGCGCATTAAGCGTCGGCCCGTCTGAGTAATTTGGTGCGGCAAAGAAGCCGCGTCTCGGTCGCTGAAGGCCTGGCGTGGTGCCTAAGCGCACGCCGCAATCGCATATCGGGCCATGGGGCCCGATAACCGGCTAGGTCGAATCTCATACCGTCCCTGGAACAAGCTGGTGACCTGGGAGCGGACCCCGCTCGGGCTTGAAACCGCCGCTTCTGTCAGCCGCGCGCTGCGCTGGCTGCGGAGGGGCCGGAAAGACGCTGAAATCTCCTGCTTTGGAGGTTCCTGCGCTGCACCGAGAGGTTGAACGCGACACAACCGTAAATTTGGCCGTCAGCATCATTTACATACGTGGATTGAGCGTCCCTTGCAAGGGAAGCATCGATCAGATGTCCCGGTTCCTACATTCGTATTGAGAGCTCACCGAGATACCGGTACGACTGTTTAATCCGCCGCACCTAGGCAACACTGGCTTCTTTTCTGCGAGTAAGCTTTAAGGTGCGATTAACCCTGCGGTCCTATTGCGGTAAAAGAGCCGCTCGGAGGCACGGATTCGTTGGCGGGCCGCGCAAATCACGTTGTATTGCTGGGTTTCGCGTTGTTGTGCGCCGCAGCATATCCATGCCCGCCGCTAAGCAGTGCCGCCGCGACCGAGAGCCAGGCGCCGCAAACCACCGTTTCCAATCGATTCCCCGTCCCCGTCGCTTCCGATGCTCGCTTGGCGGGCGACGGCAAGCAGACTCGTTTCATTCTCGACCTCGACCAGACGATCTCGGTCCGCGCTTTTCCCTTGGCCGACCCTTATCGCGTCGTGCTCGATATTCCGCAGGTCAGTTTTCATCTCCCGCAGGGAGTTGGAACTGCGGGACGGGGACTGATCAAGGCCTTCCGGTATGGCCTCGTGATGCCGGGCGGTTCGCGGATCGTCTTTGACCTCACAGGCCCCGCCAAGATTGCCAACGTTTCGATGCTTGAGGCTGCCAATGGCCAACCGCCGCGGCTCGTACTCGAACTGGAGGAGGTTGACCGCACGACCTTCGTTCAGCAACTGGCTCCCGAGAATCGTCCTGAACTAAGGCCCGCGATCGCGGCTGCCCGCGAGCCGTCGCTTCCGGTATCGACCGTGCCGGCAAAGCAGGACGAGCCTGCCGTGCCGCCGTCGCCTCCCGATCATCGTCCCGTCATCGTCATCGATGCCGGTCATGGCGGCCCCGACAATGGGACGCAATGGAATGGCGCGAGTGAAAAGACACTGGTTCTGGCTTTTGCGCTGGCGCTGCGCGACCGCATCGAAAAAAGCGGCAAATACCGCGTCGTCATGACACGTACCGATGACACGTTCATTCCGCTCGACGACCGCGTCAAGATCGCGCGCAGCCAATCAGCTTCCCTGTTTGTGTCTATCCACGCCGATGCACTGCCGCGCCGCGAGGGGGATGCCCAGGGCGCGACGATCTATACATTGTCCGACCGAGCGTCCGACGCCGAAGCCGAAAGGCTGGCCGAAGCGGAGAACAAGGCCGATGCCATCGGCGGCGTCAACCTGACGGAGGAGCCGACCGAGGTCGCCGACATCCTCATCGACCTCGCGCAGCGCGAAACCCGAACCTTCTCCAACCGTTTTGCGCACCTGCTGATGACGGAGATGAAAACGACAACGAGGATGCACAAGAACCCGCTCAAGTCGGCGGGATTCCGGGTGCTCAAAGCGCCCGATGTACCGTCGGTTCTTGTCGAGCTTGGCTATGTCTCCAACAAGGACGACCTTGAGCACCTCGTGTCCGATAGTTGGCGAGCCCGTACCGTCGGCTCGGTGGCGCATGCTATCGACGCGTTCTTTGCCAAGCGGCTGGCAACGGCCGGGGACGGGAACTAAAGCTGAGGTAAACCGCAGCACGTGCGAATTTGAAGTTCCTATCAGTGTTGCGGTAAGTTGCCGCGACACCCTGCGAACTGTCGGAATCGGAGCTCTGGTGGAGGGGCGAAGCCCTAGTTTGGCCACAGCGACCGCTCTATAAACCGGCGCAAGACCTATGGAATCCCCGCAAATCGTCTCGCGGCGGCGTATAATGGACGATATCCGGCGTCGGCCTCTGAGCAGTCCGTAGCGGAAGAAATCTCGAAGGCGCCGGCTATGTCGGCGCGGGGACTGAACGGAATTTATATCATGCGCTTGCTGGTGCGGTTCTTGGGTTTCTTGTTCGCCGCGGGAACCGTCGTGTTCCTCGTGGGCGTGGCCGCCGTCGCAGGGCTGATCTGGCACTTCTCGAAGGATTTGCCCGACTATTCCCAGCTTCAGGACTACGAGCCGCCGGTAATGACTCGCGTTCACGCGGCTGACGGCGCGTTGCTCGGCGAATATTCCAAGGAACGCCGCCTCTATCTGCCTATTCAGGCAGTGCCCAAGCTCGTCATCAACTCCTTCCTCGCCGCTGAGGACAAGAATTTCTACGAGCATGGCGGCATCGATTATTCCGGCATGGCGCGCGCGGCTATTCTTTACGCGCAGAATTTTGGTTCGAACCGCCGGCCGCAGGGCGCCTCCACCATCACCCAGCAGGTCGCCAAGAACTTTCTCTTGACCAATGAGGTCTCCTTCACCCGCAAGATCAAGGAAGCCTTGCTGGCGATGCGGATCGAGCGGACCTACTCGAAGGACAAGATTCTCGAACTCTATCTCAACGAAATCTATCTCGGGCTTGGCGCCTATGGCATTGCCGCGGCCTCGCTCGTCTATTTCGACAAATCCGTCAATGAACTCACAGTCGCCGAGGCCGCCTATCTCGCCGCGCTGCCCAAGGCGCCAGCCGCGCTGCATCCGGTACGTAACCACGAGCGCGCGATCGAACGGCGCAACTACGTGATCGATCGCCTGCTGGAAAACGGCTGGATCAAGCAGGCCGATGCCGACAAGGCCCGCAAGGATCCGTTGATCGTCACCAACCGCGCCAACGCCGCGCATATCTTCGCCGGCGAATATTTCGCCGAGGAAGTTCGCCGGGACATTTTCGAGCGTTACGGCGAGAAGAAGCTTTACGAAGGCGGCCTGTCGGTTCACGCCACGCTCGATCCGAAAATTCAGGTGATGGCGCGCAAGACCATGGCCGCCGGCATCGTCAATTACGACGAGGCCCAGGGCTGGCGGGGCGCTTCCAGCAAGCTCGATATTTCCGGCGATTGGGGCGTCAAACTCGCCGACGTCAAATCGCTGTCGGATATATCGCCGTGGCGGATGGCGGTGGTGCTGGAGACCAGCGACCAGTCGGCCCGGATCGGTTTCCAGCCCGGCCACGAACTCGGCGGGGCCGTGAGCAAGGAACGGCAGACCGGCATCATTACACTCGATGGCGTCCGGTGGGCCAAGGCCACGGCGGGCCCGACAAAAGGCAGGACGCCGACGTCGGTATCGCAGGTGCTGTCGCCTGGCGACGTGATCTATGCCGATCCGCTGTTCAAGGATGGCAACGCGGTCGAAGGTCAATACCGCCTGCGCCAGCTGCCGGAGGTGTCCGGTGCGATGGTGGTGATGGATCCGTGGACGGGGCGGGTGCTCGCGATGGTCGGCGGCTTCTCGTTCGACCAGAGTCAGTTCAACCGTGCGACCCAGGCCTATCGGCAGCCAGGTTCTTCGTTCAAACCGATCGTGTATTCGGCGGCGCTCGACAACGGCTATACGCCGTCGACCCAGGTGGTCGATGCGCCGATCGAAATCGATCAGGGGCAGGGTGCCGGGGTCTGGCGGCCGGAGAATTTCTCGTCGGGCAAGTATAACGGTCCGACGACCCTGCGTAACGCGCTGCGTCTATCGCTCAACACGGTCACCGTGCGTCTTGCCCAGGATATCGGCATGCCGCTGATCGGCGAATATGCGAGACGTTTTGGTGTCTATGACGAATTGCCGAACTATCTCTCCTATGCGCTCGGCGCCGGCGAAACCACCGTGATGCGAATGGTTACGGCCTACTCGATGATCGCCAATGGCGGCCGTCGCGTGAAGCCGACCTTGATCGACCGCATCCAGGACCGTTACGGCCACACCATCTTCAAGCACGACACGCGCGAATGCCGCGGCTGTGACGCGCCGGAGGGCTGGAAGAACCAGCCGGAGCCGCAACTGATCGACCACCGCGAGCAGGTGCTGGATTCGATGACCGCTTATCAGATGACCTCGATGTTGGAGGGCGTGGTGCAAGGCGGCACGGCGATCGCCGTCAAGGAGGTCGGCAAGCCGATCGCCGGCAAGACGGGTACCACGAACGAGGCAAAGGACGCCTGGTTCATCGGCTTCTCGCCGGACATCGTGGTTGGCATCTATCTCGGTTACGACAAGCCGCGCCCGCTCGGCAGAGGCGCCGCCGCGACCGGCGGTCATCTGGCCGCGCCAATCGCGCGCGACTTCCTCAAGCTTGCGCTCGCCGACAAGCCGGCAATTCCCTTCAAGGTCCCGGCCGGGATCAAGCTGATCCGCGTCGATGCCAAGAGTGGCATGCGCGCCAGCCCCGGTGACACCGGCCGGACCATCCTTGAAGCCTTCAAGCCGGGTACCGCGCCGCCGGATAATTACTACGCCGCCATTGGCATCGGTGATCCCGACGGTCGTCAGCAGCCGCCCCCCGAAGCCGATCGAAGCTTGTTCCGTCCCGGCACCGGCGGCCTATATTAGATACTGTATTAAATAGAGCGTGATTGCGCTTTGCGACTTCCGCCGCTACATCGGGCGGAAGTCGTGTCACGTCTTCCCACAGATCAGAGAAATTCATGCGCGCCGAAGTCGAACGCCTCGTCGAAGAGATCAAGCAGTCAGTCGGGCTGCTGAGGAGGCATCTTTGACGTCGAACAATCCACCGCGCGGCTGGCGGAGCTGAATAAGCTCGCCGAAGACCCCAATCTCTGGAACGATCCACAGAAGGCACAGAAGCTGATGCAGGAGCGCACCTCGCTGGAGGATGCGTTGTCCGGCATCGGCAAGGTTGAACGCGAACTTGAAGACAATATCGGCATGATCGAGCTCGGCGAAGCCGAGAACGATGCGGGCGTCGTGACGGAGGCCGAAGCTGCGCTGAAGGTTCTCAAGAAAGAAGTCGCTCGCCGCGAACTGGAAGCGCTGCTCTCGGGCGAGGCCGATCGCTTCGATTCCTATCTGGAAGTGCATGCCGGGGCCGGCGGCACCGAGAGCCAGGATTGGGCCTCGATGCTGCTGCGGATGT
Organism: Bradyrhizobium sp.; assembly: GCF_049586575.1. GTDB lineage: Bacteria > Pseudomonadota > Alphaproteobacteria > Rhizobiales > Xanthobacteraceae > Bradyrhizobium. The sequence goes on from NZ_JBAVCF010000366.1 coordinate 7,774, forward strand.
ACACCCGATGGGCCGAAAAACACGGTTTCAAGATTGAGTATCTGGAAGAGCAGCAAGGCGAAGAGGCCGGGATCAAGTCGGCCACCATCCAGATCAGCGGACATAACGCCTACGGCTGGTTGAAGACCGAGGCTGGCGTGCATCGCCTGGTGCGGATATCGCCGTTCGACTCCAACGCGCGGCGGCACACCTCGTTTTCCTCGGTGCAAATCTTTCCTGTGATCGACGACAGCATCAAGATCGACATCAAGGAATCCGACGTGCGTACCGACACCATGCGCTCCGGCGGAGCGGGCGGTCAGCACGTCAACAAGACCGAGTCCGCCGTACGACTCACGCATATTCCGACCGGCGTCGCGGTGGTCTGTCAGGCCGGACGGTCGCAGCACAAGAACCGCGCGCAGGCGTGGGACATGCTGCGCGCGCGGCTATACGAAATCGAGTTGAAGAAGCGCGAGGAGCAGGCCGCCGCCGATCAGGCCGCCAAGACCGACATCGGCTGGGGCCACCAGATTCGTTCCTACGTCCTGCAGCCCTATCAGATGGTCAAGGATCTTCGCACCGGTGTGCAGACCTCGGACACGTCGGGGGTGCTCGACGGCGACCTCGACGAATTCATGGCGGCGACGCTGGCACAGCGCGCATTTGGCACAGCCACTGACGCCGTTGAGGATGTCGAATAATTTTCGATTTTCAGCCGGCGCTGAGCCGTACACCCGCGCGCAGGAATTTCTGCGGGTCGACGGCCTCGCCATCGATCCTGGTTTCATAGTGCAGATGCGGTCCGGTCGAGCGGCCGGTTGAACCCACCGCGCCGATCACCTGACCGATCTTGACGACATCGCCCACCTTCACGTTGATCTCGGAGAGATGCCCGTAACGGGTCGACAGGCCGTTGCCGTGGTCGATCTCGACCATCCGGCCATATCCGCCGGCCCAACCCGCCGATGCTACCTTTCCATTCGCGGTGGCGCGCACGGGATCGCCGGCCGAGGCGCGGAAGTCGAGCCCGGTATGCATCGCTGGGCGGCCGAGGAAGGGGTCGGTGCGGATTCCGAATCCGGAAGTGAACTCGACCTCGCCGACTACGGGCTTTCGATAGGGCACCAGCGCCAGCGTTCGGTTGAGGCGCTCGACCTGGGCGCGGCTGATGTGGATGCGATAAAGCTGGCGATCGAAGGCGCTGGCGTCGGCTGAAAGCTTTACCGGCACGTAGGGCCCGCCCATGCCTGCCCGAGGCGTTGCAGCTTCGAGCTGTCCGATGTCTAGACCGAGGTCGGTGAAGACGCCACGCATGCGTCGCGCGCGCGATTCAAGACTGTCTTCAAGTGAGGCAAGGGATGCACGCTGCCGTCGATCAACCTGGTCGAGAGAATTTTGTAAGCGCACGATCACATTGTCGACGCCCTCGATCTTGGCTGCCTTGGTTGCCGGCGCATTGACGAGGATCGGCGCGCGGGATTCCAGGCGTGCCTCGCGATCGGGCGGCGCGACGAACACAGCAGTATCGCTGATCGGGGAGGGTTTCGGGACGCCCGCGGCTGCCGGCTCGATCGCGGCAGCGCCGCGCGACGGAGCCCTGACCGATCCCGTGATGTCGGGGATGGCGCCGATGGCGCTCGCGCGCGATTCAAGCGCGGTCTGCCGGCGCATGATTTGATCGAGCTTCTGGTCGAATTGTTCCTGATCCAGCAATTGCCGGCTGGTGGCACGATCGACCTTGGCGCGAAGTTCGGCGATCCGGTCTTCGTAGGCGTACTGCATGTCCGCCTGTCGCGCGATCAGCCGGGTTAGGACATCGTCGCGAAACGCGAAATAGGTAGCGGTGGCCGCTGACCACATTCCAAGCGCCGTGACCGTGCCTACCACGATCCAGAAGGCGACCGGTCCGAAGCGGACCTGCTTGCCGGCATGGACCAGCGTGTAGCCGTTCTCGTCAGGCTTGGCGGCGGATGATCTGATCGGCTGGCGGGCGATGTGCCGGCCCGGTTCATGCGGCTGGCGGTACGCGGACTGATGACCGGAACGATGCGACATCGACACTCCCGTGCCGGTCGGAGGGGAGTTCCGTACGGCGCAAATTGCGAGTGAGATTTGACCCGGTCATGGTTAATTTTTCGCGAATGACGGCTCTCTCGGCTCAAACCGACCGAGCCGCGGCGAGCACCTCGTCGGCGTGTCCGTCGACCCTGACGTTCCGCCAGATCTTGATGATTCGGCCGTCCGCTCCAATCAGAACCGTGCTGCGAAGCACGCCTTCGAACTTCCTGCCATACATGGATTTTTCGCCCCAGGCGCCGTAGGCCTCAAGCATTTCGTGCTTTTCATCCGACGCAAGAGGAACCGAAAGCTGGTGTTTGTTGCGGAAGGCTTCTTGCGCCTTGAGCGGATCGCCCGACACCCCGACGACGGCAGTTCCCGCCGCGGTGAAGCTGTCCGAGAGCCGTGTGAAGTCGATCGCCTCTTTGGTGCAGCCGGGTGTGTCGGCGCGCGGGTAGAAAAACAATACGAGTTTCCGGCCGGAATAATCCTTGAGTGAAACCGTGGTTCCCCCGTCGCGAGGCAGCTGGAAGGCGGGCGCTTTCGCGCCTTCGGCGGGCGCGTATCCCGCCTTCCGATTCGACTGGGCGGCGGTCGAAGTCTTTGAGAGGTTGGGCGGAAGCCTGCCTGCGCTGCTCTTTTTTGCGCCCTTGCTTGATTTGGCTGCCGGTGACTGTCCCGTTTTCAAAGCTGGCCGCTTGGCCGGCGCCTTGGCGGCGGTCTTTTTCCGGGCGGCGACCGTACCGGATTTCTTACGCGTTTTCTTGGACATACGCCTTCCTTTCGTCGCTTTCCGCGGATCAATCATTGAGGTATTGGATCAGGTCGGTTACCGGGCAGGTCAGTTTGGCCTCTTCGGATTATGCTCAAAAGGATTTTGACGCGCCACCCGTCCGCCTGCGTGGCTTTTTGCCGGGATGACGAGCGGAGGCCGCCGCTCTGCTTGCGATAGGGGTAGTTGCTTTCGCAAATGCGGGAATCGAAGGGACTATTTGCAAATATGGGTTTTAGTGGAGTTCGGAATTTGAGATTCGCTTGGGAGCCTCGGGAAAATGGGTAGCGGATATCAAATCGGATCCACTGGATGAGGAGGGGAGCAATGCTGGCGCGGGAAGCCGCCGTTGTCCATCCTGGTCCATCATCGGCGCCGGCAACGAGAGGCAATGGCAAGACATAAGCCGACCCAGGATCCCAGCCTGTCCGCTGATGCCCGGCACCACCAATGGGACGGTGCCGATTGGCACGCGGAAGAGCACGATGAGGCCGCCGGACGCAGGGCGCGCCGGCTGTTGTCGCGACCCAATGCCCGCTTTTACGCGCTCGGCGATCGCCTGGGATCAGTAAGGCGCTATCTCGCCGGCGAACGCTGGTTCTGGCGGCTCACGATTGTCGTCCTCTCCTTGTTTGTGATTTTTGCCGGCTGCTTCGCCGGCCTGTGGTGGCGGCTGGGCGCCGGGCCAATCAACCTCGACATAGCGACGCCGTGGCTGGCCGCTGCGATCGAGGACAATATCGGCCACGGCAACACTGTCGAGGTCGGCGGCACGCAGATCGAGCGGGCGGGTCGAATCCGGATTGCGGTGCGTATCCGCGACATCATCGTGCGAGATCGCGATCACGCGGTCGTTGCGAGCGCGCCGAAGGCCGAGGTGCGACTTTCGGGCATGGCGCTGTTGATGGGGCGGCTGCGTGCCGAAAGCCTGAACCTGGTGGATGCCGAACTCAGCGTGCGCATCACCCCCGACGGCTATGTCACCGTGTCGACCGGCGACAATGCGCGGCCGCTCGCCACCGGCGTCGCCTCAAAAAAGGAAGCGGGGTTGCCGCCGACGTTTCCGCGTCCGGCCGCGCCGAACGGATCGGCTTCGCCTCAGCCAAGCCAGCCTGCCGCTGCCCCGCCGGCCGCCGACAGTGCACAGGCGGGACTGCTTGCAGGCCTCGACTGGCTCGACAGCCTGAGTCTGACCGGGCTTGACGGGCAGAATCTCAACGAGATCG
>NZ_JBAVCF010000367.1:0-31109 GCF_049586575.1 Bradyrhizobium sp.
CCAAAGGGTTCAACGGCGTCTGGTCATCCCGGAACGGCGCATAGGACACGCATTCCAGCTTGTTCGCCGCATCGATCGGTGCGCGCGCCAGCGTGGCCGGGTCGGCGAGCCACCACCAGACCGAGGCAATGATCGTCAGAGAGATGAGGAGAAGCGCCAGCGGCGCGCGAACGGCAATTGGTTCTATCCTCCGGAAAGCTTGTCGATTATGGTCCGGCCGTCAGCGCGGTCGGCTGGCGGGGTCGAATGCCACACCAGATCGTGATAGCAAATTGTCCTCACCAATAAAGGCCGTCCCGTTCAACAACAAGTGACGTGATGTTTTTCAACGGACTCTCCCGGCGACGGTTTGCAAAATTGGCAGTCTGGTCAGCTCTTGGAATTTCGACCGAATCCGCGAAAGCCGCCAGGAGCACCTCTAGTGCAGCGATCGAACGTTCGAAGAGTCGCCTTGCCACGTTCCCGCCCCACTTTCTATGGGGGACAGCGACATCAGCCTATCAAATCGAGGGCGCTGTCAATGAAGACGGTCGCGGCCCGTCGATCTGGGATCGTTTCGTTCACGTCAAGGGCAAGATAGTCGACCAGAGCACCGCTGACGTCGCGAACGATCATTACCATCGCTACAAAGAAGACGTTCAGCTCATCAAGGAGCTCGGAGCCAAGGCGTATCGTTTTTCGATCGCCTGGCCTCGCGTGTTTCCGGAAGGAACGGGAACGCCAAATCCAAAGGGCCTGGATTTCTACAACCGGCTTCTGGACGAGTTATTGGCCAACGGCATTGAACCGTTTGCGACGCTGTATCATTGGGACCTGCCGCAGGCGCTTCAGGATCGTTACGGCGGCTGGAGGTCGCGCGACACGTCGCAGGCCTTTGCGGATTATGCCGGATATGTCGCCCGGCATATCAGCGATCGTGTGAAGTCCATCTTCACCATCAATGAATGCGCGAGGCTTGTGCAGGCCGGCTTCGGCATGGGTATCGATGCGCCGGGCCTTACCTTGCCCCAAAAGGAAATAAACCAGGTCCGCCATCACGTGGCGCTGGGTCATGGTCTTGCGGTGCAGGCAGTCCGGGCGAATGGGCGAAGCGGGACGAAGGTCGGCCCAGCCGAAAATATCGAGGTTTGCATTCCGGCAATCGAGACACCGGCCAACGTCCGTGCGGCGGAAATCGCCACGCGCGAACTCAACGCCGGCTACCTGACCGCGATACTGGAAGGAAAATACACTGACGGATTTTTGGCTTATGCCGGCGCCAATGCTCCGAAGTTCACGCCGGAAGACCTCAAGGCGATTTCATCGCCGATCGATTTTGTCGGGCTCAACATATATGTGCCCCATCATTACGTCGTGGCCGGCGAGAATGGCAACGACTTTGCCTTGCTGCCGTTCGCGGCAACGTTTCCGCATATGGATTCGAACTGGCTCAGGATCGGCCCCGAGGCGATGTATTGGGCGCCGCGTTATGTCGCGAAACTCTGGAATGTGAAATCGATCTATATCACCGAGAATGGAACGTCCGCGGCGGACCAGGTGAGCCCGGACGGCAAGATCTACGATGTCGATCGCATCATGTATCTGCGCAGCTATCTGGCGCAGTTGAACCGCGCAACCTCGGAAGGCGTGCCGGTGCGGGGATATTTCGTCTGGAGCCTGATGGATAATTTCGAATGGGGAGACGGCTACGAAAAGCGCTTCGGGCTGTACCGCGTCGACTTCCAAACGCAGCGGCGCACGCCAAAGCTTTCCGCCTCGTTCTATCGCGAGGTGATCAAGCGGAATGCGGTAGTGTGATCCGCTCGTGCGGCGGTCACAATCTCTATTCGACAAAGGGCTTCGAGAGAAATATGGAGCCCTTCAGTCCGTATCGCCAGGGCAACTCGACCGCCTTTGTAAGGCCGATCCGCACGCCCGCGACGATGTTGGGATTGGCGGTGCGCGCGTAGAGCGCTATCGGGGGAACGTCGAGCGCCAATCCATTATGGGCGTGAGTGATACCGAGTGCTTCCGTCAGCTTGCCGGGACCCGAGCACAACAATCGTTCGTCGTGGAGGCCACGCCGGCGCCGCATCGCCGGGATGCCATGGGTCGGTTCCAGAGCGCGGATAAGGACTGCGCTCGCCGAGCCGGCTTTTTCGCAAACGAAATTGACGCACCAGTGGATGCCGTAGGAGCGGTAGACATAGGCAAAGCCGGCCGGTCCGAACATCACGGCGTTCCGTGGCGTCGGCCCGCGGTAGGAATGTGCCGCCGGCTCGGTGTGGTGATAGGCCTCGACTTCGACGATGATGCCGCCGACGCCATCGACCAGCAGTGTTGTGCCGATCAGCGCCGGTGCGACCTCGAGAACATTGCGGTTAAAGAAGGCTTTCCGAAGCGGTTTACCGAGTTTTGGGCTGCTTCTAACGGGATTTTGGGCCATGGGACGGCATGCTAGGAGACCGCATCGGCCAAAGCGAGCGGTTGCGGTTCTTGGTCCACCGGATTAGCTAGATAAGACGTAAGCTCGGATTCCCTTATGGTCGTTATCGTCGATACCGTTTCCGCCACGCCGGTTCGCCCGCGCCACCCCGAAAAGGTGAACCGCCCGGACGCGCTGTCGCCGCCGAAACCGGACTGGATCCGCGTCCGCGCGCCGACCACGCGCGGCTATGCCGACACCCGCAACATCGTCAAGGAAAACGGCCTTGTCACGGTCTGCGAGGAGGCAGGCTGCCCTAACATCGGCGAGTGCTGGGACAAGAAACACGCCACCTTCATGATCATGGGCGACACCTGCACCCGGGCGTGTGCGTTCTGCAACGTCAAGACGGGAATGCCGGGGGCGCTGGATCCCGCCGAGCCGCAATACGTCGCCGAAGCCACTTTCAAGCTTGGGCTGAAGCACGTCGTGGTCACTTCCGTGGACCGCGACGATCTCGCCGACGGCGGTGCCCAGCATTTCGCAGACACCATCCGCGCCATTCGCGCGCGCTGCCCGGAGACAACCATCGAAATCCTCACGCCCGACTTCCTGCGCAAGGACGGGGCGCTTGAGGTCGTGGTCGCGGCGAAACCCGATGTGTTCAACCACAATCTGGAAACGGTGCCGTCGCAATATCTCAGCGTTCGGCCGGGCGCGCGCTATTTCCATTCGATCCGACTGCTGCAACGGGTGAAGGAAATCGATCCAGCCATCTTCACCAAATCGGGCATCATGGTCGGCCTCGGCGAGGAGCGCCACGAGATATTGCAGGTGATGGATGATCTTCGCTCGGCGGAGGTGGATTTTCTTACCGTCGGCCAATATTTGCAGCCGACGCGAAAGCATCACGCCGTGATGCGTTATGTGACGCCGGATGAGTTCGCCGGTTATGAGAAGGTCGCCTATACCAAGGGATTCCTGATGGTATCGGCGAGCCCGCTGACCCGCTCATCCCACCACGCCGGCGAAGATTTTGCGAAGTTGCAGGTGGCGCGCGCAGCCATTACGCGATAAGGCAATGCCGAGCTTTTCCAACAAACGCCGGGTGCCTCACAGCGCATCCGAGATGTTCGATCTGGTCGCCGACGTCGAGCGCTATCCTGAATTCGTCCCGCTGTGCCAATCGTTGAGAATCCGGCAACGGACGCCAGGGGATGATGGCATCGAGGTGATCGTGGCCGACATGACGGTCTCGTTCAAGCTCGTGAAGGAGTCCTTTACCAGCGAGGTGGCGCTCGACCGTCCCAATCTGAAGATTACGGTGCGCTATTTGCGCGGTCCGTTCTCCAATCTCGAAAATCGCTGGACGTTCGAGCCAAAGGGCGAAAAGGCCTGCGATGTCGGCTTTTTCATCGCCTACGAATTCAAGAGCCGGATGCTCGCTCTGCTGATGGGCGCGATGTTCGATGCTGCTTTCGCGCGATTTTCGGCGGCCTTCGAGAAGCGGGCGGACGTGGTGTATGGCAAAGCGAGGTGATTTTCTCAGTTCGTCATGACCGGGCATAGCCGTTCGAAGAACGGCGTCGCTTCGGCTCGCCTATGCCTGTCCATCCAGGCCAAACCCGGATCAGGCCATTCGTATTTGGCCGAGTTGAAACTGCCAGTGGTTGTCATTCCTGCGAGCGGCCGTATAAGCTGGCGCCGGGAGGAGGTCATCCGTGGAGACAGATGGCCGAGAAGATCATGTTCGAAGGACACGATCCCTATCTCGTCGCGCTCTCGGTGGTGATCGCGATTCTGGGAGGTTATACTGGCTTCGGCCTTGCTGCGCGTATTCGCGGCACGTCGAATGCCAGTCATCGTCTGCTGCTCGCAGGTGCAACCTTCTTTCTGTCCGTCGGTATCTGGACGATGCATTTTGTCGGCATGTTGGCGGCGCCTTTGCCGGCCGATTCTGTTTACCTGGTGCTCCCGACGATCGTGTCATTTCTGATGTGCGCGCTCGTCGTCGGAATATCGCTGTTCTTTGTCAGTATCGGATCGCCCTCGATGCTGCGTGTGGCCTCGTCGGCCGCATTGCTGGGACTCGGCATCGTCAGCATGCACTATGTCGGTATGTATGGTCTCGCCGGTAACTTTGCGATGACCCACCTGACCGGAATGGTCGCGCTCTCGGTTGTGATCGCGATTGCGGCGGCCTATGGCGGGTTGCGGGTATTCCTGGCGCGACAGGGTGGTTTGCAGCTGCTGCTGAGCGCGATCGCGTTTGGCGTTGCCGTATCGGGCATGCACTACACCGCGATGGCGGGCATGAAAGTTGCCCCGCCTGCTGCGGGCGGCCACCACCATATGGAGGGTCTGGTGGCGTCGCCGCAGACCCTGTCACTGGTCGTTGCGCTCCTCTGCTTCGTGATCGCGGCCGGGTTTCTGCTGTCGCTGGTGCCGGACTCGCGGAGAACGGCTTCGGCCGGCGTCAAGGAAATGACCGACACGCCGGTCGCTGAGGCTGGCGTGGTTCCGACTGCCCCGAGGTTGCGGCCCGTGCCGCTTGGCGGCGTCGGCCAGCCTCCGCACGCCGCGCCCGCGCCCCGACTGCCGGTCGAAGGCGCTGACGGCACACATTTTATCGACACCACCGAGGTACGAAGCGTCCGGGCCGACGCACATTATACCAAGATCCATGACGGGATCCGGGAGCGGATGTGCCCGTGGTCGATCTCGGAAGCCGAGGCGCACCTCGATCCCAGCCTGTTTCTTCGGGTGCACCGTAGCCATATCGTTGCGCTTTCCCATGTGACCTTTGTCCGCAAGGAGGGCGATGGCGCGATCGTTGAACTGGACGGCCAATCGCCGCATCGGGTTCCGGTCAGCCGCGCCAAAATCGCTGAAGTGAAGGTCCGGCTCGGGCTCGCCCACCGGACGGTATGAGCTCTGGGGACAAATTAGGGCGCGGACCCTGACGCATTTCGTGCGCGCAGGCCGCATTTCGTGCGAATTTTCGGCTTCCGTGTCGCTCCTGTTGCGGGGTAATCCACCCCGGCGACAGCATTCCCCCAACGTCCGCAGGCCCCGTAAGGGCAATACAGGACGAGATGGAGGAGACGATGATCCCTGGTCCGTTCAGCTATCACCGGCCTGCCACGGTCGCCGATGCGGTGAAATTGCTATCGACCCTGGGCGACGATGCGCGCCCACTCGCCGGCGGCCATAGCCTGGTCCCGATGATGAAGCTCCGGCTGGCGACGCCCGAGCATTTAGTTGATTTACATGGCATATCCGGACTGAAGGGCATTGTCCGCGACGGCGACAAGATCGTCATCGGCGCCATGACCACGCAACACGAACTGCTGGCCTCCGGGGAGATCGCGAAGTCCATCCCCGTCCTTCATGAGGCCGCACTACTGATCGCTGATCCGCAGGTGCGCTACCGTGGCACGGTCGGCGGCAATGTCGCCAACGGCGATCCCGGCAACGACATGCCGGCATTGATGCTGACGCTGGGCGCGAGCTATCGCCTCGAAGGACCAGGCGGCAGCCGCGAGGTTGCGGCGGCCGACTATTATCAGGGCGCGTATTTCACGGCGATCGAGCCGGGCGAACTCCTGACCGCGGTCTCCGTGCCTGTCCCTCCGGCCGGCCATGGCTATGCTTACGAGAAACTGAAGCGAAAGGTCGGTGACTACGCGACGGCCGCAGCCGCAGTGGTGCTCACGATGGCGAGCGGCAAGGTCGCTTCTTGCGCGATCGGCCTGACTAATCTGCACGAAACGCCGTTGTTCGCGACCGACGCCGCCAAAACGGTGATCGGAACGAGCCTTGATGCGGCGACGCTGAAGAAAGCCGCGGCGGCCGCGGAGGCGATCATGTCGCCTGCTGCGGATGCCCGCGGGCCGGTCGAATATCGCAAGCATGTCGGTGGCATCATGGTGGCGCGGGCGCTGCAACGCGCCGCTTCGCTCACGAAATGAGGGAGAGGGAACAATGGCAAAGACCCACGTAACCATGAAAGTGAACGGCGCCGAGGTCGAAGGCCTCGTCGAACCGCGCACGCTGCTGGTGCATTTCCTGCGCGAAAACCTCTCGCTCACCGGCACCCATATTGGCTGCGAGACCACCCATTGTGGCGCCTGCACCATCGATCTCGACGGCATGTCGGTAAAGAGCTGCACCATGTTCGCGGTCCAGGCCCAAGGCTCCGAAATCATCACCATCGAGGGCGTGGCGAATGCCGACGGCACGCTGTCGGCCTTGCAGGAAGGTTTTCGCATGATGCACGGGTTGCAATGCGGCTTCTGTACTTCCGGCATGATCGTGCGCGCACAGCGACTGCTCCAGGAGAACCCACGGCCATCGGAAGAAGAAATCCGGATGGGCATCTCGGGCAACATCTGCCGCTGTACCGGCTACCAGAACATCGTGAGGTCAATCCAGTACGCCGCCGACAAGATCAATGGCGTTGAATTCAAGGAGGCCGCGGAATGAACGACCTGACTCCCACGCGGGAACAACGTACCGCCGCCCTCGAAGGCATGGGCTGCAAGCGCAAGCGCGTCGAGGATGTCCGCTTCACGCAAGGCAAGGGCAATTACGTCGACGACGTCAAACTTCCGGGCATGCTGCACGGCGACTTTGTCAGATCGCCGCATGCCCATGCGCGGGTGAAGTCGATCAACAGCGAAGAGGCGCTGAAGGTGCCGGGTGTGCTGGCCGTCATCACCGCCGAGACGCTGAAGACTGTCAACCTCGCCTGGATGCCGACCTTGGCCGGCGACGTACAGATGGTTTTGGCCGACGGCAAGGTGCTGTTCCAGAATCAGGAGGTCGCGTTTGTGGTCGCCGCCGACCGCTATGCCGCCGACGACGGCATCAACAAGGTGGTGGTCGAATACGAGCCGCTGCCGGTGGTGATCGATCCGTTCAAGGCGATGGACAAAGACGCACCGGTGCTTCGCGAGGATCTCGCCGGCAAGACATCCGGCGCGCACGGGCCGCGCAAGCACCATAACCATATCTTCGAATGGACCGTCGGCGACAAGGACCTGACCGACGCCGCATTCCGCAAGGCGGAGGTCACGGTCAAGGAAATGATCTCCTATCACCGCACCCATCCGTCACCGCTGGAAACCTGCCAGTGCGTCTGCTCATTCGACAAGATCAAGGGCGAGCTGACGATCTGGGGCACTTTCCAGGCGCCGCATGTGATCCGTACCGTGGTGGCGCTGATCGCAAAATTGCCGGAACAGAAGATCCACGTGATTTCACCCGACGTCGGCGGCGGTTTCGGCAACAAGGTCGGCGCCTATCCCGGCTATATCTGTGCCGCGGTGGCTTCGATCGTTACCGGAAAACCCGTCAAATGGGTCGAGGACCGCATCGAGAACCTGACCGCGACGTCCTTTGCGCGCGATTACCACATGACGACCGAAATCGCCGCGACCAAAGAGGGCAAGGTCACCGGTCTTCGCGTTCACGTGCTCGCCGATCACGGCGCGTTCGACGCCTGCGCCGATCCGTCGAAATGGCCCGCGGGCTTTTTCAACATCGTCACCGGCTCCTACGATTTCCCGACCGCGCATCTGTCGGTGGACGGCATCTACACCAACAAGGCGCCGGGCGGCGTCGCCTATCGTTGCTCGTTCCGCGTTACCGAGGCCGCTTACTGCATTGAGCGCGGCATGGACATCCTGGCCCAGAAACTCGGGATGGATCCGGCCGAACTGCGGCTGAAGAACTTCATCAGGAAGGAGCAGTTTCCATATCACTCGGCGTTAGGTTGGGAATACGATTCCGGCGATTACCACACCGCCATGCGCAAGATGATGGATACGGTCAACTATGCCGGTTTGCGCAGCGAGCAGGCGGCAATGCGCGCGGCCTTCAAGCGCGGCGAGACCCGCGAGATCATGGGCCTCGGCGTTTCCTTCTTCACCGAAATCGTCGGCGCCGGTCCCTCGAAGAATTGCGACATTCTGGGAATTGCGATGTTCGATTCCTGTGAGATCAGGCTGCATCCCACCGGCGCGGGTATTGCCCGGGTCGGCTCGAAAAGCACCGGCCAGGGTCACGAGACCACCTGGGCGCAGATCATCGCAACCGAGATTGGCCTGCCCGCCGACAACATCATGGTCGAGGAAGGCAATACCGATACCGCGCCCTACGGGCTCGGCACCTACGGTTCACGCTCGACGCCGGTGGCGGGCGCCGCGATCGCCATGGCCGCACGCAAGATCAAGGCCAAGGCGCAGATGATCGCCGCCTATAAGCTCGAGGTCCACGAGGACGATCTCGAATGGGACATCGACGGTTTTCGCGTCAAAGGCCTGCCCGAGAAGACGATGTCGATGAAGGACATCTGCTGGGCGGCCTATAATTCGGTGCCACCCGGGATGGAGCCCGGCCTGGAGGCGGTGAGTTATTACGATCCGCCCAACATGACCTATCCGTTCGGCGCCTATATCTGCGTCATGAACATCGACGTCGATACCGGGGTCTACAAGATCAGGCGCTTCTATGCGCTCGACGATTGCGGCACCCGCATCAACCCGATGATCATCGAGGGCCAGGTGCATGGCGGACTGACCGAGGCCTTTGCCATCGCGATGGGCCAGGAGATTCGTTACGACCCCGAGGGCAACGTGGTCACCGGCTCGTTCATGGATTTCTTCATGCCCACGGCCGTGGAGACGCCTCACTGGGAGACCGACTTCACCGTGACGCCGTCGCCGCATCATCCGATCGGCGCCAAGGGCGTCGGCGAGAGCCCGAATGTCGGCGGCGTGCCGGCGTTCTCCAATGCGGTCAACGACGCATTCTCGTTCCTGGGCTCGACGCACATCCAGATGCCGCATGACTACTGGCGCAACTGGGTGGCCGCCAAGAACCTCGGGGTGCTGGCTGCCTGATGAAGACGCGTGACGAGATCGCCCAAGCGCTTGGCGCGGCAGGCTACGTCGCCGATGGCGAACTGGCGACGGCGATCTCGTTGATGCAGTTGTTGCGGCGTCCGCTTTTACTGGAAGGTGAGGCGGGTGTCGGCAAGACCGAGGTTGCCAAGGCGCTTGCCACGGTGCACGGCACCGAATTGATCCGCCTGCAATGCTATGAAGGGCTCGACCAGTCGGCGGCGCTTTATGAGTGGAATTACCAGCGCCAATTGCTCTCGATCCAGGCGCATCATGGTGCCGACGCGGATGCGGTAGAGGACCGAATCTTTTCGGAGAAATATCTTCTGGAACGGCCGCTGCTCGCGGCGATCCGCCGCGACAAGCCGCCCGTGCTGCTGATCGACGAGGTCGACCGCGCCGATGACGAGTTCGAGGCATTTCTGCTGGAGCTGCTTTCGGACTTCCAGATATCGATTCCGGAACTCGGCACGATCAGGGCTACGTCGATTCCTCATGTCGTCCTGACGTCGAACGGCACGCGGGAGCTGTCGGATGCCTTGCGCCGCCGTTGTCTCTACCACTATGTCGACTATCCCGACGCCGAGCGTGAGGCGCGCATCATCATGGCGCGCATCGATGGCGCTGGCGCTTCGCTGTCGCTGCAGATCGCGCGGATGGTCGAGGGCATCCGCAAGGAAGAGCTGCGAAAGGTGCCGGGTGTCGCAGAGACACTGGACTGGGCGGCGGCGCTGGTCGGGCTCGACGTCAAGGATCTGCATGATGCGCCAGAGACCGTGCACGAGACGCTGATGTGCCTGCTCAAGACGCAGGAGGATCGGGCGCGGGTGACGCGCGAGGTCAGCGAACGTCTGTTGGGGAGGGTCGCATGAGTTGTTGCGGCGTGTCTCCCGACATAGAAGACATCAACGAACTGTCCCGCCTGGTCTCAAGCAAGCTTGCGGCGTTCCTGCGGACCTTGCGTGACAGTGGCTTTGCCGTTGGTCTTGCCGAAGGCCGGGATGCTGCCGCCCTGATGGCCGCCGGTTATGCGGCGCGGCCGGGCCTGCTCCGAACGGCCTTCAAACATCTGTTCTCTGCGCGAAAATCTGACTGGGAGAAGTTCGACGGCATTTTCGATGCCTTCTGGCTCGGGAAGCGGGCGCGGTCGCGTTCGGTCACTACCGGCGCTGCGAAGACGGCGAACAATCCTTCGCTGAAAAACCTGCCGAGCACCTCCGCCGAACCCCGTGCCGACGGCAATACGGCGACCGATCAAATCCCTTCCACCGAGGGCGCTGACAATGATCGTTCAGGCGAGGGACAAATGGAGGGCGCTTCACGTGCGGAGAATATCGCCGAAACCGATTTTCGCAACCTGGCCGATTCCGAGCAGATCAAGCAGGCGCATCTTGCCGCGGCGCGATTGGCCCGTGCGATGCGTACGCGCCTGACACGGCGCGATCTGGCGCGGCGGCGCGGTTATCGGATCGATCTGCGCCGTACCATTCATGGCAATATCAGCCATGGCGGCGTGCCGATCAACCTCGTCCACCGGCAGCGCAAGCAGAAGCCCTTGCGGCTCGTGGTGTTGCTCGACGCTTCCGGTTCGATGAGCATGTATACCGGCATCTTTCTGCGCTTCATTCACGGCGTGCTCGACGAATTTCGCGAAGCCGAAGCGTTCCTGTTCCACACGAGGCTGGCTCACGTCTCGGACGCCATGAAGGAAAGAGATGCTGGCCGCGCACTCGATCGTCTCTCGATCATGGCCCAGGGCGCCGGCGGAGGAACGCGAATCGGCGAGAGTCTGCAAACCTTCAATCGCTGGCATGCCTCGCGCGTGATCCATTCGCGCACCTGCGTGATGATTGTTTCCGACGGCTATGAGACAGGCGATGTCGCGTTGCTCGGCCGCGAGATGGCGGCGCTCGGCCGCCGCTGCCGCCGCATTGTCTGGCTCAATCCGATGATGGGATGGCAGGGTTACACGCCCGAGGCGCGCGGCATCAAGGCGGCGCTGCCATATATCGATCTCTATGCGAGCGCGAATACGTTGCAGAGCTTGACCGCGCTTGAGCCCTATCTCGGGAGGCTTTGAGATGGGCGCGCATGTCGAGGTGATGGATCTGGTCGCGCAGATGAAGGCCGCTGAGGAGGTCTTCGTGCTGGCGACGGTGGTGCGCACCGTATCGGTGACCGCGGCCAAGGCCGGCGCGAAAGCCATCATTCGGCCCGATGGCACCATCGTTGCGGGGTGGATCGGCGGCGGCTGCGCCAAAGGCGCGGTGCTAAAGGCGGCGCGCGAGGCGCTCGCCGACGGTGAGCCGCGCATGGTCTCGGTTCAGCCGGAAAAGCTGCTGGCCGAGCTCGGCGTCAAGCCCGGCGAGACACGGGAGGGCGTGCGCTTCGCCTCGAACATGTGCCCGAGCAAGGGCACCATGGATATTTTTGTGGAGCCGGTTTTGCCGCACCCATCGCTTGTCATTCTCGGGGCTAGCCCGGTTGCGCTGTCGTTGGCCGCGCAGGCGCGTCAGCTCGGCTATCACGTGGCGCTGGCGGTGCCTGCGGCCGACCTGACGACGACCCCGGATGCAGATGTCGTCATCGACGGCTTCGAGCTTCGCTATCTCAACAATGCTCGCCGCTTCGTGGTCGTATCGACCCAAGGCAAAGGCGATGAGGCTGCGCTAAAGCAGGCGCTTGCGATCGAGGCGACCTACCACGCCTTTGTCGGCAGCAAGCGCAAGATGGCCGCGTTGCGCGACAAGCTGATCGTGACCGGGCTCGATCCCGCCGCGATCGACCGTGTCAAAGCGCCGGCTGGGCTCGACCTCGGAGCCATCACGCCTGAGGAAATTGCCATGTCCATTCTCGCCGAAATAACCGTCGAGCGGCGGCGAGGGCAACGCGATACGAATTTTGGTTCAAGGAGTTAAAACAACAATATGCAAATGAATGAGAGCCAACGCATTTCGGCTTCGAAACAAAGAGTGTGGGACGCCTTGAACAATCCCGACGTCCTCAGGCGTTGCATTCCCGGTTGCCAGTCCCTGGAGATGTCGGCGTCGAACGAGATGACAGCAACCGTCGTGATCAAGGTCGGACCCGTGAAAGCAACTTTCGGAGGCAAGCTGACGCTGTCCGACTTTGACCCTCCAAGCAGCTATCTCATCTCTGGCGGGGGAAACGGGGGATTGCCGGGTTTGCGAAAGGCAGTGTGGCGGTGAAGTTAAGCGAGGAAGGGCCGGATACGAAGACTAGCCCCGCGGCGGTCGTCGCCTCTTCACCGCATGCCGACGTGGACTTCGTGCCACGCGCGGGCGAACGCGGCTGACGGCAGCGCGTTTTGGCTTCACCGCTTT
Source organism: Bradyrhizobium sp. (assembly GCF_049586575.1). Taxonomy (GTDB): domain Bacteria; phylum Pseudomonadota; class Alphaproteobacteria; order Rhizobiales; family Xanthobacteraceae; genus Bradyrhizobium. The sequence continues at coordinate 12,654 of NZ_JBAVCF010000367.1, forward strand.
CGGCCCGCGGGCCATCTCCATCAACATGCGCAGCGCCTCGACAACGGAGCGTTGCCGCACCGCGCTGCGGCCGATTGCGCCGAAGCGGCACTCGCGATGCGAGATGCGCCCGTCGCGCGCGGCCACCGCGAAGTGTACGAGGCCGACCGGCTTGCCGCGCACAGCGCCGCCAGGACCGGCGATTCCCGTAATCGAGACCGCCAGATCGACGCCGGTCCGTTCCAGCGCGCCGACCGCCATTTGCGTGGCGGTTTCCTTGCTGACGGCCCCAAAAGTCGCAAGTGTGTCGGCTTCGACGCCCAGCATCGCGCGCTTGGCGTCGTTGGAGTAGGTCACAAAGCCGCGGTCGATGACGTCAGAAGAACCGGGGATGTCGGTCAACGCGCCCGCGACGAGGCCGCCCGTGCAGGATTCCGCGGTGGCGATCGTCAGCTTGCGGCTGCGGCACAGATCGAGCAGTGAGCGGGCGAGGGCGCTGCTTGAACCGGTTTGACGTTCGCTAGCCATCTGCCGCGTTTCCTCAAGCGAAGGTCAAACAGAAACGGGTCCCTTGTCGTCCCAGGGCAGGCGGATGGTGGCGCAGGCGGTCGCCGCAATACCTTCCTCGCGCCCGGTAAAGCCGAGACGCTCGCTCGTGGTGGCCTTCACGGCGACGCGCGAAATATCGAGCCCCGTGATTTCGGCGATCCGCGCGCGCATCTGATCGCGCAAGGGGCCGATCTTCGGACGCTCGCAGATCAGCGTGACTTCCAGATTGGCAATGCGGCCGCCGCGCGCCGCGACGCGCGCGACCGCGTATTTCAGGAATTTGTCGGAAGCCGCGCCCTTCCATTTCATGTCGCTGGGCGGAAAGTGAGAGCCGATATCGCCATCCGCGAGCGCGCCGAGAATAGCATCGACCAGCGCATGCAGGCCGACATCGCCGTCGGAATGGGCGAGAAAGCCTTTGGTGTGCGGCACGCGAATGCCGCAAATCATCAGGTGATCGCCATCGCCAAAGGCGTGAACGTCGTAACCGGTGCCGCTCCTGATATCGCCGAGCAGGCTCGCCAGGCGGGCTTCCTCGCGCACGAAATCTTCCGGGGTGGTGAGTTTCATATTGGCAGCATCGCCTTCAAAGGTCGCAACCGTCAATCCCGTCCATTCGGCGAGTGCTGCATCGTCGGTGAAATCATGGCGTTCTTCGCGCGCGGCGCGACGATGTGCCTCGAGGATGGCGTCGAAGTGGAACGACTGAGGGGTCTGGGCGATCCGCAACCGCGCGCGCTCCGGCGTTGCTTCGATGTGGCCGTTGCTGTCGATAAGTTTGATCGTGTCAGTGACGGGAATGGCGGGGATGGCGGCGCCGGTTGCGAGGGCCGCGTCGATGGCGCGAGAAATCAGGGCATGAGAAACAAACGGCCGAGCCGCATCGTGAATGAGCACGATGTCCGGCCTCGCGGAGACTAGCGCTTCCAGGCCGGCGCGCACCGAGGCCTGGCGTGTCGCGCCGCCCTTGGTCGGGGGGGCGTGTTGCAGCCCGCGAACCGCGTCATCGAAGGCTGCGGAATCGTCAGGGTTCACCACCGGCTGTACGACGGATACCTGAGGGTGCGAACTGAACGGCTCTAGTGCGCGATAGATCACGGTTTGGCCGCCGATCGAGCGATATTGCTTGGGGCCGCCCGCGCCGGCGCGAAGGCCGCGTCCTGCGGCGACGAGGATGGCGGCAGTCCGCGGCGGATTCGGCATGGGTTTCGTCAGTCGATCGGAGTTGAAGATCCAGCAGGTCGCTGGGGCTCTGCCCTTATCATGCTAGTGGCGCGAAGACAGGCGATTCCTGCAGGTTGGGCATAAATCGCGATAGTTTGTTGCAGTGCACTTGCAAGATTATCTGAATTGTCTAAAGTGTAGGCATAAAACTTGACTGCACAAGATTTGTGCCTAACAATCGGCTCCGGCGGTCATGCCTCCGTCAGAAGCAATGAGAAACCCGTGAGCAGTTCCGCAACCTTTCGCCTTAAACCATTGAAAATAGGTGATATTCAAGTCACGAATCGGGTTTTTTTGGCGCCCATGTCGGGCGTGACTGACGCGCCGTTCCGGCGATTGGCCGCTTCTCTGGGGGCTGGGCTGGTCGTATCCGAGATGACGGCGAGTGGCGATCTCGTCAACGGCAGGCCGATGTCGCAACTGCGGTGCGAGGCCACCGGTGTCGGTCCACACGTGGTTCAACTCGCGGGCTGCGAGACGAGGTGGATGGCGGAAGGGGCTCGGATTGCTGAGGCCACGGGCGCCGATGTTATCGACATCAATATGGGCTGCCCGGCGCGTCACGTGACCGGCGGGCAATCCGGTTCGGCATTGATGCGCGATCTCGATCACGCCGTTCGATTGATCGAGGCCACCGTTGCGGCGGTGAAGGCGCCGGTGACGCTGAAGATGCGACTCGGCTGGGACGAGCGGTCGCTGAATGCGCCGGAGTTGGCGCGCCGCGCAGAGTTGGCCGGCGTGCAACTGATTTCCGTGCACGGCCGGACACGCTGCCAGTTCTACAAAGGCGAAGCCGATTGGCGCGCGGTGCGGGCCGTGAAAGACGCAATCCAAATCCCGCTCGTGGTCAATGGTGACATCAAGTCTTTCGACAAGGCGGTCGCCGCGATCGAAGCATCGGGTGCCGACGCCGTGATGGTCGGCCGCGGCGCGCAAGGCCAACCGTGGTTACCCGGTCAGATCGGCCGGCGGCTTGAGACCGGCGTCACTGAGGCCGCGCCGTCTCTCTTGGCGCAGCTTTCACATGTCCGCACGCTCTATGACGAGATTTGCCGTCACTATGGTTTGCGCATCGGTCTGCGTCACGCCCGCAAGCATCTCGGTTGGGCGCTCGAAGTCGCGGCCAACTGTAGCCGGGCGCCAGCAGCGGTGTTGAAGGACTGGCGCGGCAGAATTCTGACGTCGGAAAATCCGCAACAGGTTGATCAATCGCTTCAAGATGCGTTCGATGATTTTGCGTGGAGCGCGGCCGCATGACCTCGACCGCCGAACACCGCCAGCCGATGCCATCAGGTGCGGAAATCATCCTCAATGCGCTGCCGAATCCCGTGCTGCTGGTTGGCCCCGATGGGCGGATCGTGGACGCCAACATGGCGGCTGAATCGTTTTTCGAGATTTCCGCCCAATTCCTGCAACGGCATTCGCTGAAGGAACTGGTCCCCTTTGGAAGCCCCTTGCTGGCGCTGATCGACCAGGTTCGTTCCACGAACGCGCCTGTCAACGAATACAAGGTCGATCTTGGTACGCCGCGCATGGGAGGCGATCGCCAGGTCGACCTTCATGTCGCGCCCGTCGCCGAGCGTCCCGGCCATATCGTCGTGATGCTTCAGGAGCGCAGCATTGCCGACAAGATGGACCGGCAATTGACGCACCGAAGCGCGGCGCGCTCGGTCATCGCACTGGCGGCGATGCTGGCTCATGAGATCAAGAATCCGTTGTCGGGAATTCGCGGCGCGGCGCAATTGCTTGAGCAGGCGGCGTCGCCGGAAGATCGTACGCTGACGCGGCTGATCTGCGACGAGGCAGACCGTATCGTCACGCTGGTCGACCGGATGGAAGTATTCGGCGACGATCGGCCGGTGGCGCGCGGTCCGGTCAACATCCATTCGGTGCTGGATCACGTCAAACGGTTGGCGCAATCCGGCTTTGCGCGCAACGTTCGCTTTGTCGAAGACTACGATCCGTCGCTGCCGCCGGTGCTCGCCAACCAGGATCAGCTGATCCAGGTTTTCCTCAATCTGGTGAAGAACGCCGCCGAAGCGACGGCCGACCTCGGCAACGAAGCCGAAATCCAGCTGACCACCGCATTCCGTCCCGGCGTGAGGCTCTCGGTGCCGGGAAAGAAATCGCGGGTCTCTCTGCCGCTTGAGTTCTGCGTGCGCGACAACGGCCCCGGCGTGCCGGACGATCTGTTGCCGAACCTGTTCGATCCCTTTGTCACGACCAAACCCACGGGGAGTGGGCTTGGGCTCGCGCTGGTCGCCAAGATTGTCGGCGATCACGGCGGTATTATCGAGTGCGAATCCCAACCAAGAAAAACAACCTTCCGTGTGCTTTTGCCGATGTTCAATTCCACCAAGAAACTTGACCCAAGTGACCGCGATGACATTGCCGGGACGTCGTTGCAGAACACAAGATGAGGACTGACGATGCCCGCAGGTAGCATTCTCGTAGCGGACGACGACACCGCTATCCGGACCGTGCTCAACCAGGCGCTGTCGCGCGCCGGATATGAGGTGAGGCTGACCGGAAACGCCGCCACCTTGTGGCGCTGGATAAGCCAGGGCGAGGGCGATCTCGTCATCACCGACGTGGTGATGCCTGACGAGAACGCGTTCGATCTCTTGCCGCGGATCAAGAAGATGCGGCCTAATCTTCCCGTGATCGTGATGAGTGCCCAGAACACCTTCATGACCGCGATCCGGGCTTCCGAACGCGGGGCGTACGAATATTTACCGAAGCCGTTCGACCTGAAGGAATTGATCGCCATCGTCGGCCGCGCGCTGGCGGAGCCGAAGGAGCGGGTGGCGAGCGCCCCCGACGATGCAGAGTTCGACGCAATCCCGCTGGTTGGCCGCTCTCCGGCCATGCAGGAAATCTACCGCGTGCTGGCGCGCCTGATGCAGACTGACCTCACGGTGATGATCTCCGGCGAATCCGGCACCGGCAAGGAACTCGTGGCGCGCGCGCTGCACGACTACGGTAAACGGCGGAACGGGCCGTTCGTGGCAGTCAATATGGCGGCTATTCCGCGCGACCTGATCGAGTCGGAATTGTTCGGCCACGAGCGCGGCGCCTTCACCGGCGCCAACACGCGCGCTTCGGGCCGGTTCGAACAGGCCGAAGGCGGAACGCTGTTTTTGGACGAAATCGGCGATATGCCGATGGAAGCGCAGACGCGATTACTGAGGGTGCTTCAGCAGGGGGAATACACCACCGTCGGCGGCCGCACGCCGATCAAAACCGATGTGCGCATCGTGGCCGCCAGCAACAAGGATCTGCGTATCCTGATTCAGCAGGGGCTGTTCCGGGAAGACCTGTTCTTCCGCCTCAACGTGGTGCCGCTACGGCTGCCTCCCTTGCGCGAGCGGATCGAGGATCTGCCCGATCTAATTCGTCATTTCTTCGCGCTCGCCGAGAAGGACGGATTGCCGCCAAAGAAACTCGATACGCTGGCGCTCGATCGGATGAAGCAGCACCGCTGGCCGGGCAACGTGCGTGAGCTCGAAAACCTGGCGCGCAGGCTTGCGGCGCTGTATCCGCAGGACGTCATCACGGCCTCTGTCATCGACGGCGAACTGGCCCCGCCGGCCGTGGCTTCTGGCGGCAGTATGCAGCAGGGCATCGATAATCTCGGTGGTGCGGTCGAAGCCTATTTGTCCTCGCACTTCTCCGGTTTTCCCAACGGCGTGCCACCGCCGGGCCTCTACCATCGCATCCTCAAGGAGATCGAGGTGCCGCTGCTCACGGCAGCGCTCGCGGCGACCCGCGGCAATCAAATTCGGGCGGCCGACCTCTTGGGTCTTAACCGTAATACGCTGAGAAAGAAGATCAGGGACCTCGACATTCAGGTCTATCGAACCGGTAATTAAATATTCAAAAGTCGTTATAGCGACCTGATTTGTCAGGGGATTCCTCCGGCGCACCGCGTTTAGCGCCGTGGAATTGTCGCAATTTGGCAACAATGTGGTATGAATGCATCAGTTCGCCGCATGCGCGCGGACGCTCAAGCCTCCATTTCATTGTTTGCCGGAATGACCAGCGTAGACACCTCGGCCGCACAGTTCGACCCGTCTCTCGTTGAGCCAAAGGGGCGCTCCCTGATGCGGCTGCTGGCGCCGATTGCCATTGGCCTGGCGCTCGTATCGGCGCTTCTCACCTTTGTGGTGCTGACGGGCCTGACGCGTGTCGAGCCGACCCGTGAAGTCGCGGTGTCCTTCATCCTGATGAATGGCGCCACCATCCTGGTGCTGGTCGGCATCATCTTCCGCGAAGTCTGGCAGGTGATGCAGGCACGGCGCCGCGGCCGGGCAGCGGCACGGCTTCATGTTCAGGTGGTCAGCCTGTTCTCGATCATGACGGTGCTGCCGGCCGTGCTGGTGGCGATCGTCGCCAATGTTACAATCGAACGCGGCCTCGACCGGTTGTTTTCCGGCCCAACGCGCCAGGTGATCCAGAATTCGCAGAGCATCGCGCGGGCCTATTTGAACGAGCACGCTCAGCTCATTCGCGGCGATATCATAGGAATGGCGAATGATATCGCCCATGCCCGGCCGCTCTTTGATCAGGATCGTCAATCTTTCCGCGAGTTTCTGACGACGAGCGCGACGTCGCGTAATCTGCCTGGGGCTATGTTGATCGACAAGGATCGTCACGTCCTGGAAAGCGCTGAGACCGGTGTTCCGTTGGCATTCGCGGCGCCGCCGGCGGGCTTCTTGAACAACGTCAACGAGAATGAACCCGAAATCGCGGTTCTCCCCGAAGAGAACTATGTCGCGGCCTTGATTCGTCTGCGCGCCTTTCACGATACGTTTCTTTATGTGGCGCGTCAGCTCGATCCGCGCGTCGTCGAGCAAGTCAAGCAGACCGATGCCAGTGTGGCCGAATATGCGGTGATGGAGTCGCGCCGCCTCGGCGTTCAGGTCAACTTCGCGCTGATCTTTGCCGTGATTGCATTGACCATCCTGATGGCGTCGATTTTGCTGGGTCTGAATTTCGCGAATTCGCTGGTCACCCCGATCCGTAGGCTGATGGGCGCCGCGAACCTGGTTTCGACCGGCGACCTTCATGTCCAGGTTCCCGTCCATCGCTCGGAAGGCGATCTGGCGCAGCTTGGCGAAACCTTCAACAAGATGACTCAGGAGTTGCGCACCCAGCGCGATGAATTGGTCAATGCAAGTGACCTGATCGACAGCCGGCGGCGTTTCATCGAAGCGGTATTGTCGTCTGCTAGCGCCGGTATCATCGGCGTCGATGCCTCGGGAAGCGTCGGCATCCTCAACCGCTCGGCGGAAAAGCTGATTGGTCATGCAGAATCGGAAACGCTGGATCATCCGTTGTCGGACGTTCTGCCCGAACTCGACGATATGATGAAAACGGCCCGGGAGAGCACCCAGCGTTTGGTGCAGGGCCAGATCACGATCAACCGCGACGGCCAGGAGCGCATTCTTTCGGTGCGTGTCACCGCCGAGCAGACCAGCCAGACCCGCGACAGCTACATCATTACCCTCGACGACATCACCGAGTTGGTCTCGGCGCAACGAACCTCGGCCTGGGCCGACGTCGCTCGCAGGATTGCGCACGAAATCAAAAATCCGCTGACGCCGATTCAGCTCTCGGCCGAACGCATCCGCCGCAAATTCGGCAAATCAATCACCGAAGACAAGGCGGTGTTCGAACAGTGTACCGAAACGATCGTGCGGCAGGTCGATGACATCCGGCGGATGGTCGATGAATTCTCGCGCTTTGCGCGGATGCCAAAGCCCGTAATCGAGGGAGAAGACGTCGCCGACACCGTGCGTCAGGCCGTGTTCCTGATGCGGGTCGGTCATCCCGATGTCGATATCGAAGCCGATATCAAGGAAGAGCCGCTGCGTGCGAAGTTCGATCGCCGGCTGATTTCCCAGGCACTGACCAATATCATCAAGAACGCCACTGAGGCGATCGAAGCCGTACCGGCGGGAGAACTGGGGCGGGGCCGTATTGACGTCATCGCTACACGCGAAAACGACGACATCGTGATTGACGTGATCGACAATGGAATTGGCCTGCCCAAGGTGAGCCGCGCACGCCTGCTCGAACCCTATGTGACGACACGCGAGAAGGGCACCGGCCTGGGGTTAGCGATTGTCGGTCGTGTTCTGGAGGACCATGGAGGCCGGATCGAGCTCCATGATGCATCCGAGATGCGGCCGGGCGCTCGGGGCGCATGGATGCGGCTGCGATTTGCGATATCGGGCCAGGCCGCGACGGCGGAAGCCGCCGGGACAGTCGAAACCGCGCAGCCGGCCGCTGAAACAAAGTCGGCCAATGAAGAAACCAACGGGCCGCAAGAAACGACTAATGAAAAAACTAAAATCGAAGCCGCAACAGGCAACTGATACGGGCGCACCTTATGGCAAGTGATATTTTGATTGTCGATGACGAAGCCGACATTCGTGACCTTGTCGCGGGGATTCTCGACGACGAGGGATTTGCGACGCGGACCGCGCGCGACAGTGATTCCGCGCTGGCGGAGATCGCCAACCGCCGGCCGAGCCTGGTGTTCCTCGACATCTGGTTGCAGGGCTCTAAGCTCGATGGGCTGCAACTGCTCGAGCAGATCAAGCGCGACCACGCTGACCTTCCGGTGGTGATGATCTCGGGCCACGGCAATATCGAAACGGCCGTCGCCGCCATCAAGCGCGGTGCTTACGACTTCATCGAAAAGCCGTTCAAGTCCGACCGGCTGATCCTGGTCGCGACACGGGCGCTGGAAACCTCGCGGTTGAAACGCGAGGTCAAGGAGCTCAAGCAGCTGGCGCCTGCTGCCAGTACCTTGACCGGCCGGTCGGCTTGCATGAATCAATTGCGCCAGACCATCGAACGGGCGGCCAAGGCCAACAGCCGGATTTTGATCGTGGGTCCTTCCGGCGCCGGCAAGGAACTCGCGGCGCGTACGCTGCACACCGCCTCAACCCGGGCTGACGGTCCCTTTGTCGTGATCAACGCCGCGGCGATCACGCCGGAGCGCATGGAGGTCGAACTATTCGGCATCGAGCCGAACGGCGAGCATGCGCGCAAGACCGGTGCGCTGGAAGAAGCGCATGGCGGTACGCTGTTTATCGACGAAATCGGCGATATGCCGCGCGAGACGCAAAACAAGATCTTGCGGGTCCTGGTCGAACAGACATTTCAGCGGCAGGGTGGCACGGCGAAGGTCAGCGTCGACGTCCGCATCATTTCCTCGACCGCGCGCAATCTCGAGGAAGAGATCGCCGCCGGTCATTTCCGGGAAGATCTCTATCACCGCTTGTCGGTCGTGCCGATCCGCGTGCCGCCGCTGTCGGAGCGGCGGGAGGACATCCCGGAGCTGATCGACTACTTCATGGATCAGATATCGGCCGCGACCGGCCTGCCGAAACGTCAGATCGGTCAGGATGCGATGGCGGTTTTGCAATCGCATGTCTGGCCGGGAAATGTCCGGCAGCTTCGCAACAATGTCGAGCGGGTGATGATCCTCGCCGGCGGCGGACCGGAAGTCATCATCACCGCCGATATGTTGCCGCAGGACGTGGGTTCGATGGTGCCGGCGATGCCCACCAGCAACAATGGCGAACACATCATGGGCCTGCCGCTGCGTGAAGCACGCGAGGTTTTTGAACGCGATTACCTGATAGCCCAGATCAGCCGATTCTCGGGAAATATCTCCCGCACAGCGGAATTCGTCGGCATGGAGCGGTCGGCCCTGCACCGCAAGTTGAAGGCGCTGGGCGTAGGCTAGCGGTTTAGGTACCGGGAGGGCGGATTCGCCAACCTGAAATTTCACCCTCTTTTCGCGCGCTTATGGAGAATTGGCCCCTCTTTGGCATCCCTGCCACGCGAAGCGGCTTGCCTAATAACCACGCCTGCCTTCTAATCGCCTCATCGTGCTCCCTGGAGGGGGATCTCAAGGGAGCCGGTAACCGAATGGACTGCTTCAACAGAAATCAGCCAGCGGTTCAAATAACAAGAAGCACCGAGACTTGCGGGATAAAAACAATGGCGGCAGACCGCGCACAAAATCTACAAGACACCTTCCTCAATCACGTTCGAAAAACCAAAACGCCACTGACGATTTTTCTGGTCAACGGAGTAAAATTGCAGGGAATTGTAACCTGGTTCGACAATTTTTGCCTGCTGTTGCGGCGCGACGGTCATTCGCAGCTTGTCTACAAGCATGCGATTTCGACGATTATGCCCGGAGCTCCGATCCAGTTGTTCGAAGGCGGCGAGGATGCACCGGCTTGAGAGTGAACTGATTGGAACCCCGAATTCCTGACGGGGGGGCCGACCGGCCACGGTCGGCAGCGGGGAAGCAAACCGGGCGGGTGATTGTCATCGGCCCCTACCTGCGAACGCGCCGGGGCGATCCCGATGCGCGCGAGGAGACGCATGTCGTCCGCGGCTCTGAAGCGCGTCTCGATGAGGCGGTAGGCCTGGCGCGCGCCATCGACCTGACAATTGCAGACGCCTTGATCGCGCCGGTCAGCCAGATCCGGCCTGCGACCTATCTCGGCAAGGGCAAGGTCGAGGAGATCGCAGGTCTTGTTGCCAGTCACGAGGCGGAGCTCGTGGTGATGGATTGTGCGTTGTCGCCGATCCAGCAGCGCAATCTGGAGAAAGCCTGGAGTACCAAGGTTCTCGACCGCACCGGCCTCATTCTGGAGATTTTCGGGCGGCGCGCCAAAACCAGGGAGGGCGCGCTTCAGGTCGAACTTGCGCATTTGAACTACCAGCGCAGCCGTCTGGTGCGGTCCTGGACTCACCTCGAGCGCCAGCGTGGCGGCTTCGGTTTCATGGGCGGCCCGGGCGAGACGCAGATCGAGGCCGACCGCCGCTTGATTGGCGACCGCATCACGCGGCTGGAAAACGAGATCAAGAAAGTCCAGGCGACGCGGCGGCTGCATCGCGCCGGCCGGCAGCGGGTGCCTTATCGCGTGGTCGCGCTCGTCGGTTATACCAATGCCGGTAAATCGACGCTGTTCAACCGGCTGACCCGCGCCGACGTTCAGGCCGCCGATATGCTATTCGCCACGCTGGACCCCACCTTGCGCGCGCTCAACCTGCCGCATGGTGGCAAAGCGATGTTGTCCGATACTGTCGGATTCATTTCCAACCTGCCCACGCAATTGGTGGCGGCGTTTCGTGCGACACTGGAGGAGGTGTTGGAGGCCGACGTCATTTTGCACGTCAGGGATATTTCACACGAAGACAGCGAGGCGCAGGAGCAGGATGTCGAAGCCGTGCTGCGCCAGCTCGGCATCGACCCTGATGGCGGCCAGCGTATTCTCGAAGTCTGGAACAAGATCGACCGGCTTACGCCGGAGGAGCGTGAAAACGTCGGAAATATTGCCTCCCGCCGCCCGCCGGAACGGCTGTGCTTCCTGGTTTCGGCAGAGACCGGGGAGGGGATCGACGGCCTTTTGGCGGCGATCGAAGAACGGCTGGCGGCTACGCGAACGACGCTGCATCTGTCGATCGACGCCGCCGACGGCGCCGGCATCAGCTGGCTTCATCGCAACGCGGAAGTGTTGGGCAAGAACCTTCAGGACGGGCACTACGACATGACCGTTCGCGTCGATGAAACCAAACGCGATCTCGTGATCAACCGCTTCCATGCGGTGCCGCTGAGGCCATAGTCGTCTCCACGCACGCGGGGACCTATAACCACTGGCGTTTGTTACCGAGCAAGGTACGGCCGCAGCTCATCCACCTCCAACATCGGTGGTTATGGGTCCCAGCTCAGCGCTCGCCTTGCTCGCTTGGCCGGGACGACGATTGAATTTCGTTTGCCTTCGCCTCGTTCCAAAGCGCGTCCATCTCCTCAAGCGAAGCAGCCTCCGGCGTGCGGCCCTGTGAGGCCAGCGCACGTTCGATATAGCCGAAGCGGCGCTCGAATTTGGCATTGGCGCCACGCAGCGCCATTTCGGGGTTTGCTCCGACGTGCCGCGCGAGGTTCACCAGCGCGAACATCAGATCGCCTGTTTCAGCCGCCAGCTCCTCGCTGTCGCCTTGATCGAGCGCAGCCTCGATCTCGTCGGCTTCTTCGCGAATTTTATGCAGAACCGCGCGAGGATCGTTCCAGTCAAATCCCACCGTCGACGCCTTGCGTTGCAATTCCATGGCTCGCGTCAGCGCCGGTTGACCGGGTTTGACGTTCGACAGCAGCGAACTCGACGGGATGGTTTCGCCAGAACGGCGCGCCGCGCGCTCTGCCTTTTCCTCAGCCTTGATGCGTTCCCAGGCGCTCTTGACGCCGGCGGTCGCGATGTCGCCGTCCTTGTCGGCAAAGACGTGTGGGTGCCTGCGGATCATTTTCCGGCAGATTGCCTCGACGACATCGCCGAAACCGAAGGCGTGCTGCTCCTCCGCCATGCGCGCGTGATAGACGACCTGAAGCAGGAGATCGCCGAGTTCGTCCCTGAGGTCGTCGAAGTCGTTGCGCGCAATCGCGTCGGCGACTTCATAGGCCTCTTCGATCGTGTAGGGCGCAATCGTCTGGAAATTCTGCTCGAGGTCCCAGGGACAGCCGGTCACGGGCGTTCTTAGCTGCGCCATGATCTCGATCAGGCGTGAAATGTCGCGGGAAGGGGTCATTGTGTGCCCAAGGAAGTCGCTCATTGAAATCGTGGTCGATCGCTCACGCCGTCGGCGGAAAATCTTCCGGCTTCAACTCGATCGGCAAGCCATGTGGCGTGCGGTCGGCGGCATGGTCCCAGGCGTCGCGGTAGCGATGTTGGGTTTCCAGGGTAGCTACGCCTTTTGCCGCGACCAGTTTCTCCAGCGCCGCGAGCCAGTGTCGATAGTAAGTCGTCCCCGTGTCGGGATCGCCGTTCGCCTGCGCCAGCTTGATTTCATCGGCAAGCGCCGCCGCCCATTCCTTCCAGCTAAACAGCCCACGTTCGTGAAGCGAGAGCGCTATCGCAAAAGCTTGCGCCTCCCAGGGTTCGCGAAACACCGGACCGTCATCGTCCCGGGGCAGGTCCCCAAGAACGCTTGTGGCTTGCGCGACGGCGGCGTTCGTCATGCGGGTTCGAGATATGGCTCGAAGGCGTCGATCGAGATCTTGACGGTGGGGTCGGCTTCCGGACCCCACAATTCGGCGCCATCAAACACCACGGTGTAGAGCCACTGCGGATTTTCACCCAACTCCAACGATGCTGAGTCCGGAAAAACCTGACAACCGAGCACACGCTCGACGACGCCGACATGGCCACGCGTATAGCGGGGGAGGCGCGTATGCGTGGCGGGATGCATGTTTTTGGTTCGTACCAGATTGCCCGGCTTGAACTTGGCGGGCGCGGACGCCGGCCGTTCAAATTGGCCGCGCACCATGATCCGTTCGACATCTTCGGGGTGGAGCTTGCCGTTCTTCAGTGACTTTGCGGGTCCCTTCGCATGTCCGGCTGCGAGTTCCGACGCCGTCACAAAACCCTTGGCGACCAGATTGTCTTCGAGCCCAAGCAGCCATTTCTGGTAATACGAACTCGCCAGATAAACATGCGGCGGCAGGGCTTCGCGGTAGGAACGAGAAGTATCGATGTTGAACGCGCCGGCCGCGCCCATCGCGCGGACCATGGCGAGCACGCGGCCTTCCCATTTCTCGTGAAAGGTCGGCTCGTTCGGCTCGGCCTCGACCTTGCCGAAACCGTCCATGCCCCCCATGTCGTGCACGCCGTTCATGATGGTGAGCCAGGTGTCTTGGGAAATCCGGTGCCGATCATCGAGTCCCGCGTTACGAGTTCGGCGAGTTGCGCCTCGCTCCAGCCCTCGGTGCCTTTAGGCCGCATGGGCAACACCAGAAAGCGAGTCTCTGCCGTCGAATCCCAAACCCTGATCTCGATGTCCTTTGGCAGGCTCACGCCAAAGTCAGCCAGCACCCCGCGCGGATCCTTGACCGCGCGCGAACGATAGGGCGCGGCCTTGTACCACACCGGCGGAAGACCGAGCATTTCCCAGGGGTAACAGGAGCACAGTGTGCACACGACCATGTTGTGCCGCTGCGGCGTATTCTCGATGGCGACCAGATGATCGCCGACGCGGCTGACGTGACCGAGCGTGCCCACCGCCTTGGTCGCATCCTCCAGCAGGGCTTGCTTGAAAGCGGGATCGGACCAGGCCTTGGCGACTACCCGCGCACCGTTGTGAGGACCGACCTTCGTCTCAAAGGCCTGGATGATGGCATCGAGCGCGGCGGGATCGACATATCCCTTTTCGGTCAGGATGGTCTCCAGCGCGCGCACGCGCAGTTCCGTCTCGGAAAGCTCCGAATGGTCGTCGTGGTGATGATGATCGTGCTCGGTCATGGGACAACTATGAAATTCGATTGCGAGTGAGCCTGATGTTTATTGTCGGCTGCCAGCGCCGGCCGGTCAAGATTGCAGGCCAAGGACGATCCTTCCGTCGTCTCGCACGGAGATTTGAACTTGCCAAATGGACAGTGTACTGTCTAACTGCCCGTCGAGAAACGGCTAGTACCGCCGATCTGAAGTCCCTGCAGCGCAAGCGGCGAGTTCGATCAGGGACTTCAGATCGATAAAGCGGTACTAGATTCAATAAGTTTGCTAGTGCCCATTGCTTTCCGAAGTTCGTCAAGGTGGGTGCTGCGATGGAGCACGAACTGCGGAAAGTGGGGTGCTGCGATGCAGGGAAAAGTAGCTCTCGAGGAGCACTTCGCGATTCAGGAAACCCTTCAGGATAGCGCCGGCTTCGCGCCCGAAGCCGATTGGCCGGAGTTGAAGGGACGCCTGCTGGATGTTCAGGACCGCCGCCTGCGAGAAATGGACGCACACGGCATCGAGATGATGCTGCTCTCCCTTAACGCTCCGGCCGTGCAGGCGATACCGAACCTCGAGAAAGCCAACGAGATCGCGCGCCGGTCGAACGACTTCATGGCGGAGCAAATCGTCCGCCAGCCGAAGCGCTTTGCCGGTCTTGCTGCTCTGCCAATGCAAACCCCCGAGCTTGCGACCCGCGAGTTGACGCGCTGCGTGCGGGAACTCGGCTTTTGCGGGGCGCTGGTCAACGGCTTTAGCCAGGTGGCCGACAATCCCGCGGGTATCTACTACGACGTGAAGGCCTATTGGCCGTTTTGGGCCGAGGTCGAACGGCTCGACGTACCGTTCTATCTGCACCCGCGAAACCCGCTTCCGAAGGATGCGGCGATCTATGATGGTCACCGCTGGTTGCTAGGGCCGTCCTGGGCCTTTGGACAGGAGACCGCCGTTCATGCGCTGAGGCTAATGGGGTCCGGATTGTTCGATGCGCATCCGAAGCTCGATATCGTAATAGGTCACATGGGGGAGGGGCTGCCCTATTCGATGTGGCGGATCGACAACCACAACAAGTGGATGCGAGTGCAAAACAACTATCCCGCCAAGCGCAAGATCGGCGAATATTTCCGCGAGAATTTCTACATCACGACATCGGGAAATTTCCGGACCCAGACGCTGATCGATGCCATGCTCGAAATCGGCTCGGATCGAATCCTGTTTTCGACCGACTGGCCGTTCGAGAACATCGACCATGCGTCGGATTGGTTCGACGAAGCACCGATCTCGGAAATCGACCGGCAGAAGATCGGGCGCGACAATGCGAAAGCCTTGTTTAAACTCGATTGATTAGCTGCATAACCCGCCGGAGAGCGGGGCGGCAAGAGGGGGAGCGACCATGAGTTCAACAACTGAAGTCGATATTCATCAGGAGCTGGCGGGCGCTGCGGTTACGCCGTTACACAAGACGCTCGGCATTCTGATCACGCTAATCACGTTGTTCGACGGCTACGACACGTTCAACCCCGCCTACGTCATTCAATATGTGAAGCAGCCATGGGGCCTGTCGCCGAGCCAAGCCGGATTTCTGGTCTCCTCCGGATTGATCGGCTTTCTGTTCGGCGCCATGGGGCACGGCATGGTGGCCGATCGCTATGGGCGTCGCAAAACGCTGTTGGCGGGCTTGTGGATTGTCAACGTGTTGACCCTTCTCACCGCGATGTTTGCGACCAGCTATGCAAGCTTCTGTGGTCTCAGATTCCTCACCGGCCTTGGCCTCGGCGTGCTGCTGCCCCTCGGCACCACCTATATCAATGAGCTCGCGCCACAACGGGTCAGCAACAGCTTTTCGCTATGGGGCGTGACGTTCGGCTGGTCGCTCGGCGGCGTCGTTGCGGGTCTGGTCGGGGTTTTTCTGACGCCGAGCTATGGCTGGCAAATCCTGTATTTCGTCGGGACGATGTCGATTCCGCTGACGCTCGCCGTGCATGCGGTGCTGCCTGAGAGCCCGAAGTATCTCGCCAGCCGTGGACGTCTTGAGGAATTGCGCGCGCTGATGTCGAGGCTGCGTCCGGAGCGTCGCGCCGTATACGAAAACGCCGTATTTCGCACCACGGAGCACACGGCGCCGAAGAACACGATCGCCGCTCTGCTCACGCCGCGTTACCGCCGCGTTTCCTTGACGATCTGGGTCACCGCATTTCTCACGCTGTTTGCCATCTTCGGGCTCGTCGGATGGATTCCCTCCGTCATGATCCAGCGCGGAGAGAGCTTTGCGTCGGGTTTCAGCTATGGCGCGCTGATGCAGGCGACGTCTTTTATCGGAGGCCTCACGCTGGCCACGCTGGCCGACCGAGGATTTGCCGCAACGCCACGGCTGCTCGGCGCATGGTGGATCATAGGCGGCATCGCGGTTGGTACGCTGCTGTTCGTCAACAGTCACGCTTTCAATTTCGCGATCGTGGCGATCGCCGGCTTTTTCGTGATCGGCGCCCAGCACGTCCTCAATAATTTCACGGCCAATTCCTACGAAACCGGTTTTCGCGCGAGCGGCGTCGGCATGGAGCTCGGGGTGGGGCGCGTCGGGGGCATTCTCGGGCCTTACGTGATCGGCCTGTTGCAGCAGGTGACGGGCGGGCCGGCCGCCGTGTTCTGGGCGATCGGCGGAGCCGCGATCATAGCCGCTTTGGTGATCGGCTCGCTCTCGATCCAGGGTAAGGCGACTGAAGCGAGCGTTGCGCCGGCAGAGTAGTCAAACGTTGTTCAATAAGGGGGGAAGACAATGGCGAGTTCGGATGCGGGTCCCGCGACCAATGCGATGCAGGACAGGGTGTTGTTGGCGGCGCGGCTGTTGGTGACGCCGTTGTTTATCTACAGCGGGATCGGAAAGATCCTTCACTTCGGTGTCACGGCCTCGCGTCTGCCGGGCGGCGAGGGTGGTTTCGGCAGCTTTCTGGCCGCCTGTGCGATTGCGATCGAACTCGGTGGTTCGCTCGCGCTCATTCTGGGCGTCTATACGCGATGCACGGCGATTGCCTTCATCGTATTCACGATCCTGGCGAGCGTGATGTTCCACAATTTCTGGGCTTCGCCGGCAGCGCAAGTGACGGCTCAGACCATCAACTTTTGCAAGAACCTTGGACTGATCGGCTTGTTTGCGATGATCTGGGCGTTTGGCCCAGGGGCTTACGCGCTTCGGAAGAAGTAAGGCCGACACCAAACGCAGCCCGGAAGCAGGGCATGGCAACGATCAATTGCGATATGGGAGAGGCCTTCGGCCTCTACCGGATGGGCGACGACGAAGCGTTGATGCCGTTGATTTCCGCGGCGAATGTCGCCTGTGGCTTCCATGCCTCCGACTTCAACCATATGCGCAAGACCGTCCGTCTGGCCAAGGAGCATGGTGTCAAGGTAGGCGCGCACCCATCGCTGCCGGATCTGCAAGGCTTCGGCCGCCGCGAAATGAAGATGTCGCGCGAGGAACTGGCCAATTGCATCATCTACCAGGTGGGTGCGCTCAAGGGATTCCTCGAAGCCGAAGGCATGACGCTGAACCACATCAAGCCGCATGGCTCGCTCTATGGCATGGCGGCGCGGGATGAAGCCGTGGCACACGCGATCTGCGATGCGGCCGACGTCTTCAGGACGCCTATCATGGGAATGATAGGCACCTGCCACGAGATCGTTTATGGTGCGCGAGGCCACGCCCTGATCGCGGAATTCTACGCCGACCTTGACTACGAGGACGATGGTCGCTTGATCATCACACGCGAGCACCGCGCGGTCGATCCGGCACGCGTTGCGTCGCGCTGCCGGCGCGCGATCGCGGAAGGCAAGGCAGCAAGTGTTAACGGCAAGGACGTGGCCGTACGGGCCGATTCAATCTGCGTGCATTCGGATACGCCGAACGCGGTCGATGTCGCCCGCGCCGTGCGCGATGCGTTAGCGGGCCGTTGAACGGCCAAAGCGGTGGGACGAGGAGGGCAACGCGGTGACCAACTTTGTGACCATCGAGAAAGGCCTCGGTCCTGAGGGGCGCATCGCCGTGGTGCGGTTCGATCGTGGCGACGGCATCAATGCGCTGTCGCCGGAAGCCATGCGCCAATTAACCAGTGCAGCGCGCAGTTTTGAGGACGACGGCGATACCTCCGTCGTGGTTCTGACCGGCGGGCCGAAAGCGTTCAGCTCCGGCTTCGACCTCAAGGATTCGGAGGGGCGCTCGCGCAAGTCCATGGACGTCGGCTCGCTGAGGCGCCACCTGAAGATCGGCCCCCGGCTCGCCCGCGCCTGGCAGGAGATGGAACAGATCACGATCGCAGCAATCGAAGGCTTTTGCATCGGCGGCGGTATCGCGCTGGCGGTCGCCCTCGATTTCCGCGTCATGAGCCGATCAGCCCATATCCGGATTCCGGAA
>NZ_JBAVCF010000368.1:0-2496 GCF_049586575.1 Bradyrhizobium sp.
GAATAAGCGAGCCGATTGGGTTGCCCCGGATATCGACGGCCGTTCCGCCGTAATATCGCGCCAAGCCACGCTGGGCCAAGGCGGACCTCACGGTCGTTTCACGACGGCCCTCAGCTGATCGACGTAACCCACCTTGGCCGAGGCCATGAATGACTCGTTTTCCTCGAGGATCATGACCTCAGCGTTTCGCCATGCGCGGAGGTCGTTCTCCGAAAGGTTTCGTTGCAATTCGCGATAGGGTGTACCGCCGAAGCGGCCGAGCGTGGCGTAATAATAGAATTGAAGCCGCTCGAGACAGTTGGCCTCGACCATGATGCGCGATGGCAGATGGCCGAAGCTGGAGCCGACAACGGCCACATCGAGCTGCCGCGCAGGACTCTCTGCACAAGGCACGGACGGCTGGAAGCTGACTTTCGGCGTTTGGTAGCCGAGCGGCGGGAAGAAAACATTCAACAGATCGACCAGCTCGCGATCGGCGCCTTTCGCCGGCGTCGACATCGTATAGGTGAACCTGAAGGGCGGAATGATCTCGTGCCCCGCCAGCCGATTGACCTCCTCGACAACAGCTGAAACGGCGCGCGCGCCGCCGACGTCGTTCCAGTGAACGCCGCCTTGCGGAAACAGGTCGAAGGGGTAGGTGCCCTTGAGCGAGTGAATCAGGCTTGCCGTATCGACGACATGGATGCCCTCGCGCTTCAAGGCGCCGACATAGTCGGGAACCAGCTGCTTTCGCGCGGCCGGCGTGCTGGGGCAGGGAACGCGATCGACGAAATACTCCGGCAAGTGTGCAGCTTTGGACGGCGTCACCACGTAAACGAAAACCGCGCCATGCTTCTGATAGAAGTTCTGGATGTCCTTCAGCTTCGGTATCGCAACGGCGGCCAGTTTGGCGCCCATGCCTTCGGTACGGGAGCAATAGTCGTCGAGATAGGTTTGTTCGATCAGATGGCCGTTGGCACCCCTGACGACGTTCGGCGCCGTGAGTTCGCCGAACAAGTGAAACCGGATTTCGTTGTTGATGCGGATCAGAAGCGGCCGGACCGGCATGGCATCGGTGACCCGGCTTACAACGGCCTTCTGGAACTTGCCGTCGCGAATCTCAGGCCACGAGAAAATAACCGACGTATCGTAGGTGACGCCGCCGAGCGTGGGGCCGATCTTGAGAGCGCGCGCCGGGAAGTATTGCGCGGCGATCAGATTCCAGGCGGCGCCGAGCGGCAATAGCGCCAGAAATGCGCAGAAGGCGGCGCGGATGATGGGGCGGCAGAGACTGAGGTTACCCATCATGATCAGAACCTGAAATAGATGAAGGGCTGGAACGGCGCTGTGACCGCCCGCGCAATCGCCAGCACATAGATCACCACCAGCGCGGCGATCGTCAGCGTCCGCAGCCAGGCCTTGCTATCGTAAGCGCGGATCAGCGCGGGATAGAAGGCGGTTGCCGGCAGCAGAGAAATGAAGGCGCCGAGCACCAGGGTGAAGGGCACCTCGGCAGGGATTTCGGAAGCGATGGTGGCGTGTGTCATGCCCGATAGCGCGGACAGGAACGTCATCAGATGCGCAGGCGAATCGGAACGGAAGATCGCCCAGCCGACCATCACAATGAGTAACGTCGCAATCGTCGCTATGACCGCACCACAGCGCTCGAGCGCGTTGCGCAGGAACAGGCGGTCGAGTGTCAGGAACAATCCGTTATAGGCGCCCCACAGCACGAAGTTCCAGCTTGCGCCGTGCCAGAGCCCGGACAACAGGAAACAGATCCAGAGATTGAGGTAGGTGCGTGCGTCGCCCTCACGATTGCCGCCGAGCGGTTTGTAGAGATAGTCGCGGATCCAGGTCGTCAGCGAGATATGCCAGCGCCGCCAGAATTCGGTGATCGATCTCGCGATATAGGGCTTGTCGAAATTCTCCTTCAAGCCAAAGCCGAGCATGCGAGCTAGTCCAATTGCCATGTCGGAATAACCCGCAAAATCGAAATAGATTTGCAAGGTGAAGCTCGCGAGCGCAAGCCAGGCGCGGCCGGCGTCGAGGCTCGCCGGATCGGCGGCGAAGATCGAGTTGACGAAGCTGCCGAGCGGATCGGCGATCAAGAGCTTGCGTCCGATGCCGCGCGAAAAGCGCAGGAATCCTGAGCCGAAATCGCTCCATTCCACGGCGCGTGGCTTCGCGATCTGGTCTCGCATTTCGTGATATTTGAGGATCGGGCCTGCGAGAAGTTTCGGGAAGAACAAAACGAACAGGCAATAGTCCCAGAACTTCGCCGCAGGCTTGGAGGTGCCGCGATAGGTGTCGACGAGATAGGTGATCTTTTCGAACACCACGAAGGAGACGCCGATCGGGAGCGCCAGGTGCAGAAGCGGCAGTCGATGGACGCCAAAGGGGGCCAGCGCCCAATTGAGATTGTCGGCAAGGAAGTCGGCGTATTTGTAGACGAAGAGAATGCCGAGGTTGTTGACAATGCCGGCCGCAAGCGCGAGCCGCCGGACGGGCTGCGGG
>NZ_JBAVCF010000369.1:0-29657 GCF_049586575.1 Bradyrhizobium sp.
GTCCACGCCGAAGCAGAGGTGGGTGCCAGCGCGGCCGCACCAAGCGAAACCGCGGCAACTAAAGCGAGCGAGAGTTTGCGTAACATCGTCGTCTCCTCAGGTTGGGCGCCCAGGGCGCCACGGGTGAAAAGCACTTCCCTGAACGCCTTCCGAGGCGGTACGGCGTCCGGTTGAAAAGACCCTACGCCCCGCCAAGTGAACGACAGCGGGACGACTGTTTCAGGAAAGGTTCATCTGGGTGAACTCGACGTAATTCTGCAGGTCGTTACCGGCTCGCGCGGTCCGTTCCACGTCATCACTTCGCTTGCCGTGCCGCAGCGGCACCGATATAAGCCCGCAACTTCCATCGGCGCTTTTCAAGGATGAAACCATGGCGATCGAACGTACCTTTTCCATCATCAAGCCGGACGCGACGGCTCGTAATCTGACCGGCGCCGTCAATGCGCTGATAGAGAAAGCCGGTTTGCGCATCGTCGCTCAGAAGCGAATTCGGATGACGCGCGAGCAGGCGGAGACCTTCTATGCCGTCCACAAGGCGCGTCCGTTCTTCGGTGAGTTGGTGGACTTCATGACGTCGGGCCCTGTTGTCGTTCAGGTCCTCGAGGGTGAAAACGCCGTCATTAAACACCGCGATGTGATGGGCGCGACCGATCCGTCCAAGGCTGCCGAAGGCACGATCCGCAAGGTCTATGCGAAATCAATCGGTGAGAACTCGGTGCATGGTTCGGACGCCCAGGAAACGGCTGCCATCGAGATTGCCCAATTCTTTTCCGGCAATGAGATTGTCGGCTAGTGTGGCGGTTCAAAAGCCGGCATAATCCTTGCCGCGAGTTCTTTCATGCGGACTTTTGAACCAAAGCCACGCTGGATTAAGTGATTTGCCAGTGTCCTTTCGATTCCGAAGTTCGTAAACGTGCCTCCGCAAAATGATGCGAACTTCGGAATCGGGACACTGGTTTTGACGTTTCTCAACATTAGCCGCGGGCGGCAGTGACCCGCGGTCCAGGGGGCAGGCTGTGAACGCGCTGTTGCAGCTCGGTGATCCCGCGAATATCGCCGGTTTTTTCGCGCAATTGCGGGTAGACATGCAGACGCCAGCGTTCTGGCTGGCGGTCGGCAAGATCATCTGGATCAATATCCTGTTGTCGGGTGACAACGCCCTCGTGATCGCCATGGCTTGCCGCGGCCTGCGTGGCCGGCACCGGCTTTGGGGCATGACCATCGGCGCCGGCATTGCCGTGGTGCTCCTGATTGTCTTCACCGGCATCGTCGCCACACTGATGGCGTTGCCTTACCTGAAGCTGGCCGGCGGTCTCGCATTGCTCGTGATCGCGGCCAAGCTGTTGGTGCCCGAAGACGAGGACGATGAAATTACGGCCGGCACGACGCTTTGGCATGCAATCCGCATTGTCGTCATCGCCGACATCATCATGAGCCTCGACAATGTGATTGCGGTCGCGGCCGCCGCGAACGGTCAGCTCTCGCTTCTTGTTCTCGGTCTTGCAATCAGCATCCCCATCATCGTTGCGGGCGCCGCGCTGATCATGGTGGTGCTCGATCGCTTTCCGATTCTGGTCTGGCTGGGCGCGATGCTGCTGGGCTGGATCGCGGGCGAGGTCATCGTAAGCGATCCTGCCGTGCAACCCTGGCTGTATCGGCTGCTCGACGGCACGATCGCATCTCGCCTTGAGGCGAAATCGGCCATTTTGGGTCTGTCGCCGCATGAACTCGTCGGATATTCGGCGTCGGTTCTTGGGGCCATCACCGTCTTGGTGGCCGGATCGATCTGGCGGCGACGTCGGCTGAAACGGCTCGAAAATCCGGCTCAAGCTTCCGCAAAATCTAGCGTCTGACGATCGATCCCGAGCGGCCGATGAGCCGAGCGAGCTGCTTGAAACGGCTGCCGACGCGGTCGGCAACGAGATCGACCAGTCTGTGCTCGAACACGAGCGTCAGCTTGCGGCCATGACTGCGAAAATGCGTCGCCGGCAATACACCGGGGCGCGCCGCAGAGATCAGGTGGGCGACACGGAAGGCTGCCCCCAGCAAGCGGGCGCGTTCGAGCATTGCGGGCGGCACCAGCTCCTGCATGGTCTGCGGCGGCTCATTTTCCTCGCTCAAGCCTGCATAGCGGTAGAAAACCGACAGGGCGACGAAGGCCCGGCCCTGATGGCTGATCGAACCGAAATTCCCGTTGGTGATGAGATTGAGGGTTTCCTCGCCGCGATGATCGGGGTGTACGCGCCATCCGATATCCGACAACAGGCAAGCAGCGTGGCGCAGGCGGCGATCTTCTTCCGTCTCCCGCAACCTCGCGACCCGCACGAACCGGTCGGTCCATTCGATCAATTCCTGGGCATGGCGGGCAGACCGAGACAGCAATCCGTTGAGTTTCTGAGCGGCGCAGATGAAACCATCCTTGGCGCGCTCGGTGTCAGGCAGCATTTCATAGAGCAGGCCTTCGCGCACCCCGAAGGTCGAGAACACGATGGTTTTCGGCCGGGCGACCCGGATGATGTATTCGAGAACCAGCGCGGCGTAGGCCAGCAGCGGTCGCCGGGCGTCGGCGATAACCTCGATATTGGCGAGCATGTCCGCGGCTACCAGGCGACGCAGCCGCCGCGCGAAATCGAGCGCGTCCTCGGCCGGGATAGAATAGCCATGCATCACGCCGAGGGGGTATTCGCTCTGAATGATGTGAATGCGCGCCAAGGCGCGCCAGGTGCCGCCCACCGCGTAAAACGTTCGGCCGCGGCCGCCTTTGATCTGGTCGACGTCGGAAAGCTCGGCTTTGACAATGCGCTCGGCGCGCTTCAGCGACTTGTGCGACAAGTCCTGCAACGCGAGGCTTCCGAGCGGGAGCGTTACCCCACCGCGCACACGATTGCCGCGCACGTCGATCAATTCCAGCGATCCGCCGCCGAGATCTCCGACGATGCCGTCCGGCCGGTGCACGCCGGAGACGACACCGAGTGCCGACAATTTCGCCTCGCGCGGACCCGACAGGATTTCGATTTTCGTTCCGCAAATGCGCTCGGCCTTGGCGATGAAATCGGGGCCATTGCTCGCGTCACGGCAGGCGGCGGTTGCGATCGCATAGACACGCCCGACCTTCATCACCCTGCACAGGGCCCGAAAACGCCGCAGCGAGGTCAGAGCCTTGTTGACGGCGTCCGGAGCAAGCAGGCCGGTGGATTGCACCTCGCGGCCGAGGCCGCACAGCGCTTTCTCGTTGAAGATTGTGATCAGGCTGCGCGCCATCGCCTCGTAGACGACGAGACGTACCGAGTTCGAGCCGATATCGATGACAGCCACGCTCGAGGCGCGCTTGCGCGCCCGCTTCACCGCCCAATCCTCTTATGACGATTGCTGGCGCTCGGTGCGGCGAGTGAGGCGGCGCGGCGATGATTCCTTGAGAGACTTTCCACGGCCAGACAGACTCGGATTCGTCATGAAATAGTTGTGCAGATTGAAGGGTTCCTCGCCCTTCGCGGCCTTCATACGCGTTGAAGAACCGTCCGGCAACAATTGCCAGCTTTGCTCGGTATCCTTCAGGTTCGCGACCATGATCTGCTCGAGAACCTGCTGATGCACCGTGGGATTCTGCAATGGGCAGAGGATCTCGACGCGGCGATCCAGGTTGCGCGGCATCATGTCGGCGGACGAGATATACACAGCCGCTTTGGCGCCTGGCAGGCCCTGTCCCATCCCGAAGCAATAGATTCGGCCGTGTTCCAGGAATCGGCCGATGATCGATTTGACACGGATATTCTCCGAGAACCCTGGAATGCCCGGCCGCAGGCAGCAAATTCCGCGCACCACGAGCTCGATCGAAACGCCGGCCTGCGAAGCTTCATAAAGCGAATCGATGATTTCAGGATCGACCAGCGAGTTCATCTTCAGCCAGATCGCGGCAGGCTTGCCGTGCCGGGCGTAATTGGTCTCGCCGCGAATGTGTTCGATCATCCGCTTGCGCAAGGTGAGGGGCGACACCGCCATCTTCTCGATGTCGCTCGGCTCCGCATAGCCGGTGATGTAGTTGAACACCCGCGCGGCGTCGCGGCCGATGATCGGGTCGGACGTGAAGTAAGACAGGTCGGTATAGATGCGCGCCGTCACCGGATGATAGTTTCCGGTTCCGGTGTGCACATAAGTGGTGAGGTTGCCGCTTTCGCGGCGGACGATCATCGAGAGCTTGGCGTGCGTCTTTAATTCGATAAACCCATAGACGACCTGCACACCGGCGCGTTCGAGGTCGCGCGCCCAGCGGATATTGGCTTCCTCATCGAAGCGCGCCTTGAGTTCGATCAGCGCAGTGACCGATTTGCCGGCTTCGGCAGCTTCCGCCAGCGC
The DNA here is from genome assembly GCF_049586575.1 of Bradyrhizobium sp. GTDB lineage: Bacteria > Pseudomonadota > Alphaproteobacteria > Rhizobiales > Xanthobacteraceae > Bradyrhizobium. The sequence goes on from NZ_JBAVCF010000369.1 coordinate 4,354, forward strand.
GCGCACGATCGGCGAATTGTTCGAGGTGCGATAGAGCGTCTGCTTGATGGCAACGACGTCGGGGTCGCGTGCCGCCTGTTGCAGGAACTGCACGACGACGTCGAAGGATTCGTAAGGGTGGTGGACGATGAGGTCCTTTTGCCGGATAGCGGCAAAGATGTCGCCGCCATGATCGCGCACGCGTTCGGGGTGACGCGGCACATACGGCACGAATTCGAGATCGGGCCGGTCGAGCCTGGTCAGTTGCGAAAGTTCGTTCATGGCGAGCACGCCATCAACCAGCAGCACTTCGTCGTCGGCGGTGGAAAGCGCACGTTGCACGAAAGCCCGCAGCTCCTCCGGCATCTTGGCTTCCATTTCGAGCCGGATCACCGAGCCGCGCCGCCGCCGCTTCAGCGCGGTCTCGAACAGGCGGACAAGGTCTTCCGCTTCTTCCTCGATTTCGAGTTCGGAGTCGCGGATGATACGGAACGCGCCCTGACCTTTGACAGTGTAGCCCGGGAACAGGCGACCGATGAACAGACCCGTGGCCTGTTCAAGCGTGATCAGCCGCACCGCGCCGTCCTTGCTCGCGGGCAGACGAACGAAGCGGTCGATCTTGCCGGGCATGCGAATGAGCGCGTTCATCGGCTTGCCGTCGGAGACCCGCGCCAGTTGAAGCGCAACGGTAAAGCCAAGGCTTGGAATGAATGGGAAGGGGTGAGCTGGGTCGATCGCCAGCGGCGTCAGCAACGGGAAAATATTATGGAGGAAGTGGTCCTCGACCCACGTCCGCTCGGATTTGGTGACTTCGCGGCCTTCGACGAGCACGATGCCAACGGCTGCGAGAGTCTTGTGCAGATCGCGCCAGATCGCCTGCTGGTCGTTGGCTAGTTTGGAAACGGTCTCGTTGATCAGGACAAGCTGTTCGGCCGGGGTAAGCCCATCGGGACTGCGCTCGGTGATGCCCTCGCGCACCTGGGCTTTGATGCCGGCCACCCGGACCATGAAGAATTCATCAAGGTTGTTGGCGGAAATCGACAGGAATCGGACGCGTTCCAGGGCGGGGTGGCCCGGGTTGACCGACTCTTCCAGCACTCGCCGATTGAAATGCAGCCAGGAAAGTTCCCGGTTGATGAAGCGCTCGGGGCTGCTTCCGATCGTAGGCGGGCCGGCAGTAACAGAATCTTTCTCTGTTGTTACAATGGCTTGGGCGGAATCCATCAAGTTTCGATCCATTTCGGCTCCAGCCGCGGCGCGATTAGCTAGATCATTTGATATCGCGGCGACGTTTCAATGACATTGATGTTCCCGTCGTCGGCTCCGTCAAGATAGGAGACCGCGTCCTGGTTAAGCGTTGCTACGAAGAAGTTCCGCTGCCAGGGCCCGGGTAACTGGCCTGCCGAGCCGCAGGGCTTCGGTATCCAATAGCTCGACGGCTTGCCGCACGGCTGCATAGGAACGCTCGAGACGGGTAGTAAGATAACTCACCACGGTCTCGTCCACGGCGAGCTGGCGATCCGCGCAGAACTTGACGATCAATGCGCGAAACAGATGATCGTCCGGCGGTAGCAACTCGACAGCCGGCACCGCACGTAGTCTTGAGCGCAAGTCGCGAAGTTCAACCTCGGTCGGCGACGTACGTGCGGTCATCAGGACGAAGGCATCTTCTTCGCGCGCAAGGTTCAGCAAATGAAACAACGCGCGCTCATCGATGTCAGCGGCCTTAAGATCTTCAATCACGAGCGCCCCGGTCGCGAGCGCGCCCGGAACCTCCGCCGCGGTCAGCGCATGTGCAGAGGTCGAGCGGGCACCGGATTGCTCGGCCCATATTGCGGCGAGGTGGCTCTTGCCCGATCCTTCCGGGCCAACCAGAAACATCGTCTGGTTCGGCCAGTCCGGCCAGCGATCGACCAGCGCGAGGCCGGCGGCGTTGGCCGGCCCCTCCAGGAAGTCATCGCGCGTAAAACTCTCTGCGTGTGCGAGCGCAAATGCCAGTTGACGAGGTTGAACGCGGCCTGCCACGCGAGACTCCGATTCCGGCACTCACGATCGGGGCTAACTCGCCTCGATCGTGCTCATATGCCGTACCCACTCGACGAGATAGAGGGATACGGAAACCAAAGTAAAGACCGTTACCAGTCCCATCAGCACGGCGTCATATGGCGTCGGTCTGAAACCGAAGCCGAGCGAGGCCAGGATCAGCGCTGCGAGCGCCACCTGGGTTGCCGTGTTGAGCTTCGAAACCATCAACGGCTTCATCGGAACCGGTTTGTCGAACAACCACGACACGATCACGGCCGCGACGATCATGAAGTCGCGCGAGACGATGAGGATAACGATCCAGCGCGGCACCGCGCCCCAGATACCGAGCGCCACATAGATCGAAACCAGAAGCGCCTTGTCGGCGAGCGGATCGAGCAGCGCACCCAATTCGCTCGCCATGTTGAAGCGCTTGGCCAGAAATCCGTCGACCGCGTCGCTGACGCCCGCGATGACGAAGATCGCAAATGCGATCTCCATCTGGTTGGAGGCAATCGCCCAGACGATCACAGGGACAAGAATAATGCGTCCCAACGTAATGATATTTGGAATACTCAACTCGGTCGTTTCCCGCCTGCCGCTCTATTGCTCTGATATTTGCAATCTGTTGCAGCGAATTCGTTCGTGAATGTTAGAACCAAAGGGACGCTAGCAAATATAGGTTTCCGGTGGAATTTTGCTGGGCGAACCGGCTGTTGTCTACATGGTAAGCGCCTGCCACCATTGCACATAAGTCAAATCCGACGTAACCCAGCCCGCATCAACTGGAATAGGCCATGGCCGAGCGCAGGAACGGGCTCACTTACGCGGATTCGGGCGTCGATATCGATGCGGGTAACCGGCTGGTCGATCTGATCAAGCCGATGGTTCGTGCCACGGCGCGCTCCGGCACCGCGGCCGAAATCGGCGGCTTTGGCGGGTTGTTCGATCTCAAGGCCGCGGGCTTCAAGGACCCGGTTCTGGTCGCGGCGACGGACGGCGTCGGGACCAAGGTCAAGATCGCGATCGACACCGGCCTGCATGGCGGGATCGGGATCGACCTCGTGGCGATGTCGGTCAACGACCTCGTGGTGCAGGGTGCGGAACCGCTGTTCTTTCTCGATTATTTCGCGTGCGGCAAGCTCGATCCGGAGGCGACCGCTATGATCGTGGCCGGTATCGCGGAAGGTTGCAGGGAATCCGGCTGCGCTTTGATCGGCGGCGAAACCGCCGAAATGCCGGGGCTCTACAAGGATGGCGACTACGACTTGGCCGGGTTTGCGGTCGGCGCCGCCGAGCGCGGTACCCTATTGCCGCGTGCCGATATCCGTGCCGGTGACGCCGTGCTTGGCCTGGCGTCATCGGGCGTTCATTCCAACGGGTTTTCGCTGGTCCGCAGGATCGTTGAATCCTCAGGTCTCGGATTTGATGCGCCGGCGCCGTTTTCGCCGGTCATGACGCTCGGCGGCGCCTTGCTGGCCCCTACCAAGCTCTACGTCCGGTCCTGCCTTCGGGCGATCCGTGAAACCGGCGCCGTCAAGGCGCTCGCGCATATCACGGGCGGAGGGTTCACCGACAATATCCCGCGGGTGCTGCCGAAGCATTTGGGCGTCGGGATCGATCTCGCACTGTTGCCGGTGCTGCCGGTCTTCAAGTGGCTGGCAGAGCAGGGCGGCGTCGCCGAGCTGGAGCTGCTACGAACATTCAATTGTGGGATCGGCATGATCGCTGTCGTTGAGCCCGACGCGGTTGAATCGGTCAGCCGCATTCTTAACGATGCCGGCGAGCGCGTGACGGTGCTGGGCGAAGTGACCCCGGTACAGGGCGAGCACCGCGTCGTCTATAACGGCCATCTCGACCTTTCATGGTGACGCCAAATCGACGAAAGGGGACGTCGAAACCCCGCGTGGCGATCCTGATTTCGGGACGCGGCTCGAACATGGTTGCCTTGATCGACGCGGCCAAGGTTGAGAGTTTTCCAGCCGAGATTGCAGTGGTGATTTCAAACCGCGCTGACGCCGCCGGGCTTGCCCTGGCGAGGGCGGACGGCATCCCGGCATTGACGATCGAAAGCAAGCCGTTCGGGAAAGATCGCGCGGCGTTCGAAGCGGTCTTGCAGCCGGCGCTTGAGGCCCACGGTATCGAACTCATCTGCCTCGGCGGCTTCATGCGGCTATTCACAGCCGAATTCGTGCAGCGATGGTACGGCAGGATGCTCAACATCCATCCCTCGCTGCTGCCGTCTTTCCCCGGCCTTGATCCGCACGCGCAGGCGTTGAACGCAGGCGTGAAAGTATCGGGAGCGACCGTCCATTTCGTCACGCCGGAAACCGACGCCGGTCCGATCGTGATGCAGGGAGTGGTTGTGGTCCGCGATAACGATACGCGCGAAACGCTGTCGGCGCGGATTCTGACGGTCGAACATCAGATCTACCCGAAGGCCCTGAGTCTGTTGGCGAGCGGAAAGCTTCGTCTTGAAGGTGCGGTCTGCCGCCTCGACAGCGACGTTAGCGGCGAAGACACGTTGATATCGCCGCAGCTTGCGCGCGGAGCCGGGGCATAGATAAACAAAATCCCCCGGCATGGCCGGGGGTGCATCAGGATTGCTTGCGCGGATCGTGACGAAGCTTAGGAAACCTTGAGATTTTCTGCGGAAGTCTTGCCGCGGTTCTCAACAAGGTCGTACTCGATAACCTGATTCTCGTTAAGGGTGGTGAGCCCGGCGCGCTCGACGGCAGAGATATGGACGAACACGTCCTTATCGCCGACCATCGGCTTGATGAACCCATAACCCTTCGTCGGGTTGAACCACTTGACGGTGCCTTTTTGCATCGCCTGTCTCCTGGTCTAGACGTAAAGACGACGCGCCACGCTATTTGCGTGCCGCGCCACAAGCGGGCTTTGCGGATGTCTGCTGAATGTCCTAGTCGCGAAACGCACAGCCGATCGGCCTAATTCCGATTGTGGCAGCGATTGCAACACGAAATTTGCGCGTTAGCAAGCTTCTGGGGCCCTTGGCGAAATCGCTGGAAGGGCTCGGGTCCGCCCCAACGGGCCTGTGGCCGCGGAACAACAAGGCTCATCGATCGTGCGCGAGGCGGGGCCGCAACCGATTGACGCTCCGGCAGAACTAGGCGCAAATCGCCTTCAATTGATGACGATTTGATATTTCGGGCGCGACACCTTTTTTGGGAATGGCTGGATGGATTGGTCGCTGCGGTCTTCGCGAGCGGTGGAGACCGAAGCCGGTCGGTGGCGCGGCAAGGCCTTTTTTGTCGCCGCTGCGCTTTTACTGAGCTGCTCGGCGCAGCAGGCTCAAGCGCAAGTCCTCGTGCCGCCGCCGCCGCCACCTCCGCCGACCCCGTCGGCGCCCGCCTCCGACCTTTCCTTCGGCGCCGCTATCACCGGCCTCGGCAGCAACTTCCTGGAGCGGCTCGGCGACCAGGCCAGCGGCGGCGTCAGTCGCGCGTCGCGGAGTAATCCAGGGGGCGCGGGCGCGTCGGAAGCCCTCGACGGTCAACCCTTCCGGACCTGGGGTGAGGCCTACGGGATTTCCACCAAGACCGGCGCGCAAGGCAGTTTTGTCGGCGATAATCGCGCGACCACAGGCGGTGTGGCCGGGTTTGGTGCCCGGATCGCGCCGGGTGTGAATATCGGATTTTCGGTCGACCAAAGCCGAACCGGCATTGACGTGCCGCTGGCGATGCAGTCGGCAAACCTTGATCTTACTCAGCTTGGCTTCAACGCATCGGTCGACAAGGGACCGTGGACCTGGGCGGTCGCCCTTGTTCATGGTTTTGGAAAGATCAACTCGAGCCGCGACACGGCGCTGGGCATGGCCACTGCGGGCTACAATGGCCAGATCGACGGCGCGCTGACCGAGCTTAGCTACTACTGGACCATGGATCAGAGCCGCCTCGTGCCCAAAGCTGCGCTGGAATACGTTCACGCATCGACGGGATCGTTTCAGGAGATGGGCGGCCTGGACCCGGTATCGGCAAGTGGTGCGACGCTTGAACGCTCGCGCATGTTGCTCGGCGCAGAGATCGGCCACTACTGGATCGTCGATCAAAAGATCCTCGACCTTTCAGCCTATGGCAAGTTCGTCGATAACTTGGAGCAAAATCTCAGTGCGGTCACCGTAAGCCTCGGACCCGAGAGCATCCTGGTTCAGGGGATTGGCGAAAGCCGATACGGCACGGACGCCGGCGCCGCGCTTTCGTTGAGCCTGACCAACGCCGTGCGCCTTTACCTCAACTACGACGGCAAGTTTCGATCTGCGCTGCAATCCCATCAGGCAACGATGGGTGTCGAGGTCAAATGGTAGGCGCTGCCGGTCGCGCTTGACCACGGTATGGCGGAAATATCGAAGGCCGCGAAAGCGGACGCAGGCAAACCGGCTGGCAAATCGCCTTGGCGCTATGTGGCTCGCTGGTCGCGGTCTACTTTTACAACTCGGCCTTTTTCGATCGCAAGCGCGAGCCGGCCTTGCTTGAGCGCCAGCGCGGCCTCGCCGAACAGTTCGCGACGCCAACCGTGCAATGCGCCGACATCGGCATTGTCATCGGCTGCAATCTGCTCGAGGTCGTCGACGGTTGCGATCACCTTGCTTGCCACGGCGTGACGCTCCGACGTCATGCGCAGCAATACCTTGAGCAGTTCGACGATGGCCGCGCCGTTGGCGTTGCTACGCGGCTTCTCGATCTTCGGTAACGTCCCGTGATCGCGCGCGAGGCCGCGTTGTACGGCGGCGACAATATCCGCGCCCCATTTCGATCGATCGAAGCCTTTCGGCAGCGACCGAAGATTGGCAAGTTTCTCAAGGCTGGTCGGCGCGTGGGTGGCAATATCGCCGACAGCATCGTCCTTCAGGACGCGGCCCCGCGGCACGTCACGGCTTTGGGCTTCCTGCTCGCGCCACGCCGCGACTTCGATCAGCACGGCAAGCTCTTTCGGTTTGCGTACCCGCGTCTTCAACCGCTCCCATGCGCGTTCGGGGTGAAAGTCGTAGGTTTTGGGGCTCGTCAGAACCTCCATTTCCTCGCTCACCCAGTCGCTCCGGCCGCGTTTTTTGAGATCGGCGTCGAGCGCCGCAAACACGTCGCGCAGATGCGTGACGTCGGCCAACGCGTAGTGCATCTGGTCGTCCGTCAGCGGCCGCCGCGACCAATCGGTGAAGCGATGGGTCTTGTCCGGCCGGTGGCCGGTGACGCGCTCGACCAACTGGTCGTAAGCAATCGAATCGCCATAACCCAACGCCATGGCGGCGACCTGGGTGTCGAAGATCGGGTGCGGCACGATTCCGGCGCGGTGCCAGACAATCTCAATGTCCTGACGCGCGGCATGAAAGACCTTCAAGACCTTTTCGTCGGCCATCAGCTTGAAGAAAGGTTCGAGGTCGATGCCATCCGCAAGCGCATCGATCACCGCCGCCTCTTCCGCGCTTGCCATCTGCACCACGCAAAGCAGCGGGTAATAGGTGGTCTCGCGAAGAAATTCGGTATCGACGGTGATGACCCGGTGTTTGGCGAGGCGATCACAAAAGGCGGTAAGTTCCGCGGTAGTAGAAATCAGATCCATGAACAGTCCATGACGCTTTCCCGAAGGGCGTTCGGACGAAAGCGCTGATATGTCAAGGGCCTTGCGGCGGAATCGAGACCCAAATCTACGCTTGGGATATCATTTAAGGCAAACAGCCGCCGACGTTGCGGAGCTGTCCTCGCCGATTCTGAGACCTAATTCGATCAGAAATCGCGGAGCTGCCGCCCGGCCGGCCGCCTGGTGGACGGAATCACCAGCACGATGACGCAGAGCGCAAGCATCGCCAAACCCATGAATTCGAAAACCAACGCGTCCACGGCAAAATCCCCCCAAGCAAACCGACAGACTTGTTGGGAAGCGATTGACCGCTGCTTAATTTACGGTCGCGGACGACGCGGAGGCCGCCCAATGTTTGGCCGAAGGTTAACGATTTATGTTCCGCAGAAGGTCTGTAGCACGCGCTGATCCGGCTCCGGCGGCTCGGCATATTTCGAGAACCCTGGCTGGTCCTCATAGGGTTTCGATAGCACCGTCAGCAGTTCCTCAAAGGGTGCAAAGTCGTTGCAGCCGATGGCGGCCTGGATCACGGCCTCGATACGGTGATTGCGAGGGATGAAGGCAGGGTTGACGGTCCGCATCGTCGCCGCGCGGGCGGCCGGCGTTTGCGGCTCCTCGCCAATTCGTTGCCGCCAGCGTGTGGCCCATTCGTCGTAAGCGGCGGGATCCGTGAAGTGCCGACGAACGTCGGAATCGCGATTGGTATCTGCGGCGGCATCGCTCAGGTGGCGGAAGGTCAGCGTGAAGTCCGCATGGTTTTTGGCCATGGCGTCGAGCAGATCCTGCACCAGCGCCTCGTCGCCGTCACGCTGGGTGAAGAGGCCGATCTTTTGACGCAGGCCGGACTGATAGGCCGCGGTAAACTTCGCCGGAAATTCGCCGAGGATCAATTGCGCCTGCTCGATTGCCTTGTCTTTGTCGTCGGAAAATAGCGACAGCAGGCATTCGGCGAGCCGCGTCAGATTCCAAAGCGCGATCTTGGGCTGGTTGGCATAAGCGTATCGGCCCTGTTCGTCGATCGAGGAGAACACCGCCGCCGGATCGTAGTGGTCCAGGAATGCGCAGGGACCGTAGTCGATGGTCTCGCCCGAGATCGAGGTGTTGTCGGTATTCATGACGCCGTGGATGAACCCGACCAAAAGCCAGCGCGCCACCAGTTCGGCCTGTCGGGTGACGACGCCCTCCAGCAAAGCGTGATAGGGGCGCTCGGCTTGCGCGGCTTGCGGGTAGTGCCTCGCAATGGCGTGGTCGGCGAGGCGCCTGACGCCTTCGGTGTCGCCGCGGGCTGCGAAATACTGAAAGGTACCGACGCGAATGTGACTGGAGGCCACGCGCGTCAGCACAGCGCCCGGCAGGGGCGTCTCGCGGATGACCTGTTCGCCGGTGATGGTAGCGGCGAGCGACCGCGTCGTCGGAATCCCGAGCGCCGCCATTGCCTCGCTGACGATGTACTCGCGCAACACAGGCCCGAGCGCTGCCCGCCCGTCGCCGCGGCGGGAAAATGGCGTCGGCCCCGAGCCCTTGAGTTGGATGTCACGACGGATGCCGTCGATATCGACGACTTCGCCAAGCAAGATGGCGCGACCATCGCCGAGCTGCGGCACGAAATGACCGAACTGATGGCCGGCATAGGCCGTGGCGATCGGCTGAGCTCCGTCGGGGATGCGTTTTCCGGCGAGGATTTCAACACCCTCCGAGCTCTCAAGCCGGTCCGGGTCGAGCCCCAGCCTGACCGCGAGGGGTCGGTTGAGCTTGACGAGCCGAGGCGACGCCACAGGCGTTGGCGCCACCCGCGCGAAAAAGCCGTCCGGGAGCGCCGCATAGGTGTTTTGGAAGGGGAAATGCACCGTCATGCCATCAAGATAGGCATATGTGGGGATTAAACAATCGGCTTCCCGGCGTAGAAGCCTGCCGTTCCAAATCCTCTTGCTAGCGGTTGCCGCGCCTGACGGCCTCGGCTAAACCCTCAACCTCTTCGGGCAGGCGGTTGAAGTCGCCCGATTCACCGACATTGATTGATGGAAATTCGATGCATCGTTATCGGTCCCATACCTGCGGCGCGCTCCGTGAGAGCGACATTGGCCAGAGCGTTCGCTTGTCCGGCTGGTGTCACCGCATTCGCGACCATGGCGGCGTGCTGTTCATCGATCTGCGCGACCATTACGGCCTGACGCAGTGTGTCGCCGACCCGGATTCGCCAGCCTTCAAGGTGGCTGAAAAACTGCGTTCCGAATGGGTGGTGCGGATCGACGGCAAGGTGCGGCGGCGCCCGGAGGGCACAGACAACCTGGAACTGGCGACCGGCCTGGTCGAACTCTACGCTGCCGAAATCGAGGTGCTCGGACCGGCGGCGGAACTGCCCATGCCGGTGTTCGGCGAGCAGGAATACCCCGAGGATATCAGGCTTAAGTACCGTTTCCTCGACCTTCGCCGCGAGAAACTGCACCAGAACATCATCAAGCGCGGCCAGATCATCGATTCCATCCGTAAGCGAATGAAAGATCAGGGGTTCTTCGAATTTCAGACCCCGATCCTGACGGCTTCTTCGCCGGAAGGCGCCCGCGACTTCCTGGTGCCGTCGCGGCTGCATCCGGGCAAGTTCTACGCGCTGCCCCAGGCGCCGCAGCAGTTCAAGCAGCTCACGATGATCGCGGGCTTCGACCGGTATTTTCAGATCGCACCCTGCTTCCGTGACGAGGATGCGCGTGCCGATCGCTCGCCGGGCGAATTCTATCAGCTCGATGTCGACATGAGCTTCGTCACTCAGGACGATGTGTTCAGCGCCATCGAGCCGGTGATGCGGGGCGTGTTTGAGGAATTTGCAGAAGGCAAGTCCGTGACCGCCAAATTTCCGCTGATCCCGTTTGCGACGGCGGTGCGTAAATACGGGACAGACAAACCCGACTTGCGCAATCCGATCGAGATGCAGGACGTCTCCGAGCATTTCCGCGGCTCCGGCTTCAAGGTGTTCGCGCGGATGCTGGAAGATCCCAAAAACCAGGTATGGGCGATCCCAGCGAAAGGCGGCGGCTCGCGCGCGTTCTGCGACCGGATGAATTCATGGGCGCAGGGCGAGGGCCAGCCAGGCTTAGGCTACATCATGTGGCGCGAAGGCGGCGAGGGCGCAGGTCCGCTCGCCAACAATATCGGGGCTGAGCGGACGGCTGCGGTCCGCACACAACTCGGCCTGAAGGACGGCGACGCCGCGTTCTTCGTCGCAGGCGACCCCGACAAGTTCTGGAAATTCGCCGGCCTTGCCCGCACCAAGCTCGGCGAGGAATTGAAGCTGATCGACAAGGACAGATTCGAATTCTGCTGGATTGTCGATTTCCCGATGTTCGAGTGGAACGAGGAAGAGAAGAAAATCGACTTCTCGCACAACCCATTCTCGATGCCGAACATCGAGCCGGAAGACTTCTTGGCGCTCGATCCGAATGACCACGAAAAGCTGCTCAGCCTCAAGGCCGTTCAGTACGACATCGTCTGTAACGGCACCGAACTGTCGTCAGGGGCGATCCGCAATCATCGTCCCGACGTCATGAAGAAGGCGTTTGCGATTGCGGGTTACCCCGAAGACGTCCTGGAGGCGAAGTTCGGCGGCATGCTTCGCGCGCTTTCGCTCGGCGCCCCGCCGCACGGTGGCATCGCGCCCGGCATCGACCGGATCGTCATGCTGTTATGCGGCGAGGAAAACTTGCGAGAAGTGGTCCTGTTCCCGATGAACCAGCGGGCCGAAGACCTGATGATGGGCGCTCCCTCTGAGGTCACGCCGAAACAGTTGCGCGAGCTGCACATCCGGCTCAATCTGCCGCAAAACTGACGGCAGACAACACGACCGAGATCGATTGTGTCGGGGCGGTAACGAGCCCGGGGGAAGCGAATGTCCTATTCCGAAGACCTTCACGCCGCAGCGCTCGCCTATCACCGGCTGCCGCGGCCCGGCAAGCTGGAGATCCAGGCGACCAAGCCGCTCGCCAACCAGCGCGACCTTGCGTTGGCCTATACTCCCGGCGTTGCGACTGCCTGCACCGAAATCGCCAATAACCCGGCGGAAGCAGCCACGCTGACCGCCCGCGCCAATCTGGTCGCGGTGGTCACGAATGGGACAGCGGTGCTCGGCCTCGGCAACATCGGCCCGCTGGCATCCAAGCCCGTGATGGAAGGCAAGGCGGTCCTGTTCAAGAAGTTCGCGGGGATCGACGTCTTCGACATCGAGATCGCCGCCGACACCATCGAGCGCGTGGTCGAAACGGTGGCGGCGCTCGAGCCGACCTTCGGCGGGATCAACCTCGAGGACATCAAGGGTCCGGAATGCTTTGAGATCGAGGCTCAACTCAAGGCGCGGATGAAAATTCCGGTGTTTCATGACGACCAGCATGGCACCGCGATCATCGTCGGCGCGGCGATCACCAATGCGCTGCTGCTGAGCGGAAAGAAACTGGCGGACGTCAAGATTGTCTGTTCGGGGGCAGGGGCGGCGGCGCTTGCCTGTCTCAATCTTCTGGTGTCGATGGGCGCCAGGCGCGAGAATATCTGGGTATGCGACATTGAGGGCGTGGTCTACGAGGGCCGCGCGAAATTGATGGACCGCTGGAAGGCGGTCTATGCGCAGAAGACCGACAAGCGCGTGCTCGCCGACGTAATTCCCGGCACCGACATTTTCTTGGGCCTTTCCGCACCCAACGTGCTGAAGCCGGAGATGGTCAAGCAGATGGGCGACCAGCCGCTGGTGATGGCGCTGGCCAACCCGAATCCGGAAATCATGCCGGATGAGGCGCGCAAGGCGCGCCCCGATGCGATGATCTGTACGGGCCGCTCCGACTTCCCCAATCAGGTCAACAACGTCCTGTGCTTTCCGTTCATCTTCCGTGGCGCGCTCGACGTCGGCGCGACCGCGATCAATGAGGAAATGAAAAAGGCGGCGGTGGATGCGATCGCGCAACTGGCGCGCGATCCACCGGTGGATGCGCTGGCGCCCGGTTTAGACAGCGGCCAGGCGCAGGGGTTCGGTCCGGGTTCGCTGATTCCGAGTCCATTCGATCCGCGGCTGATCCTGCGTATCGCGCCCGCGGTCGCAAAGGCGGCGATGGATTCCGGCGTGGCGAGCCGCCCCATCGCAAAATTCGAGGACTACGCAACCCAGCTGGAGCGCTTTGCGTTCCGCTCCGGGCTTGTCATGAAACCGCTGTTCGCCAAGGCGAAGTCCCAGCCGGTGCGCGTCATCTACGCTGAAGGCGAAGACGAGCGCGTGCTGCATGCGACGCAAGTGGTGCTGGAAGAAAATGTGGCGCGGCCGATCCTGGTCGGACGTCCATCGGTGGTGGAAGCGCGGATCAAGCGATTTGGCCTCGCCATCAAGGCCGGCAAGGATTTCGACCTCATCAATCCCGAGGACGATCCCCGCTATCGCTCCTACGTCCAATCCTACATCACCATTGCCGGCCGCTACGGCGTCACGCCGGATGCCGCGCGCACCATGGTGCGGACCAACGCCACCGTGATTGCCGCGTTGGCGGTGAGCCGCGGCGAGGCTGACGCCATGATCTGTGGCGTCGAAGGCGGCTACAGGAGCCATCTGCGCCACGTCCGGGAAATCATCGGCTTCCGGCCGGGAGTGAGTGATTTCGCCGCATTGTCGCTGCTGATCACGAGCAAGGGTTCTTATTTCATCGCCGACACCCAGGTGCGGCCAAATCCGAGCGCCGAGGAGATTGCCGAAATGGCGGCGCTGGCGGCCGTGCATGTGCAGCGCTTCAATATCAAGCCGAAAATCGCTTTCGTGTCGCATTCCGACTTTGGCAGCTTTGACACGGAATCTTCACGCAAGATGCGGCGCGCCACCGCGCTGTTGCGCCAGAACCATCCCGAGATCGAGGCCGATGGTGAGATGCAGGGCGATACCGCGCTCTCAGAGGCGGCCCGCAAGCTGGTCCTGCCGCATTCGCATCTCGAAGGAGAGGCGAATATCCTGATCATGCCCAATCTCGACACCGCCAACGTCGCCTATCAAATGATCAAGTCGTTGGCCGATGCCCTGCCGGTTGGACCGATCCTCATAGGTCCGTCACGGCCGGCGCATATTCTGACCCCGTCGGTGACCGCGCGGGGCATTCTCAATATGACGGCAGTTGCCGCCGTCGAGGCGCAGGAGCCGGCCGGCCGTCAGCAGCCCTCGCTATTCGGCTAGTGGTCGGATTCCGACAGTCGCATCGCATCTCAGCAGCCGGTTTTGCGAAATGTTAGAATCAAAGGACCACTGGCAAACATATAGATTTAACGGAGTTTAGGATTTGACAGTCGTTTTGCGAACCCGCGGCTAGGTTGGTGGCGAATGTCAAATCCATTCCACTAACGGTGGCGCAACTAAGGCCGGTTGGCGATCGCTGCCGGCTGGAAATCGATTGAAAAAGTCAGTGCGGAACGCCCATAATCGTCTCAGCCATCCCTGAGCTTGCGACCTAGAGGGGCCGATAATGCCAGCGCTTGTTACATTTGGACGAATTCTGTTCGCCGTTCTCTTCGTTTTCTCCGGCGCTGCCAAGCTGATGGACCTGTCGGCAACGGCCCAGATGACGGAGAAGATCGTCCTTCCAGCGATCCTCGCTCCCTATACTGCGCAGCTCGAGACCATCACCGGAATGTCGATCGCGCATTTACTGGCGATCGTATCCGGGGCGATCGAGATCATCTGTGGTGTCATGATTGCGCTGAATTTCGGTGCCCGTTTCTTTGCGATCATCCTGATCCTGTTCGTGGCGGCCGCGACGTTTTATTTCCACGATTTCTGGAATCAAACCGGCACTGACGCCCGAAACAACCTGGTCCATGCGCTGAAAAACCTGTCGCTGATCGGCGCCTTGTTCATGATTGCTGGATCGAGCCGCACGGCCAAAGTGCACGAGCCCGGTTACGACGTTTGAAGCGCCCGCTGCCACGGCGTCACGGTAACGCCGTTTGCGGCGTCAAGGACGAGGCTCTGGCCGGCAGTCAAGCCTCGGCTTGCGAGGATTTGCTGCGGCGTCTGCTGCGGCACGCCTGAGAAGACCGGCTGTCCGTTGGGCACGCGGACATTGGGGGCCTGCGATAGCCAGAAGGTGTCGTAGCGATCCATGAACATGTCGAACACGTCCGGTCCACCGATGACCGCGACGGTACCTTCGTGAACGCCGGCGTGGCCGCACGCGGCCTCGAAAGAAGCGCCGGCCGGATTCCATAGCGTCGCCTTGGGATTGGACGGATCGCCGGCGATGCCGGCGACGGTCCGCGTCAGAACAATCCGTTTTCGTTGCGGCGAGTTCGGTTGGCCCTCATGCGAGCGCCGGCCATGGACGATCAGGTCGGCACGGTCGAGCGCGGCATTGAAGAACTGTTTGTCGCCTTCGAATTTCAGCGCCTCCGGCATCACACGCCGGGCGTCCGCCAACATTCCGTCGGCTGAGACGATGACATAACCCTCGATACGGAGTGCCGGCACAGCGTTGTCCAGAGTGCGCGAAGACTATTCCGAAATCGTCTGCACAACGCTCGACACAGGGCGAGAACTGACCGTGGGCAGCTTGGTGTCCTTCAGTAATTCCTCGTCATATTGCGGAAGGGTTTGGACCGGCGCCTTGGCCTTCATCTGCACGACCTTGTAGCCGCCTTCCTTCAGCTTGCGCAGCAGCGTGGGCAGCGCTTCTGCGGTATGCTTATGGAAGTCGTGCATCAAGATGATGCCCTTGCCGAGCTTGTCGAGCTTTTTCATCGTGACGTCGATGACCTGCTGCGCATTCCGCGCCTTGAAGTCGAAGGAATCGAGGTCGCAGGAGAAAATCGCGATGTTTCGCGTGCCAAGGTAAGTCACCATTTCCGGCGGATGCTGTAGCGCGGGGAAACGGAAGAAGGGGGCCGGCGAGACACCGCCAAGTGCCCACTTCACAGCGCTGAAACCCTTCTCGATTTCTTCCTTGCGCTGGTCTTCGGTCAGCTTCTTGTTGGAAAGGGTCGCGTGCGACCAGGTGTGAGTACCAATGGTGTGACCGGCTGCCAGGACCTGCTTGAGGATTTCAGGATAATAGGTGGCGTGCTTGCCGATCGGGAAGAAAATTCCGGTCGTGCATTCGTTGGCCAGCGCCTTGAGGACGGCGGGCGTATTTTCTGGCCACGGACCGTCGTCGAAGGTCAGTACGACTTCCTTGTCGCGCAGGAAATCAAGCTGTTTGAAATGCTCGAAGCCGAATCCCGGTCCGCCGGTGGTGTCGATCTCAACGACGCGGCCGATCCCGAGCGCGTCAGGATTGGCGCAGGCCTGCTTGGCAAGCGGCGGCGCTGCGGTCGGCGCGGATGCTGCGGCGGCAGCAGGTTTGGCGTCGGTCCTGGCAGGCGGGGTTTGCGACCATGCCGCACCGCCCGCGCAAAGTGAAATCGCGCCTGCAAAGATCAATCCTGCCGCAACTCGCATGTTGGCTTTCCTGTTTTCTGATCGCTTCGCGCCTCGGGTGCTTCGAGACTTGCCGAGCGACTTCCCCATCCTGATCCATCATAGCCGAGTTGCGGCGTTACGCCAGATCGGCTTTTGCAGGGTGCAAGTCCTGGTAAATTTCGGTTCCGCGGCGCCGGACCGACCCTCAGGAGCGCGAAAGCGGACACCATGGCAGCGGCATCAGGGGCAAGTAATGCTGGTTCCATTCGCAGATCGATTCCGGCCCCCGGCGCATGAAGGCATATTTGATCGGCTCCGCCTGGCTGATCACGAACTGCAACGTGAAAAGAACCAGCGCGATTGGGTAGGCCCATTTATGAAAGCGCAGATCGCCCAGGCGATCGAGCAGAAGCGCGCCGGCGAGGACGATCAGGGGATCGGTGAGGATGAAATATTCGGACTTCAATCCTCGCCGCACGCCGAGCGCATCGATGCCGGCCGCCGCCGCCAGTAACAGCAAAGCTTGAATCGCAACCTGCCTTTCGCCTCGCATCCGCGCATAGATGATGCCGGGCACAATCAGCCAGGTCAGAAAGACCGTGGGGCGTGGTGAAGTGTGCAATACGAAGGAATATCGCGCGGCCACCGAGGCGATGCCGCCAAGCAGAAGCCGGAAGATATCCGCCAGGCTTGAGTGGTTCGCGGCGGCAGCCGTTCCGGCATCGACGAACTTCAGCATCTTCTCCAGCGGATTGAAGACTGCGATGACGTTGCCGGAGTTATAGTCGAGGTTGAGCGCGAGCAGCGCCACTGACGCGCCGCCAGCGATGGCGGCCATTGCCGCCAGCGTCTCTGCGGCGCTGATCCGCCAAATCGCGGCATAGGCGAGCATGCTGCCGCCGGTAAAAAATAGCAGCGCTACCTGATAGACGCCAAAGCGGTCCAACAACAGCGGATGCAATCCGGCCGCATCGAGCGGGGTGCGATCGAAACCGGTCGCGACCAGCGGCCATGCGGTCCATCCCGCGACAGCCGCTGCGATAACCGTGACGACGGCAAGCGCGAGGGCGGATCGGCTGTTGCGCCAAAAAGCAACGCTGGCGCTCTGCGCGCCGCCAAATGGCAGGATGAGCACGGGCAATGCCGCGATCAGCAGGATCGCCTGCACCTTGTTTTCGAGGCCCAACACGCAGAGTGCCGCCGCAAGCGCGATCCAGATCGGACGCGCGATGCTCGCCCGGCGTCCGATCACGATCAGGATCATCAGCGCGAAAATGACCGGGCATGCCGCCACAAGTTCCGTGCGCAAGACGCGCTCGTGCACGGCAATCCCGCCTGAAAAGGCAAATGCGAAGGTTGCGATCAAGGCGAGACGCCAGTCGCGCACGATGACACGGATAAGCCGCGCGAAGACCAGCACGCTGGCCGTCGCGATCAGCCAGGCGAGCACGCGGCCGGCGCGGACGGCGCTGGTCATGGCAGCATCGAAGGCCTGAGGGTCGGAGGCCGGAGGCATGCTCGATAGCGAATAGGCGTTGAGCAAGCCGAGCGCATGCAACATCTCGAGCCAGACTTTGAGTGAGACGATGGTGAGGTAGCCGGTGTGATCGAAGAATTGCTGCGGCTTGCCGTCGTTGAGGGCAAACGCGTTATAGATCACCATCAGGTCCATATCGGCATTACGCCAATAGACCAGCGCGTACCCGAAGAGAAAGAACGACGCCGCGAGACCGGCGACGATCGCCGCTAGTCCCAATCGCCAGCCGAGAAAGGTCAGCGGCGCAAGTGCATCGAAGCGCGCGTGGGATTGCGGCCGGGGAGTTGAGCTCAGCGTCGGGAATTGATCCATGCCGGCGGTCTTTTAACGCATGGCCGGGAAAAGGAGGAGGCCGGTTTTCTCTCGGGCAAGCAAGCAAAGCCGTTTGCGCCGGAAGCGACGCGCCGACCAGCCGAGAGCGCGGAGGCTAACGCAGCGAAACGATGAAATCCGTTCCCTCGCCGGTTTCACCAGCCGCGATGCCTTGATCGGAGACGATGATCGAGCCACCCGTCGAAACCGCCTCGTAGATTTTCGCCATGACTTCCGCGGGCAGGCTGAGGCGGTCCAATGCCTCGGCCGGACTATCGGGCACAGGCACCGGCTTGGGCCGGATCGGGCCTGTGCTCGCGAACTTGCGGCCGCGTAAATTACGCTCGTCTTCGGCGCGCCGCTCGGCGAATCTGGAAGGGATAGGCAGCGAGACCACCGACCAATGCAGGACGTTGGCATCGGTGCCGTCGACCTGCGCGGTGAAAATATGCGTACCGAGCGGACGTGCGTCCGGGGCAATCGTCACCGGCACGTTGAACAGCGGCGAGAAGTTCTGCCGAACGTAAAGTTTTGAATCCTTGCGGCTGACGAAAACCGCGATCTGTCCGGCATTCTTGAAGCTAAAGCCTGGATCTGCCTTGGAAGCGGCAGTGTTCGCAAAGTCGCTTTTGACGTCGTCCTTGAGCGGCGTTTCGATCATCGCAGCGGGTACGACAGCCGGCGCGGTAGGCTTGTCGCCCTGGCCCTCGGCCGTCTTTACCTTCGCTTCGGTTGGAGAGCCGCTTCCTGCCGTGTCGTCGGGCTTCGCTGCTTCGCTGGCCGCGGTCGCAGCCCCTGGCTTCGCGAGGTGATCGCTCACGGTCTCGACTGGTTTGTTGTCACTCTCTGCGGTTTTTGTCGGCTGAGCCGGGGTCGATCTCGCGCTCGCGGGCTTTCCAGCGGAAGCAGCCGCTGCGTCACGCTTCATCGCGTTTGCGATTTCCGATTTCGGAGCGTCCGCGTCCGTCGTGGCCTTTGAGGCATCCCCGTGATCGGCGATCGCAACCTCCGAGGGGACACGCTCATCGGCCTGTGCGGCGTCCGGCGTGCTCGTCGAAAGCGATATGAGTAGCGCACCGCTCGCATCTGGCGTTTGCATCTGGTCCGCCGGCTTGGTTTCGGCGGCATGACCGACCGTCGGGCGCAGCTCAATTTTGGATTGGTCTCCGGCTGGCGCCGCGTTTGCCTCGGTCTGCGCCGGTTGCTGGGGCTTTTGAACCGCAACGACGTCCGCTTTCGTCTCTTCCACGGCGACCGGCCGGGGCGTGACCTTTACCGCCGCGAGCAGGGGGTGGGTGAAGCTGGCTGGCGTGATATCGCCGGGCGCGACGATGACGCGCGCGCCCATTCTGGTCCAGCCATACATCTTGACCGCGAAAGCCATGGGCATGCGGATACAGCCGTGCGAGGCCGGACGTCCCGGCAGCACGCCAGCATGCATGGCGACACCAGACCAGGTGATCCGCTGCATAAAGGGCATCGGCGCGCCGCTATAGATGTTGGAACGATGGAACTTTTGCTTTTGGATGATGCTGAAAACGCCCATCGGCGTCAGATGGCCGGGCATGCCGGTGGAAACCGGGGTCTCCGCGAACAGCCCGTGCGCGTCGTAGATTCGCAGCTTCTGCTGGGCGATCGAAATCGAAATGATCAGTGGTCCCTGGGGTTTCGATTCCTTCGCGACAACGGCGCCGGGTTTCTTTTCGCCGTGGCGCGGACCTTTGGCGCGCCGGACCGGCTCCCTCGGCGCCCCTTGGGCGATGCCGGGTGGTGAATCCTGCCAGTAATAGATCGCGGCTTGCGCCTGCGACGTGATACCGAGCACTCCAGTTGCCGCAAAAACGGCGAGCTGCCAAAGCCGTCCGCCCCCAAACCAAACCCCTTGTCCGCTCACGCGCGCGCCTTCCATATTCCAGCTTGTAGTTGAGTGTTGCAGACGAGGTACGGGTTTCACCAGCGTAAGGCCTCTAAAGCTCTCAGTTTGGAATCTAAGCGTAGCAAAAAAGCCTCACTTAATATTAACGCCTAGTGACCCAAGGCCTTTCCGTCGTGGCGTCCGGCGCCTACATCGCGATGTCGCTAAAGTTTGCCCAGCCCCGGAAATGTGCACCCAATACCGTCTTCTTCATGTCAAAGCGGGGCTTGGATCAAAGCCACGCTGGATCAATGAGTTGCCGGCGCCATTTGATTCCGGAACTCAAGGGACGACGGTGTTCCCATCGTCCTAATTCGTCATCGGATATCAGGAGATCGTCATGGCACGCCCCGCATCCCAACCCCATGAGAGGCGACGGAGAATCAAACTGCTGTTACCGCTGCTTGCCCTGCTGGTATCGGCAGCTTCGCCTGCGCGGGCTGCCGACGAACCGGATCTGATCTTCCGCCGCTCCACGGTGTTCAAATGGCTCAGCCCCAACGACAAGCTGGCGACCTACGGCGTCGACGATCCCGAAGTGGAGGGAGTGGCTTGTCACTTCACGGTGCCCGAGCGGGGCGGGATCAAGGGTTGGCTGGGAATAGCCGAGGAAGTGTCGGACATTTCGCTGGCCTGCCGGCAGATCGGCCCGATTCATTTCAAGGACAAGATGGGGCAGGGTGACGATATGTTCCGGCAACGGCGTTCGTTGTTCTTCAAGAAGATGCAAATCGTGCGCGGCTGTGACGCCAAGCGGAACGTGCTGGTCTACATGGTCTACTCGGACAAGCTGATCGAAGGCTCTCCGAAAAATTCGACATCCTCGGTGCCGATCATGCCATGGGGAACAGCCGATACCACCGTCCAGAAATGCGGTGACTTCATCCAATAAGAAGGGTTCGCGGGCGCCTTTCGGGGATCGCGGTCGTCTATTTTTGCTTGGGGCCGACTCGAGGGATGCATTTCCGTTCCCAAACGATACCGGTTGACGTCATCTTGGCGCCCGAGACTTCCTTGATCTGGCCGGCGGGGCAACTCCCATCGTCTACCTTGACGCGCTGTCCGAGCCGCAAGCCAACGATATCCTGCTCGCGCCCAACGGTCGCTTGCGCCTGCGTGGCGGCCACAAGCAATCCGAGGGTGGCCAGGAGACACAGGGCCTTCCGCGCGACCTGGATTCCGGAACTCTCCGTCGGGAACGAGACATCAGGTTCGGTCATTTCGGATTTTCCGGTGCAAGTGAAGCTCTGGCGCGAAGTCTATTGAGAGCGCGTCGATTCTCAAAGTGTATCGAGTATCGCCGTCCACGCGCGCTGCTATAATCGTCTTTTGGGAGACGTGGTGAGGGTCGGACGATGAAGGTTGACGACGTCAGGCAGAAGATCCTGGATGCGGTCGATGCCGGGTTTGACGCGCAATTGGCGACGACCCGTGATTTTGTCGCGATTCCTTCGACCCGCGGCGCCGAGGGTCCATGCCAGGACATGATCGCCGATCTCCTGCGCGAGCGCTGCTACGAAGTCGACGACTGGCACATCCATGTGGACGATCTCAGGGATCTGCGTGGCTTTGGTCCGATCGAGCATGATTTCTCCAAGGCCCGCACCGTCGTCGGCACCTATCGGCCCGCGAGCGCCGCCGGCAAATCGCTGATCCTGCAAGGCCATTGCGACGTCGTGCCGGCAGGACCGCACGACATGTGGGACACGCCGCCATTCTCTCCCGTCGTGCGGGACGGCCGCATGTATGGGCGTGGCGCGTGCGACATGAAGTCAGGCACCATTGGCGCGCTTTATGCGCTCGACGCGATCAGGGCAGCAGGGTTTCAGCCGACGGCGCGGATTCATTTTCAGTCGGTCATCGAGGAGGAAAGCACCGGGCTTGGCGCACTTTCGACATTGCAGCGCGGCTATCGCGCAGACGCCTGTTTCATCCCGGAACCGACCAGTGGCAAGATGGTGCGCTCGCAAGTGGGCGTCATCTGGTTTCGTCTGAAAGTACGGGGCCACCCCGTCCACGTGTTCGAGGCCGGCAGTGGATCGAACGCGATCACGGCGGCGTATCACCTGATTCAATCGCTGGAGCAACTCGAGACCGAGTGGAACAAGCGTGCAAGCGCCGACCGCCACTTCGGCGCCGTGACACATCCGATCAACTTCAATCCCGGCATCATCAAGGGTGGTGACTGGGCCTCCAGCGTGCCGGCCTGGTGCGATGTCGATTGCCGGATCGCAATCCTGCCGGGCTGGTCAGTTGCCGACTGTCAGTCGGAAATTTTGCGGCACGTTGCCGCGGCGTCCCGAAACCATCGCTTCCTAGCCAACAATCCGGCCGGCGTGGAATGGTGCGGGTTCCTTTCGGAAGGCTATGAGTTGAAAGAGTCTGTGGAAGCGGAAGCTGCCTTTGCAAAAGCCTACGATGTGGTTTTTGGCGGAAGCGTGCCTGAACTTGCCTTCACCGCTCTCACGGATACGCGGTTCTACGGATTGAACCACAACATTCCGAGCCTCTGTTTTGGCGCCAGCGGGGCTGCTATGCACGGGTTCAACGAATATGTCGATCTGGAATCCTTGCGCAAGGCGACCAAGACCACGGCGCTCTTCATTGCCGAATGGTGCGGGGTGGAGAAGTAAACGTGGCTCCGCAAAATGCTACGAACATCGGAATCGGGACACTAGCGCCAGTTGAAAACCTCGCGTCCAGGCCTTTCGGGCTCTCGTAGAATGAGCGCGCTGCAGGAGAACAAATGACGCCACTTGAAAAAATTCAATCGATGAAGATGCCGTTTGCGGAGTTGACGGGGGTTATTTTCGTTGAAGCCGGCAAGGACCGCGTCGTGGCACGGATGCTGGTCCGTCCCGATCTCTGCACGGTCAGTCACAGCATTCACGGGGGAGCGGTGATGGCATTCGCCGACTCGGTCGGCGCTGCGGCAACCGTGATCAATTTGCCGGACGATGCCAAGGGTACGACCACCATTGAAAGCAAGACGAACTTCATTGGCGGCGCCAAGGAAGGGACCACGGTCGTCGCGACAGCGACACCGGTCCATCGGGGACGGCGTACGCAGGTCTGGCAAACGCGGCTTGAAACCGACGAAGGAAAGCTGATTGCGATCGTGACGCAGACCCAAATGGTTCTCTAGGCAACGCGGGGCGATTAACGGCGATCTTCCAAGCCCCAAAGAGGCCTTGAATTTTATGCTGCAATGCACAATATGTGACGTCTAGGGATTCGACGCCTCCTCGAGGGCTTCCAAGAGGAGTTTTCACGTGAGCTACCACGACGTTGCGGGTTCAACACTCGCCAAAGGCACCGTTCGGACGCTGAGCCGGCAGGAAGAGCTGCCGCTGCTGCGGGCTCATCTACTAAGGCTTGATCACGAGAGCCGCCATGACCGTTTTCACGGCTTCATGGACGACAGCTTCATCGAACGTTACGCCGAAAAATGCGCAAGCGACGGCACGCTTGTCATCGCCTATCTCGAAGAGGGCGTGGTTCGAGGCGCAGCGGAGCTTCATCCCCCGGAGACGTCGCCGGACGTGCAGCCGGAGATCGCGTTCAGCGTCGAGGCTGGTGTTCGACGCCAGGGAGTCGGCAGCATTCTGTTCCGGAAGCTGATCGCGGAAGCGCGCGCCAAAGGCTATCGCACGCTGCGGATAACGACCGGGGCTCAAAACGGCGCGATGCGGGCGCTCGCCAACAAGTTCGGCGCACATCTGACATTCCGCCATGGCGAATCCACCGGAACGATCGACCTGAAAGAACAGCGCACTGCGCCTGCAACGCCGGCCGTCCTCACGCCAATGGATACGGCGCGGGCGGTCGTCCAGTTCAATCGCGCTTACTGGAAGTTTCTGTTGCAGCTATATGGCTGGAAGCAGACGGCGTGAGCGGCGCCGATCTCTGGAATCGCCGCCGGCGGTGCTCAAGTCCCGGTCCGTTTGTCGTTACCGAATTTTCTCACCACGCGACGTTCGACCACGACCGAACGCTGTGCGCCCTGTTCGCCGGCGATCACGCGGGTTATCGAACGTGCTTGTGCACGTCCCGCCTTTTTCACTTCAGCGGTGACCGTTTCGATCGGCATCCCCATCAGCGACGCGGCGATTTCGGCCTGTTCGCTCTGGTCTTCCGTGATGCCCGCGGCCGCGAAGATTGCTTCTTCGAGCGTAGGCGGATCACGCCGAACGCGCCGCGGTCCGTACTTGGTGTTCCAATCCTGGCTCATCGCCGACCCCTCACTTCGCTGAAGATATCTAGGGATGGGTATGTTGCATTGCAATATGAAACTGATGTGGCAATCCAGCTATGCATTGTCGGGTTCAAAGGCTCACCGCCGCAGCGTCATAGATTTCGAGGGTCGTGGCGGCCGCGGCCAACGGGCGCAAGGCGCGGACAAAATCGCGCGAAGCTGGCAGCGCGAAATGCGCCGATAACGCAGCCCGGTCGGCCCACTGCTCGATAAAGACTAGCCTGTACGGATTTTCGCAATCGATATGCACGGCGTGGGAGAGGCAGCCTGGTTCCTTCCGCGAGCGATGCACATGTTCGAGGCTCAAGCGGCGAGCCTCCTGGATGGAATCCTCCCTTGCCGTCATGCTGCCTGTTACCAAGATCATTCGGCTCTCCTGGCGGTTTTCGATCCGGCCGAACTTGCCTGGATCACGAAACTGAATCGCCGGCAGCCGCAAAGTCGATGGGTTGCTGCGGCCATCGTTTCAACGCCGCACGCCCGGAATCGGTCAGACTGTAGATGCCGCGCTCAACGCGGTCGAACCAGCCGTAGACATTGTGCAGCAGAATTTTTGGCGCGTCCGGAATGGCCGGTTTGAGATCGCGCACCTTGCGCGGACCCTGCAATAGCGCCGAGGCGCAGGCCAGCGCCTGCTGCCGGTACGCCGTCATGATCGGGGCACGCGTGCTGCCGCCGAGGGCCGGATCGCCTTGACGCTTTCGATGCTCGGTAATCAGGCGTGATCGTCGCTTCATATCTCGGCGAGGAACGGTGGTTGGGGAAACGATCACCTCGACTGCACCCGACGTGGTGACCGCCAGCATGCCAAAGCCGAGGCGGCGGCAGAGATTGCGGTAACGCGCGTCGCTCTCCCGCCCTTTGCCACGCGCCGACAATTTGGCCGCTAGCCAGACTTCGTCGCAGGCGCCAGCGCGATCGACCGCTTGCAGGATCAGTTCAAGATTGAAGGCGAGCTTCAATTCGCCGATGACCACGATCGGGGGTTCGCCGCCGCTGAGCGCCACGAGGTCGCAACCGCCGATCTCGCCCTTGACCGTAAAGCCGAGCTTCTCGAGAAATCGCTTGACCGGCAGATAGAGTGCGGTTTCCAACGACGGTTCCTGATCAGTGATTGGGCGACTCACTGGCTCAAGTCTACTCCAGATCATGCGCTTGCCTGTCGCATGATCGCCGTCAATGCGGGCGGCTCTGCTGCCTGGGGGACCTTGCGGACGTGGTTATGATCAGAAATGGCCTCGACCACATCACGGGTCGAAATGCTCGATGGCGTGAAGGGTGGCAA
>NZ_JBAVCF010000370.1:0-39556 GCF_049586575.1 Bradyrhizobium sp.
CTCCACTGGCCTATGTCTGTCTCATGCGATTGAAATCCAGTATGTGGGTCGCGGCCTATTTGCGCCGATGCGAAACTGAAGGCGTATTTGGCGCGGTGCGCCGGCGTGGCGCGGAGGAGGCGGGCGCCGTGTTCGTCAAGGTGGCGCTGCTCAATGGCAACGCCATGCTTTACGTACCAGCGCCGCAGACGGTCTACGACGACTCAAGGCCAATCGAGCGGCTCTTCATGCCGACCTCGAAGGAGCCCGTGCCGGAACCGTCTGTGGAGCAGCGTCTTCAGAAAGAAGTCCGGTTCGATCCGGACGCCTGGATCGTGGAGACGGAGGACCGCGCCGGGAGGCACTTCCTCGACCTGTCGCGGGATTGATCGCGAACCTGTCTGGCGCGGCGAATTCGAAGTTCCTACCCGTGCTGCGGCGAGTTCGTTACAGGAACTTTAAATTCAAGGCCGCACGAGAATCGACAACTTGCTAGAGCTCTCTTTAATTCCGAAGTTCGCATCAGAGGTCGCTGCTAGTACTCGCGAACTTCGGAATCAGAGCTCTAGCGCGGCGAATTCTGCGACGAACCTGTCTGGGATATTGCAACGCCGCCTGCGGGCTGCGGGGTTATGCGGGTCTGGGCCGCTGCAGGCCGTGCCCGGTTGCGCTCGTCGTCGTAAAGCGTGGAACGATACTTGGCGCGCGTCGCCGCCATGGTCGAGCCGCGCCAGGCCGCCAGCATGATCAGCGCCGATCGCTCCTGCAGCACGTCATAGAGGCGCGAGAGCCGATACACGGTGTGAACCGAAGTGCCGATCTCCGGCTTGAGGAACAGCAGAATCCGCTGAAACACCGCGCTCGGCATGCCAAGCGCCTTGGCGGCGCAAGCAAGCGGCTCGCCGGTCGGATCGTTGACCACCTGGCTTGCGATCTTCCGGGGCAATATCAGGGTTTCGCCGAGTTCGAGCGTGAAGTTCTCGACATCGCCGACAAAGCCAGCCATTTCCAGAGCTTCGATCGCGCGTTCCGCGCGGAAGGCGGGAATCCGCGGCGAAGCCTTTAGTGGTGTCTCAGAGAGACTGTGCAGGATCTGTGCGCGCTCGGCCGAACCGGCGCCGAAGAACAGCCCGCTGATCTCCGCTGCGTCTGCCGGCCGCATCGATAGCCTCGAGTCCATCCGCAATTGCGCTTCACGGGATGCGTTGGACAGTTCCGGCGCCAACGTGGTTTCCGGAGCGGAGAGGGCATGGATTTCGCGCGCCAGCGGCACGCGCCGATCGGGATCTGCGGGTTTTAGCCCGAGATGCTTCAGGACCGGTGCGGGGGTTGCCGGATAGAGGGCGAGCCGCGCCCGCACGGCTGCGCGCGTGGCATCGTCGACCTGGTCGATCAGGCGGGATGTGAGCTCGACGAATTGCCGGGCTTCGTCGTCGCTGTGCGAATTGGTCTGAACATAGAGGTCGGCGAGAACGCGAAGCAAGGTTGGGCGGATATCGACGCCCTCTCGGCGGGAGAGGCTCATCAAACCGTCGAAGCCCGAGAATAGCGGAGGCGTGGTCATTTTGAGCGGTACGCGACTGAGTTCGGATTTGGCTCAAGCCTAGTCGAGTTGCTTTAACGCCGCGTTAAGGAAAACAATCCGTGAAACGACGATGCCGTTTGTCGCGTCACTTCCGCCACACCGCTGCATTCAACTTCGCCGGCGTTAATCGGTTGGCCGGTGCATTAAGAAGCCGTTAACTACGTCCTGTTCTTAATGACGGCCGTCGCCGCAAATCGCGTGAGCGCGGCAACGGGAGAGTAGTTCGGCATGGGCACCATCATTGAATTTCCAGCAGATGCCGGATCGCGACGGCTGGGCCCAACCATGGATGACGCCGCGCCGGGGGCAAGGGGAACGGTGTTGATCCTTCCCGTCATCCGGATTGAGCGCCAGGTTGAAGAAACCAGCGGAGGTCGCGGGCCGGAGGAGGGGACGGCCCCCGGCCGCCGCCGTCGTCGCCGCTAGAAGCCGGATTGATATGCCGGACACCTTTCATTCGATACGGATCCGGCGGCATTCAGCAGCTTCCGTTTCGGCTTTGATGCTGTTTGCAACGGGCCTTGCGCTTGGTGGTTGCAGCGGAGGCGATTTCGGCCGCACCCGCGAGGATTTCCGAAACGACGACATGCATCGCTGGCTCGGCGCAGAAGCAACCGGCAGCGTCGGCTTGAAAGCTTCGCAATTTCAACTCACCGATGTCGAAAGGCAGCTTCGCGATCAGGCCTATCCTTTGATCGAGCCGCCGCATTCGCGCCCCGCCTGGAAAGCCGTGTTCGGCGACTATCAGGCCGTGGCTTCGCCATGGCGGCACAAGGTCGCGTTCGACCGCACCGCCTACGGGCGCCAGTTGATCGACGAGCCGCACCGCTCGGACGCCTCGCGGTATTCCATATTGATCGACGATGCGCGCGACGACATCACCCGCTTCGAGCCGTTCTATTCCACGGCGGCCCGGGTACTCGACCTCGATCGGAAACGCAACGCGAGCCTTGCTCATGTCTCGCAATTGTCGCCACGGGAGCGCGCGGACGCGGTTGCCCGCATGGAAGAGAACACGCTGATTGTGCAATGGGTCCAGCAGTGCCAGGAGCGGCGAATTTCGTCCTATCGTTGGGCGCTGGAACGGCTGGTGGTCCAGGGACCCGACAACATGGCGGCGGAGGCCGACCGGTTGATCAACGAATTTGCCGCGCTGGCCGCCAATCCGCCGGTGGCAATACAGCCTGTTGCAGGCGCTGCTCTCAGTTCGCGCGGCTGAAATACCGCAAAAAATGATGCGGGGTCAGCGCTTGGCCGGCATCGGCTCGGTCTGAACGACGCAGCTCGACGCGGCAAGCGACGCCTGCGCCTGCGCCATCAGCCCAGGTTCCGGTGCCAGCGCCTTCATCACGATCAGCCCGGCCGTGCCGGGAGCATCGATGATCAGCCGGTCGGCTGCGGTCACATCCTCGTCTTCCGGCAACGCGGCGTGCTGAGCCTCCGTCATCAGATTGAGTTCAATCACCTTGCGCCCGGCGGAACGGTCGTTGATGGCATAGTAGGCCAATTCGTTGCGGGTATAGAACGACACCGACGTGTAGGCCTGGCTCACGGGAACCGCGAGTTTGATCGGCCCTCCGGACAAATCGTAGCGGCAGACGGCGACCGCAAAGGCCGGATCCATGAATGGCAAGGGCTCGGTATTCGGATCGGGCTGAGGCAGAGACGTAACGGCGTTCAGCTTGGTGATCGGAGCAAGCCGTGAATAGGCGTCCTGCGTCGCAATGCGCGGCAACGCCAGCACGCTGACCAGATGCACGATGCCGCCCAGGAACACGCCGGCAAGGATCGTGAACAGCAACCGGATCATGGGCAGCTCACCATGGCAATGGCGGGCATCGGTGCATCGCGCTGAGTACGTGTCGCGACCCCGACCGGCGTGTCGTAGAGGCGCAGCACAAGCCGGTAGCGTTCTATTCCGCCGGTGGGCAGCCAGTTTCCGGAGCGCGACCGCGAGGCCACCCGTACTTCGAACGAGCCATCGGCGCCGCGGACGACTTCCTCGCTGGTGAAGCCGTAGCGCTGCAGCGAATTGGCGACCAGACGTCCCCTCAAATCGTAAAGTGTCAACGTCCAGAACCGCGCCGGCGGGGTAACTCCGCTCACGACCACGTCACAGCGGCCGTCCAACGGCCGCTTGCGATCATCGCGTGTGGCGGAGAATGCGATGCCGTCTCCTGCGCCGATCGGCAATTCGCCGCTGCGGGCAATCGACGCACGCGAATAAGGATCGACCTCGACGGTGCCGGTCCGTGGCCGCGCGGTCCATGCGCCGATGGTCAGCGTGCCAAGGTCGGTGCCGCGGGTCGCCGTCATCCACGTCGCGCCGAGGCCGATGACGGCGGCAAGTATCAGCGCCAGCAAGGTGACGAATATCAGTCGCACGAGCTAATTCTTGAATGGGGCGGGCGAGGCCGCGGAGCTGCCGGGCAGCGCCGCGGCAAAGCTTTCCGTGAACCCGGCTGAGGTCGAAGAGAACGGCTTGGTTGGTTTGGCAGGTTCGCCGGCGGTCTTGGCCGCGTCGTCAAGCATCTTTTCCAGTTGTACCAGAACGTCCGCGCCGCGCTTGGTGAGGACTGGCGGCGGCTTGATCTCCGGAGGCTTCGGACCGCCATTGGCAGCCAGCAACGCGGCAGAAGGCGAGGCCAGTTTCGTGCCCATTCCTACGCCGGCGAGTTCCTTGATCTCGACGCCCTGATGGGCGGCCGCCATGATGTCGTGCCACGTCTGTGCCGGCAGCGAGCCGCCGGTCATGCGGTTGGTCGCCGAGTAGTCGTCGTTACCGTACCAGACCGCGCAAGTGAAGTTGCCCGTATATCCGACGAACCAGGCGTCGCGATAGGCGTTGGTGGTGCCGGTCTTGCCGGCGGTCGGAATGCCGTCCAGCGCTGCGCGCCGCGCCGTGCCTTCGCTGACGACATGGCTCATCATTTCGGCCATTTCGCCCGCAATATTCGCCGGGATCGCCTGCCGTGGTTTCGGACCGTCGCGGTCGAAGCGCCAGACCAGATCGCCGGCGCCGGTACGTACTTCCAATATCGCGTGCGGAGTGACCGCCTTGCCCTTGTTGGGGAACGTCGCATAAGCCACCGCATGTTCGAGTACGGTGACTTCGTCGGCTCCGATCGGCAATGAGGGCGTGTCGGGCAGCGGCGCCTTGATGCCGAAGCGCCGGGCAACCTCGACGATTTTGGCGCGGCCGACCTTGGCCGGATTCGGTGCCTTGCCGCCGAGCGCGATCGACAGCTTCACTGGAATGACATTGATCGAGCGCGTGAGCGCCTGCGTCAGGGTTACCGCACCGGAATAAGAGTGGCCGTAGTTCTGTGGACACCAGTTGCCGATGCAGACCGGCCCGTCGACCACGACCGAGGTCGGCTTGAATCCATTGAGCAGCGCGGTCGTATAGACGTAAGGCTTGAACGATGAGCCGGGCTGCCGGTAGGCGTCGACGGCGCGGTTGAACTGGCTGGCGCCGTAATCGCGGCCGCCGACCATCGCGCGCACGCCGCCGTCGAGATCGGCAACGACGGTCGCGGCCTGGGTGGCGTGATAGTCGCGGCCGAACTGGCGTAACTGATTTTCGATGGCTTCCTGGGCGGCGCGCTGCACATTCATGTCGATGGTGGTTCGCACCACGAAAACGCGCTCATTATAGGATTTCGGGAACGTGTCGACGAGTTTGCGCATCTCGTCAAAGGCCCAGTCGAGATAATAGTTCGGCGAATTCTCGTCGCGGCGGTCGACGGCGGTGGCTGGATTGCGCCGCGCGCCGAATACCTGACCCTCGGTCATGAACCCGGCATCAACGAGATTGTCGAGCACGACGTTGGCGCGCGCGCGTGCCGCCGGCAGGTTGATGTGGGGCGCATATTTGGTAGGCGCCTTGAACAATCCCGCGAGCATCGCAGCTTCGGCGAGATTAACGTCGCGCGCCGACTTGTTGAAATAGAAATGGGCCGCGCCGTCGACGCCGAAAGTGCCGCCGCCCATATAGGCGCGATCGAGATAGAGCTTGAGAATCTCGTTCTTGGTGAGCCGCGTTTCCAGCCAGATCGCCAGGAACGCCTCATTCACCTTGCGTTCGATCGTGCGTTCATTGCTCAGGAACAGGTTCTTGGCCAATTGCTGGGTGATCGACGAACCGCCCTGCCGTACGCCGCCGGCTTGCGCGTTGGTTACGAGCGCCCGCAACGTGCCGGCGACGTCGATGCCGAAGTGGTCGTAGAAACGGCGGTCCTCGGTCGCCAGCGTCGCCTTGATCAGGACGTCCGGAAAATCCTCAAGCGGGATCGAATCATTGTGTTTGATGCCGCGGGTGCCGATCGGGTTGCCGTAACGATCGAGGAAGGTAACGGCGAGATCGGATTTTTTCAGCCAGTCCTCGTCGGCGGTTTCGCGGAAAGCGGGCACCGCGAGCGCCAGCATCAGGATCAGGCCGCCGAGCCCGATGGTGGCGGCTTCCGACAACGGTTCAATGAAGACCCAACGCTTCCAATGACCGACGTGAAAGCGGTCCATGAAGGCCGAGTAACGCTCATAGAGCTCGCGGGAGCCCTTGCCGGCCGAGAACAGCGTCGAATCGATGCGCGCGTCCAAATCCAGCATCCGATGCCGGATTTTCTTGCTCCATTCGGCGAACACGGTTTTGCGCACGAGCAGGCGTTACCTGAAACTGGAATTCCAGTTTCGTTTTTCGACTTGAGATCAGCCACCGTTTGCGGTGCAGGATTCTCAAATCTTGCGGGAATGATGCGGCAAACCCAAGGCATAACGGTGCCCCGGCTACCACCAATCTATCTAGCCGAGCGGGGACGATAAACCAATGGCTGGGCTCACATTTCAAGGGGAGGGGATAACGCCATCCGGGTCTCGTCAAGCGGCGATATCCCGGGCTTGCATGTATCAAGCTCCAGCGCCTAGAAGAACAACGCAGCAAACACCCGAAAAATCCGAAGCCTATGACCAAAAAGCCCCAGTCGCCCTCCGGACAGGAGGGATTCTTCTGGAAAACCAAGACATTGGAAGAGATGTCGGATGTGGAATGGGAAAGCCTGTGTGACGGCTGTGCCCGCTGCTGCCTGGAAAAACTCGAGGATGAGGATACCGGGAAGATCTATTTCACGCACGTTTCCTGCAAACTTCTGGATGCAGGCCTTTGCGCTTGCAAGGATTATGCGCACCGTTCCGAGCAGGTTCCCGACTGCGTCCGGCTGACCCCCGCCAACGTGCGAACGCTGAATTGGCTGCCGCCGAGCTGCGGTTACCGATTGGTAGCCGAAGGGCGAGACCTTTATTGGTGGCATCCGCTGATTTCGGGTGACCCCAATACGGTTCACGAGGCCGGTGTTTCCGTACGCGGACGCGTGCAGGCAACCGAGAACGAGATTGCAGACGAAGATCTCGAAGATCACATCGTGCAATGGCCGTCGCTGCTGCCCAAACGCGCCCGTCTGAAAAAACGCCCGTCCTCATCAGGATAGCGGGTATTCTCGCCAGGCCGCCGCGTTCACCGGGAAGCACCCATGCGCCCGGCTGGCTGCCGCGGCCCCGATTGGTCGCCTAAATAGAACGCGTGTTCCACAGGCGGCGAGCCGCCGCATTTTTTTCAGCACCACGTGCGCATGAACAAGTTCGAACGGCAGGGCCGTCCACTGACCGATCAGCAGACATTGTCTGAAAGCCTCGCCAACGAACCTACGCTGGTGCCAGCGGATATCCCCGCTATCAGCGACGCGCCTCCGATTGCGCCGCCGGCGCCGCTGTTGCCTGGCGAAGTGCGCACCATCTTGATGAGCCTGATGCTGACGATGTTTCTGGCCGCGCTCGACCAGACCATCGTTGCGACAGCCTTGCCAACCATCGGCCGGCAGTTCGGAGACGTTTCCAGCCTGTCGTGGGTGATCACAGCCTATCTGCTGGCGTCGACCGCGGTGGCGCCGGTGTTCGGCACCTTGAGCGACATCTACGGCCGCCGTGCCACGATCGTCACCTCGTTGAGCCTCTTTATAGTGGGCTCGATCCTGTGCGCGCTCGCTCCCAGCATGACCATCCTGATCATCGCACGGGGCCTTCAGGGCCTTGGCGGTGGCGGCATCCTGCCGATCGTCCAGACCGTGATCGCCGACGTCGTCACGCCACGTGAGCGCGGCCAGTATCAGGCCTATTTCAGCGGCGTGTGGATGGCGGCAGGCATCGGCGGGCCGATCCTCGGCGGCGTCTTTGCCGAACATCTCCACTGGTCGATGATTTTCTGGATCAATGTGCCGCTCGGGCTTGCGTCGCTCGCCATGCTGCTGCCGAAGATGGGGCGGATCCCGGTTTTTCACCGGCGTCGCAAGGTCGATTGGCTCGGTGGCGTGCTGCTGATGGCGGCCGCCGTGGTCGTGATGCTGGTGTTGACCTGGGGCGGCAACCGTTATGCCTGGCTTTCACCCGTCATCATGGCGATGATCGGCGCCTCGGTCGCACTGGCGTTTGGTTTCGTGTGGCACGCGTTGCGGGCCGACGAGCCGTTCCTGCCACTTTCACTGATGGGTGGAACCGTCGTGCCTTACGCCATGGTTTGCGGCGGTTGCGCGATGGGGGCGATGCTGGGGCTGACGGTCTATCTGCCGCTTTATTACCAAGGGGTCTATCACCTCAGCGCGAGCGAAGCCGGTATGGCGCTGATCCCGTTGGCTGCGGTTTCGACGGGCGGCGCTGCGATTGCCGGACGAACCATGGCTCGCTCCAGGCACTACAAGCGGGTTGCCATCGTCGGAACCATCGTAGCCGCCGCTACCGCGGCGGCGCTGGCAGTGGCGCCGATGCCGCTGTGGCTGTTGCTGGTTCTGCTCTCGGTGTTCGCACTGGGCTTGGGCACGGCCTTTCCGGTTTCAACTGTTTCCTCGCAAAATGCAGTCGCGCGATCGCAGGTCGGTACCATCACCGGGGCGACCAACTTCTTTCGCGCATTGATGGCGTCTTTCACGGTTGCGGTATTTTCGGCTGTTCTGCTGACGGCGCTCGGCCCGGACGTTTCGCTTTCCGGCGAGCAGCATGGCGCCGTGAGTTCGATTCCGGCCGCCGATATGATCGCCGCGTTCCGGTACGTGTTCGGCGCGGCCGCCGCGATGATGGTCGTCGCGTCGATTGCCATGGGCCTGATGGAAGAGAGGCCGCTCGCGGGTCCGGCACAGCCAGCTGAACTGGCGGTGGAGTAGCTCCGCGCGCTGCTCGCGCGCGGAAGGGCGCGACGGACGTCCGCAATCGCGGCGTTTAGCGATGTCGCTGCTTGATGACCGTTCTTTAAATTCGCCTCGACCGATCGATGCGGCGTTTAAAATGGACGCGCCTGATTTTCGAAATCGGATAAGGGGTTGTCAGGAAATCGGGTTTTTCAGGCCATTCCGATTAACGGGCCATTCAGGTTGTTCTTCAATGCACCTGTAACCAATGGAATTTAGATTTCAGAACCAGTTGAGGCAGTGCAATTTTTTCGGGCTCTGCGGGCAGGAGTTTTGGATGCTGCAGCTGATTTCGAGATTTTTGAGGGACGAAGCCGGAGCCACGGCGATCGAATATTGCCTGATCGCGGTTGGCCTCAGCATTGTCATTATCACGGCCGTGAACGGCATCGGCAGCACCCTCAATACCAACTTCGGCTCGATCAATACGTCGCTGAAGTAACGGCGCTTCGCCTTATCCGGCCTTCTTCGATCGGACCGACGTGCGCACGGTCTTCTTTGCTGCCGGTGCTTTCGTTTCCTCCTTGGCTGCCCGCTTGCCGCTGATCGGCAACAGCATCTCGCGCTGACCCTCGATACGTTTCTTGGGTTTCTTGCCTTTGACCTTGGCGGCGGGAGGCGGGGCCTGCCGCTCGTTGGCCAGACTGCGCTTGAGCGCGTCCATCAGATTGATAACGTTGCCGCCGGTCTTGGGAGCGATTTTGGCTGCCGGCCGAATCCCGCTGCGTTTTTTGTTGATGAGATCGATCAGCGCCGTTTCATAGTGATCTTCGAACTTCTCGGGCTCAAACGATCCGGATTTCTTTTCGACGATGTGCCTGGCGAGATCCAGCATGTCCTTGGTGACTTTGACGTCCTGGATGTCGTCGAAATATTCGTCTTCGCTTCGCACTTCGTAGGGATAACGCAGCAGCGTTCCCATCAGGCCCTTGCCGAGCGGTTCCAGCGCGACAATGTGCTCGCGGTTGGTCAATACCACGCGGCCGATCGCGACCTTGTTCATGCTGCGGACGGTTTCGCGGATCACGGCGAATGCGTCGTGGCCGACCTTGCCGTCGGGCACGAGATAATAGGGGCGGATCAGATAGCGGCTATCGATGTCGGCCTTCGGGACGAATTCGTCGATTTCGATCGTGTGGGTCGATTCAAGCGCGAGGTCTTCGAGTTCCTCTTTCGAGACTTCGAGATAGGTGTCGGTGTCGACCTTGTAGCCCTTGGTGATGTCCTCGGAGGCGACTTCCTCGCCGGTATCGGCGTCGACCTTGGCATATTTGATGCGATGGCCGGTCTTCCGGTTGATCTGATT
Source organism: Bradyrhizobium sp. (assembly GCF_049586575.1). Taxonomy (GTDB): domain Bacteria; phylum Pseudomonadota; class Alphaproteobacteria; order Rhizobiales; family Xanthobacteraceae; genus Bradyrhizobium. The sequence goes on from NZ_JBAVCF010000370.1 coordinate 10,100, forward strand.
GAAGCTGACCTTTTCGGCGTCTGACGTCGCCGGGTAAAGCGCGACAGGGCAGGTCACCAGCGAAAGGCGCAGGAAGCCCTTCCAATTGGCGCGGGGGGCCATGGGATACTCCTTGGACGCAACAGACGAAAACCCAACGATATCACCGCAGCGCGGGGTTTCAAACGAGCCGGGGCGGGAATCTGATAACGGCGTTAACCGCGCCGGGTTGCCCCTTCTGGTAAGCGCCCTGTACATGGGATGTGCGGAGAAGATGCCGGCTCGGCTATTGACGAGGCCAACGCCCGACCGCGCCGCAGCAAGCGGAACATGGTTGGAAATCACGCGTTGGCCAATCGCGCCACGAGAGAGAGCGGCGCGCCGTCAAGCAGATCGAGGCTACCATGGCAATGCAGCAGCAACGACAACGTCAGATCGTTGAAACTCCAACCGAGGCTCGGCAGGGCGAGCCCGGACCTTCGGTGCTCGCGCTTTTGGCCGTCTCCACCGGACTTGCCGTTTTGATCCTGGGTGTCGTCTGGTTCGTGTTTTTCCGCGCCTAAGAAGAATGATCGTCCGGTGGAACTTTCTGACTGGGCCGGGATGACGAAGACCGTGCTATTCCGGTGTCCCGTGTTATTCCGGTTTTTTAGAGATCACGAATCGCGCATGATCGGATCCGCGAGGATTTGCTCGGATCGTTTTTGATCCGCGTCAAGGTTGCCGGCAGGCAGGGCAGGTCTTCAGCATTTCAGATCATCACCTCGCCCTGTTTTGGGCGATGAAGAAGCGCGGGGGGATAACCGGATGCACTCCATGCTCACTCTTCTCCTTGAGTCTTCGATTTTCGTCGCGGGCTTCCTTGCCGGATACGTCACTTGCGCATGGCGGTGGCGGCGTCGGGCGCAGTTCACCACGCTTGAACCGCGTATCTCGATGTTTGGGCACCCTCGACGGGCCTTTTAGGGCCACGCCACGAGCCGCGCCTCGAGTTCCGGTTGATCGAGAAACGCCGGGCAGCCGCGGAGATGCGGTCGTCAGCTCAGATCGAGTGATCCGGCTGGACCGGCTTGAAGCGCAGCAGGAAATACATCAGTTGGCCGGCGAAAATCCCGCTGATGCCGCCCAGTGACTTCACCACCGCGTCGGCAGCGCGAGCATGTCGGTCTGGCGTCAGCAGTTGAAGCGTTTCGAGGCCGAATGCGGCTCCCGCTACAATGCCGATAACCAGCCATATGCGGTTGGGATAAGCCAGCGCGAAGGCAAGGCCTATCAGCGCGAAAGCCGCGAAATGTTCCAAATGAGGGCTGGCGACCGAGGGCCGCGCTCCAACCGGCGACAACGTCACGAAGGCAATGAAGGCGAGCGCCAGCCAGGCGACAACGGCAGCTACTTTTTGAATCATGCTCCGTTAGGTAAGCCACGTCAGGCTTGACCTCAACCGGTTTGCAGTCATCGTTTCAGTTACATCTGTAGTTGGTAAATATCATCAGTTCCGGCCCGGATCATTTGCCGCAGCTCTACCCGCCAGATCTTGCGCTTACCTACGATATCGAACCCGCGAGTGCAGCGTTAGCCATGAGCCAGACCTTCGTCATTCCGGACATCCATGGCCGGCTCGATCTCCTGGACCATGGCCTCGCTGAAATTGCCGCCCGATCGAACGGCGAAAAGGACACCATCGTCGCGATCGGCGACTATGTCGACAAGGGACCGTCGAGCAACGGTGTGATCGAGCGGCTGCTCCCGGGTGTCGGCCGCGGGTTTGCGCTCGTGACGCTGAAGGGCAACCACGACGCCATGATGGTAGATGCGCTGCGCGAGGCTTCGAAAATGGCGGATTGGCTGGGGAAGGGCGGCGATACCGCGCTCGCTTCCTATGGCGGTGATCCCGCTCAAGTGCCGCAATCCCACATCGACTGGCTTGGCCGCTTGCGGCTATTCCATGTCGATGCCTATCGTCTTTATGTGCATGCGGGCATTGATCCCGAAATTCCTCTCGATCGCCAAAGCGAAAAGACACTGCTGTGGAAGCGTTATCCCAAAGGATACTCCGAAGGCTTTGGCAATCTCCACGTCGTTCATGGCCATGATAACTGCCCCGACGGCCCGCTGCTTTACGAAGGCCGAACCAATCTGGACACGCTGGCTTGGCGAACCGGGCGGCTGACCATCGGCGTTTTCGACGACGAAAAACCGGGTGGCCCAATCGATTTCATCGTCATCAAGGGAGCCCCGGCAGGGCGTTAATGCTTCCGCGGCTAGTGTCCCGATTCCGAAGTTCGTAGCATCTTGCGGAGCCACGTGTCGAACTTCGGAATCGAAAGGACACCAGCAAACCTGTTGATATAGTGTGGCTTTGGTTCGGAAGTCCGCATGACCAACCCGCGGCACAAAACCATGCGGACTTCTGAACTGCCACAATAGCTTTTCGACCCGAATATCGTTGAAAGCGGTTGTGAAGAAAAAGTAATCTTGCCCGTCAACGCCGTTCATACGCCGTTCACGGCCGCGGCGCTCATCTTGCGGCACTGGTTATGGCTACCTTTGGAGACCCGCGTGCGCTTACTTGTCGTCGAGGATGATCCGGATCTCAATCGCCAGCTTACGACGGCGCTGACGGACGCTGGATATGTGGTCGATCGCGCCTTCGACGGCGAAGAGGGGCATTTCCTCGGCGACAGCGAACCGTACGATGCGGTTGTACTCGACATCGGCTTGCCGAAGATGGACGGCATTTCCGTGCTCGAGGCCTGGCGCCGCAACGGACGCTCGATGCCGGTGCTCATTCTGACCGCGCGTGACCGCTGGAGCGACAAGGTTCAGGGCTTCGATGCGGGCGCCGACGACTATGTGGCGAAGCCCTTTCACCTCGAAGAAATCCTGGCGCGCATTCGCGCGCTGCTCCGCCGCTCGACCGGTCATGCCCAGTCGGAGCTGACGTGCGGTCCGGTTTCGCTCGACACCCGCACCGGCCGCGTCAGCGTATCCGGCAACCCGATCAAGATGACTTCGCACGAATACCGGCTCCTGGCCTACCTCATGCATCACACCGGACGTGTGGTTTCCAGAACCGAGCTGGTCGAACATCTCTACGATCAGGATTTCGATCGGGACTCGAACACCATCGAAGTTTTCGTCGGCCGCATTCGCAAGAAGCTGGAAGTCGATATCATCCAGACCGTGAGGGGACTTGGCTATCTGCTGACGCCTCCGGCGCCGGGCAGTTGATCCGAAGTCTCTTCCTGTGCTCTGTTCGGGCATGGCCCTTCTTGACGTCGAGTGCGACGGAAGATCGTTCGGGATGACGCCCTGATGCGCCGCAACTCGCTTGCGACCCGGCTGTTTCTTTCCGCGACCGCATGGGTCGTGGTCATTCTGCTGATCACCGGCGTTATCCTGTCGTCGGTTTATCGGGATGCGACCGAGCGCGCTTTCGACCGCCGTCTCAATCTCTATCTTCGGACGCTGGTCGCCGAAGTGGCTACGCCCGACGAGCCGCCCGATCACCAATTCCAGTCGCTGGGCGAACCGCTGTTCGAACTGCCGCTGTCGGGCTGGTACTGGCAGATCATGCGCACCGATTCCGACAAGGAAGAGGTGCGCGCCTCGCGTTCGCTGTGGGACAAGAAGCTGCCCAAGCTAGAGGATCACGGCGCTGAGTTGAGCGCGGCCGGCATTCGCCTCGGCTATGTCGACGGTCCCGAAGGGCAGACGCTGCGGATGGTGGAGCGGCCGGTCGATCTCGGCGCCGACGGCAAGTTTCTTGTCGACGTCGCCGGCGATGCGACGGAGATCTTCGACGAGACCCGCAACTTCGACTACTATCTCGGCGGCACTTTTGTTGCCCTTTCGATCGTCCTGGTGCTGACCACGATTTTCCAGGTCCGCTTTGGATTGGCGCCGCTCAAGCGCATCTCGGACTCGATCGCCGATATCAGGTCCGGGCGCGCCGAAAGGCTTGAGGGCGAATTCCCCGTCGAGATAGCGCCGCTGGCGCGCGAAACCAACGCCCTGATCGACGCCAACCGGGAAATCGTCGAACGCGCCCGCACCCACGTCGGCAACCTGGCCCACGCGATCAAGACGCCGCTGTCGGTTATCGTCAACGAGGCCACGGCCCATTCTTCCGATCTGTTCGCCGCGAAGGTTCTTGAGCAGGCGGACGTGATGCGGGATCAGGTCGCCCACCATCTGGAGCGCGCGCGGATTGCAGCACGCCTCACCATCGTGGGGACGATCACGGAAGTCGACCCGGTGGTGGAAGCCTTGCGCCGTACCATGGAAAAGATCCATCGCGACCGCGACATCACCATCGAGGTATCTGCCGGATCAAAGACAAGGTTTCGCGGTGAACGCCAGGACCTCGAGGAGATGGCCGGTAACCTGGTCGACAACGCCTGCAAGTGGGCGACCTCGCGGGTCTCGATCGAGGTTCATGCTGAGCAGCCGGCTACGTCCGGCGCAACGCCGATGCTGCGCATCATCGTCGATGATGACGGGCGCGGTCTTTCGGAGAACGAGCGTGCCCAGGTGTCCCGCAGGGGCCAGCGGCTTGATGAATCCAAGCCCGGCTCCGGCCTCGGACTATCGATCGTGGTCGATCTCGCCGCGCTCTACGGCGGCAGCCTCACCCTCGGCCATGCCCCGATCGGAGGGTTGCGGGCAGAGCTCTTGCTGCCCGCGGCATAAATCTACAACTCAAGATAGATTTATGGCTTGATAGCTCCCTCTGCGTTTGGTCATCCTAAACGACTTCTTAACGCGGTGGCTTTTACTATACCCCGTGGACGTATTTTTGCTGTCCGCGCCACCCAAGTTTGCAGTCCGGGCGCATGAGCCAGACATCAATCGAACGGCTGAAGGACTATCTCACCCGGCTGTCGCCCCAGGCGCAGGCGCTGCTGATGAGAGAGTTCGAGCGCGCCATCGAACGCGGCGAAGAGACCACGGTCGCTACCCTTGTACTTGAGCAGTTGCGCAAGATCGTGCGTGGCGCCGATGACGAGGCGCGGCCGCGCACCGACAATCCGAGCCGGCTGCTGTTTCGTCCGCTGGAACCGTTCCTGATCGAAAATAACGTCGTCGCGCGGTTGGGGCAGATCCGTCGTGCGTCGCTGGTGCCGGTCTGGCAGTGGCTGGCCCGCGAGGGCGCGCCGGATCTGGCGAACGAATTGGAGGCGGCGCTTTCCCGTGGCCCGGAAAACGGAACCTCGCCCGAGATCGAGGCCAAGGCGCGAAAACTTCAGCTTGCCGCCGCGGCTGCGCTACAGGCTATCGCAAACCCCGCGCCGGGCACCGACAGCCGGCGCGCGCTCACGCGCATTGGCGGGGCGGATGTGATCGAAGACCTGCCGTCGATCGCCGGTATATTGCAGGCACGCGAAGCCTTCGACACGTTCAACAGCCGGATTCCCAGCTACATGCGGGTCTTCAACGACACGCAGATCGAGGCAGTGACCACCGCGCTTGGCGTCCCCGCCTTGCAGACACCGCAATTGCTGCCTTTTGCGCTGTCGCTGGTCATGCAGCGGTTAGCCGCGCCGTGGCAGATCATCCGCCTGGCAGTCCGCATGTCGGCGTCCGACGACGAGTTGCGCGTCGCCTCGACGCCCTACGGTATCGCCGTGACCATCGCTTTGCATGACCTGTCCTGTCTGGCGGCAACGTTGCGGATCGACATCAAGCGTAGTCGTTTCGGCGAAGTCGGCGAGCACTTGAAAACGCTTCATGACGGCGTGCGGGGTTTGCGGACCGAACTCGATCTCCGCAACGATTCAGCCTGGGGCAGGCTGCTGGCGTCGATCCGCGCCGACATCTCGAGCGCGCTGCAATCGGAAATCGACAGCGTTCCAGGCCGCGTGAGGCGCCTGCTGCGCCAGCGCACCGACAAGGATATTGCGGCGGGAGCTTCAATCAATTCAGGCGACGTGGACGAAACCACCGCCCTGATCGAATTCGTCGCGGTGTGCCGCACCTATGCCAGCGAGTTGGCGATCAACGAAGTCACGATGCGGACCTTTTCCGATCTCCAGCATTACGTTGAACAGTCGACCGAGGCGCTGGTGCAGTCGCTCCGGGGCAGCGAAGGCAAGGGGCGAGCCTATCGCCAGGCCCAGGTGGCCGCGGCCATCCGTTTTTGCGATGTGCTATTCGGCGCCGATTATGCGTCGCTGATGAGCAGGGCAGCCGAAAATGCCGTGACGGGCGAACGCAAATCGTCAAGGGCGGGATAACCCGCGCCCGATGACGCGGCCTTTGCCAAGCGGCAAAATACCGGACTTTGAAAAGTCTGTTTTAGTGAAATATTTCAATGGCCCATGCCGATACCGGCAAATTGATAATTGTCAATTGCCCGTATCTGACGCCTGTGGTGTAAAGCGGCGGCGAGGCGCCGTGATGATTTGCGCCGTTCCACCGGAACCCGCTCGATGACGCTGTGGTTTGTGTTCGCGCTGATGACGGCCGCGGCGATCTTTGCGGTGCTCTGGCCGCTGAGCCGCGGCTATCGCACGAAAGAAGACGGAAGCGAGGCCGCCGTCTATCGCGACCAGTTGGCCGAGGTCGATCGCGACGTTTCCGCCGGTCTCATCGCTGCGCCTGAAGCAGCAGCTGCCCGCGTCGAGATCAGTCGCCGGTTGCTGGCGGCAGCCGACGGTCAGCGACGACCGTCTCCGGGAGCGAATGTTCGATTGCGGCGCGTGGCTGCCGTCGTTGCCCTGGTTGGACTGCCTGTTGTCGCGGTCGGTCTTTACTATCCACTCGGTTCTCCCGATCTGCCTGACTTCCCGTTGGCTGAGCGTGCGCGTACCCCAGAAAAGACGCAGTCTCTCGACAATCTCGTTTCGCAGGTCGAGCAGCACCTTGCGAATAGCCCGACGGACGGCAGGGGCTGGGCCGTCCTCGCGCCGGTGCTCGCAAGGTTGGGGCGTATGGATGACGCGATCCGCGCCTTCCGCAATTCGATCGCCTATAACGGCGAAACCGCTGTCCGGCGGGCCGATCTTGGCGAAGCGTTGGTCGCAGCCGCTGGCGGTGTCGTCACCGGCGAAGCCAAGACCGAGTTCGAGCGGGCGGTCGCGCTGAGCGCCGACGACGTAAAGGCGAACTATTTCCTCGGGCTCGCCGCCGAGCAGGATGGCCGCTCGGCCGACGCAGCGTCGATCTGGCGTGCCATGCTGGAGAAGGCGCCGCCGGACGCACCCTGGCGTCCATTGGTTCAGGCTGCATTGGTGAGGGTCGGCGGTTCCCCTGTGCCGGCTTTGTCGAATGACGCGGTGGCGGCGGCAAAAGACATGAGCGAGACCGATCGCAGCGCAATGATCCGCAGCATGGTCGATCGCCTCGCAACCCGATTGAAAGCGAATGGCGATGACGTCGAGGGATGGCTGCGGCTGGTAAGGGCCTATATGGTGATGGGCGACGCCGACAAGGCCAAGGCCGCTTCATCCGATGCACGGCAGGCGGTTGCAAAGGATCCGCAGCGGCTGCAGCAACTCAACGACGGTCTGAAGAATCTCGGAATCGACGGGTAAGCGCGATGTACGGCGTGGTGCGGCATTTGTGGTTAACATCCTGGGTCAAATCGGAAGGCACGCGGTGCCGAAGATTTGAAACATGCGCCAGACAGTACTGGCGCAAAAGAGGCGGCCAATGACACGCAAGCAGCGGCGTTTGACGATCATCGGCGGCTCGCTCGCCGTGCTCGCGGTTGCCGCAGCTCTGGTGCTGAATGCGATGCGCGATTCGATCGTGTTTTTCTCGACGCCGCAGATGGTTGCGGAAAAGCATATTCCGCCGGGCAAGCGGTTCCGGCTCGGCGGCCTCGTGCAGCCGGGGTCGCTGGTACATGGTGACAATCTGAAGGTCACTTTCGAAGTCGGGGACGGAAGCGCCGCCTTGCCGGTTTCCTATCAGGGAATTTTGCCCGACCTGTTTCGTGAGGGGCAGGGCGTCGTCGCAGAAGGTGCGCTCGACGCCTCCGGCGTTTTCAAGGCCGACACCGTACTTGCCAAGCACGACGAGAAATACATGCCCAAGGATGTCGCCGATGCGCTGAAGAAGCAGGGGCATTGGAAAGAAGAATACGGTACGGGCGCTAACGGCAGCAATACCGCGGCCGCTCGCGCCGCCCAAAGCGGACAGGGGGCTATGCGGTGATCGCCGAAAGCGGACATTACGCGCTGGTGCTGGCCTTCGGTCTGGCGCTCATTCAGTCGACGGTGCCGATCCTCGGCGCACGCTGGGGCGAAATTTCCTTGATGAATGTCGCGCGTTCGACGGCGGTGGCGCAACTCGTGTTCGTCGCGGCGTCGTTTGCGGCGCTGGTCACGCTCCACGTTTCCTCGGATTTTTCCGTTATCAACGTGGTCGAGAATTCGCACTCGATGAAGCCGTTGATCTACAAGATTACCGGCGTGTGGGGTAACCACGAAGGCTCGATGCTGCTTTGGGTATCGATCCTGGCGCTGTTCGGCGGTCTGGTCGCGATTTTCGGCAACAACCTGCCGATATCGCTGCGCGCCCACGTTTTGGCGGTACAGGCCTGGATCGCCAGCGCCTTCTATCTTTTCATCCTGATGACCTCAAATCCGTTCCTGCGGATCGCCAATCCGCCGATCGAGGGACAGGACCTCAATCCCGTCTTGCAGGATATCGGTCTCGCCGTGCATCCGCCGATGCTTTATCTCGGCTATGTCGGCTTTTCGATCTCCTTTTCCTTTGCCATTGCGGCGCTGCTCGAAGGCCGGATCGACGCGGCCTGGGCGCGCTGGGTGAGGCCCTGGACGCTGGTCGCCTGGATATTCCTCACGCTCGGCATCGCGATGGGTTCGTACTGGGCCTATTACGAACTCGGCTGGGGCGGGTGGTGGTTCTGGGATCCGGTGGAGAACGCCTCGCTGATGCCATGGCTCGCCGGCACCGCGCTGCTGCATTCCCTGGTCGTGATGGAGAAACGCAACGCGCTCAAGGTCTGGACCATCCTGCTGTCGATCCTGGCTTTCTCGCTGTCCTTGTTGGGTACCTTTCTGGTTCGCTCAGGCGTGCTCACTTCGGTCCATGCGTTTGCCAACGATCCGCGGCGCGGCGTGTTCATCCTGTTGATCCTGTGCGTCTTCATCGGCGGCAGTCTTTCGCTCTATGTCTTTCGTGCCTCGTCCCTCAAGCAAGGCGGTCTGTTCGCGCCGATCTCGCGAGAAGGTGCCCTCGTTCTCAATAACCTGCTCCTGACCACCGCCTGCGCGACGGTTTTTGTCGGAACGCTCTATCCGCTCGCGCTGGAAACGATGACCGGAGAAAAGATTTCGGTCGGCGCGCCGTTCTTCAATCTGACCTTCGGGCCGTTGTTCATTCCGTTGATGGCTGCGCTGCCCTTTGGGCCACTGCTGGCGTGGAAGCGTGGCGACCTGCTCGGCGCCGCCCAGCGCCTGATAGCGGCGGGTATTGTGGCGTTGATCGTGGTCGCCGTGGTGTGGGCCTGGACGCTCGGTGGCAGCACCTTCGCGCCGCTGGCGATCGGTCTCGCGATGTTTGTGATCATTGGCGCCATTATCGATATCGTCGAGCGCACGGGGCTGTTTCGGTTGCCGCTTGGCGTTGCACTACGGCGTGCACGCGGTCTGCCGCGTTCATCCTGGGGCACGATGTTCGCCCATGCCGGCGTCGGCCTCGCGTTGATCGGCATCGTCTGCGAGACCACCTGGAACAGCGAAAATATCAGGTCGATGCGAGCAGGCGACGTCACCAGTATCGCAGGATACGGCCTCAAGCTCGAAAGCTTGACGCCGCGCGGAGGGCCGAACTACCGCGAAACGGCTGCCAAATTCAGCGTCCTGGTCGATGGTCGCGTGATCGCCACGATGACGCCGTCGAAACGCAACTTCACGACGCGCAGCGCCACTACGACCGAAGCCGCGTTGCTATCGCGCGGGGCGAGCCAGCTTTATATCTCGCTTGGCGACATCGCACCCGATGGTTCGGTCGCGGTCCGGATCTATCACAAGCCTCTCGTGCTGTTTATCTGGTTCGGTCCAGTGCTGATGGCATTCGGCGGCATGCTGTCGTTGTCGGATCGGCGTCTGCGGGTCGGCGCACCGAAACCCGCGAAATCGCTGCGCGGATTGCAGCCGGCGGAGTGATGTCTTGAAACGAGCTTTCCTTCTCGCCTTGGCGATCGTTGCGATGATGGCGACCTCGGCCGTTGCCGTGCAGCCCGACGAGGTCATGGCGGATTCCGCCAAGGAAGCCCGGGCGCGGGATTTGTCGCGCGAGCTGCGTTGCATGGTCTGCCAGAACCAGTCCATCGACGATTCGGAAGCGCCATTGGCGCGGGACCTGCGGCTGTTGGTTCGCGAGCGGATCGCCGCCGGCGACAGCGATTCGCAGGTGATGGATTTTCTGGTGGCGCGTTATGGCGAGTTCGTGCTGTTGAAGCCCCGCCTCAACTCGCACACCTGGCTGCTCTGGTTTTTGACGCCGCTCGCATTGGCAGGCGGCGGTATTGCCCCGTGGATTCAGGGCCGTCGCCGTGCTCGATCCGGTGCGGGGCAGGATGCGGCGCTGTTAAGGCTGACGCCTGAAGAAGAGGCGCGGCTCAATCAGCTCATCGCCGCGGAGCAGGCTTCCGAAAAATAGCGGCAGGAAGTGCCGCGCGAGCTCATTCGGCCTGCGATAATCCGCCGCATAGAATGGCCTGTTCATTACCAAAGTTTAATTCCTCCGCCAGCGCACCGTAAGGGGGAAATACCCATGTTTGGGGCGTACCTGTGCTTGCCCCGCACAATTTGATTCAGGTTCTGGAGAAGCTTTTATGACCGATCGCCCCACCGATCTTTCCTCACTTCCGTCCTATCGAACGCCGCGTCGCTCGGTTTTGTCGGCACGCAGATTCGCGCTGATGGCGTCGGTCGTTGCCGGCCTCGGCGTTGCCATTTACGGCTTTGGGTCGCCTTCCGGCCCGGTCGATATCTTCAGCACTGCTGCGCACGCGCAGGTCAACAACGAGGTTCGCAAGGTCGCCCAGCCGGTCGGCTTTGCCGACATCGTCGAGCGCGTCAAACCGTCCGTGATTTCGGTGAAGGTCAACATCAACGAGAAGGTCGCCAAGAACGACGGCGACAACAATGACGACTCGCCGTTCCCGCCGGGATCTCCGATGGAGCGCTTCTTCCGCCGCTTCGGCGGGGGAGACCTGCCACCCGGCTTGCGCGGCATTCCGCGTGGCCGTGGCGTGGTGACCGGGCAGGGTTCGGGTTTCTTCATTTCGGCTGACGGCTTTGCCGTGACCAACAACCACGTCGTGGACGGCGCCGACAAGGTCGAAGTGACCACCGATGACGGCAAGACCTACAGTGCCAAGGTGATTGGAACCGACGCTCGCACCGATCTGGCGCTGATCAAGGTTGAAGGCGGATCGAATTTCCCGTTCGCCAAACTGTCCGACGGCAAACCGCGGATCGGCGATTGGGTTCTCGCGGTCGGTAATCCCTTCGGGCTCGGTGGCACGGTGACGGCCGGTATCGTTTCGGCCAGCGGCCGCGACATCGGCAATGGTCCCTATGACGATTTCATCCAGATCGACGCGCCCGTAAACAAGGGCAACTCGGGTGGTCCGGCCTTCAATACGGAAGGCGAGGTGATGGGCGTCAATACCGCGATCTATTCGCCGTCCGGCGGCAGCGTGGGCATTGCGTTCTCGATCCCGGCTTCCACCGTGAAGAGCGTGGTTGCGCAGCTCAAGGACAAGGGTTCGGTGAGCCGCGGCTGGATCGGCGTCCAGATTCAGCCGGTCACGCCCGATATCGCCGACAGCCTCGGCCTGAAGAAGGCGGAAGGTGCGCTGGTTGCGGAACCGCAGGCGAACGGTCCGGCGTCGAAAGCCGGGATCGAGTCCGGCGACGTGATCACGGCGGTGAACGGCGAAACGGTCAAGGATGCCCGCGAACTCGCCCGCACCATTGGCGGGTTGTCCCCCGGGACTGCGGTCAAGCTCAACGTGCTGCATAAGGGCCAGGACAAGACGATCAGCCTTAACCTCGGGCAGTTGCCGAATACGCTCGAGGCCAAGGCCGACACCGATAATGGCGACAAGGGCAGTACGGCCCGTGGAACCGATGTGCCGAAGCTGGGGTTGACTCTTGCGCCGGCCAATAGCGTCGCCGGCGCCGGAAAGGACGGTGTGGTGGTAACCGATGTCGATCCGAAGAGCGCAGCGGCTGAACGCGGTTTCAAGGAGGGCGATGTCATTCTGGAAGTCGCCGGCAAGAGCGTTGCCAACGTCGGAGACGTGCGAGAGGCCATCACCGCCGCGCGTAACGACAACAAGAACAGCGTCCTGATGCGGGTCAAGAGCGGCGGATCTTCGCGTTTTGTCGCGGTCCCGCTGGCGAAGGGCTAAGCGTCGGGTACGACGAAATGGAGGGTACCGTTGGCACAATCGCCCCCGCCGACGGCGCTTTCCTCGGGGGCGGGTCATGAACCCGCTTCCTTGACTACCTTCCGGTGGAAAACGCCCCCCTCCGTCGGGAGGTCAAAGGGCGGTGAGGTCCCCCCAGCTTCACCGCCCGCTTTTTTGGCTTCATTTGGCTCAATAGGGCGCGTCCGATCGTCTTGCATGAGGCCCCCGGCCGCGCCATGGTGATGGAAGCTCCCACGTGACCGCGATCGCAACCGACACCCAGATGCGACTTTTGATTATCGAAGACGACCGGGAGTCCGCCGACTATCTGGTCAAGGCGTTCCGTGAAGTAGGGTATGTGGCCGATCTTGCCGGCGATGGCGAGGAAGGGCTCGCGCTTGCCGAAGGCGGAGATTACGACGTCCTCGTGGTCGATCGCATGCTCCCCAAACGCGATGGCCTGTCGCTGATTGGCGCGCTGCGCGAGAAGGGCAACCGTACCCCCGTCCTGATTCTTTCGGCGCTCGGACAGGTCGACGACCGCATCAAGGGCCTGCGCGCCGGCGGCGACGACTACCTGCCAAAACCGTATTCCTTTGCCGAGCTGCTCGCGCGGGTCGAAGTATTGTCGCGGCGCCACGGCGGCCCAGCCGAGGAAACCACCTATCGCGTCGGCGATCTGGAGCTCGACCGGCTTTCGCACCGCGTGATGCGCGGCAAGGAGGAATTGACGCTGCAGCCGCGCGAGTTCCGGCTCCTGGAATATCTGATGAAGCATGCTGGCCAGGTTGTGACGCGGACCATGCTTCTGGAAAACGTCTGGGATTATCACTTCGATCCGCAAACCAATGTGATCGATGTGCACATCTCACGGTTGCGCTCCAAGATCGACAAGGGGTTCGAGCGCCCGTTGCTTCACACCATTCGCGGCGCGGGATACATGATCCGTGACGGCATTCGGTAAGCTGATCCGAACCACAGCGTTCCGCCTGACGCTGGTCTATCTGTTTCTGTTCGCGCTGTTCGCGGCGTTCCTGCTCGGCTTTTTTGCCTGGAACACGCGCCGCCTGATCACTGAACAGATCACGACCACGGTGAATGCGGAAACCGGCGAGGTCAGCGATATTTTCGGCCGGCGCGGTCTGCGCGCACTGGTTCTCACCATCGAAAATCGCGCGCTGCGTCCCGGCGCCAATCTCTATCTCGTGACGACGCCGGCGGGGCAGGCGGTCGCTGGCAATGTCGGCTCTCTCTCGCCGGGGGTGATGGCAACGACGGGATGGTCCGAGACTGCCTACCGGCGGCTTGACGAACAGGATTCCAGCAATCATTTCGCGCTGGTGAAGGTCACCGAACTCTCCAGCGGTTTCCGGCTTCTGATCGGGCGTGACCTCGAGGAGCGGCGGCGGTTGTTCGGGATCGTCGCCAAGGCGGCGCAGTTTTCGCTTCTGATCGTGGTGGTGCTTGGCCTTGGCGGCGGCATCTTTGTCGCGCGGCGGGTTCTGCGGCGGATCGATGCCATGACCGGCACGACCCAGCGCATCATGGCTGGTGATTTGACCGGGCGTCTTCCAGTGGGACGCAGCGGCGACGAACTCGATCGCCTCGCGGAAAACCTCAACGCCATGCTGGAGCGCATCGAGGCGCTGATGACGGGATTGAAGGAAGTCTCCGACAATATCGCCCATGACCTGAAGACACCGCTGACGCGTCTGCGCAACCGCGCCGAGGACGCGCTTGCGAAATCCAGAACCGAGGTCGAGTACCGTTCGGCACTGGAGCGGACCATCGAGGAATCCGACGGCCTGATTCGAACTTTCAACGCGCTTCTGATGATCGCCCGCGCCGAATCCGGGCAAGCCCGCGGCAACATGGACGACTTTGATGCCGCCGACGTTGCTCGCGGCATTCACGAGCTCTATGAACCGCTCGCCGAAGACGACGGCATGACGTTGCGCGTGAAGGTCGAAACGGCGCCGGTTCATGCCAATCGCGAATTGATCAGCCAGGCCTTGGCGAACTTGGTCGAGAACGCCATCAAATATGGCAAACCCATCTTTGCGACAATGCCGGCGGGCGCAGGCGTCACGGCCGAAGCAGATCGCCGGGAGATTCTGATCGAGGCCAGGCGCGTGGGCGATCGGGTGCTGCTCAGCGTCACCGACCGCGGGCCGGGGATTCCGGTGGCAGACCGCAAACACGCGGTCGAAAGGTTCGTTCGGCTGGAAGCAAGCCGAACCCAGCCGGGTTCTGGGCTTGGACTGAGTTTGGCATCGGCGGTAGCGACGCTGCACGGTGGCGATCTGCGGCTTGATGACGCCCATCCGGGGCTTATCGCTACGCTCGCGATTCCGGTATTGTCCGGCGGCAGTGACCGGCTTGCGGTTCAAATGCAGGATGTGCCACAGAAGGCCGCGTGAATCGACGCGCCTGGTTTCGCCGCTGCGATTTGGCCGCAGGCTTGTGCTTCTTCTGGATCGACATTCGCCATGACTCGTCGCAGAACTGGTGATGCGAATGTCCATCCCGCTTCGCTCGCTGCGCGTTTTATCGCCGGACCGCATTTGTCGGACCCGGATAAGGCCAAGCAGCGGCTTTCGGGCTGGCTGTCGGATCTCACGGCCGGACAGGCGACCGAGTTTGAAAGCCTGTTCGCGCGCTATCCCTTTGCCGGGCAGATTTTCGCGGGCGTCGCTGAAGCTTCACCCTACCTCTTTGATCTGATCCGGTCCGACGCGGCCCGTACGCTCAGGGTTTTGGAGAGCGAGCCCGATCGGCACTTCAAAGAGCTGATCGAGCAGACCCGCGACGACGTATGGGGGGCGTCGAACGAGGCGCAGGCGATGCAGGTTCTGCGTCGCGCGAAGGCCGAGGCGTCGCTCTTGATCGCGCTCAGCGACATCGGCGGCGTATGGCCGGTCATGCAAGTGACGGCCGCGTTGACCGATCTTGCCGTCACCTCGGTGCAATCGGCGTTGCACTTCCTGCTGCGGCAGGAAACCACGCGTGGAAGGATGCTGCCGCCGGACCCGGAGCGGCCGGAGCAGGGCAGCGGGCTGGTCGTGCTGGCGATGGGCAAGATGGGCGCGGGCGAATTGAATTTTTCCAGCGACATCGACCTGATCATTTTTTACGACGCCGAGGCGCCCTCGCTTGCGCCCGATATCGAACCGCAACCGTTCTTTGTCCGTATCGCGCAAGGATTATCGCGGATGCTGCAGCAGCGCAGCGGCGAGGGTTACGTGTTCCGGGTCGATTTACGGCTGCGCCCCGATCCGGCCTCCACGCCGCTGGCGATTTCAATCGCGTCGGCCTTGCATTATTACGAACGCGAAGGCCGCACGTGGGAACGTGCCGCCATGATCAAGGCGAGGGCCTGTGCCGGCGACCTCCAGGCCGGGGAGGCGCTGATCGCTGAGCTCTCACCGTTCGTCTGGCGCAAGCATCTGGATTTTGCCGCGCTGTCCGACGTGCACGACATGAAGCGACAGATGCAGACCTATCGCGGGCAAAGCGAAATCGCGGTCGAGGGGCATAATGTCAAAATCGGACGCGGAGGTATCCGCGAAATCGAATTCTTCGCGCAAACCCAGCAGTTGATTACCGGGGGCCGGCATCCCGAATTGCGGGTGCGGCCGACGCTCGAGGCGCTCGATCGGCTGGCTTCGAGTGACTGGATTACGTTCGAAGCCCGCGATCAGCTCGCCGCGGCCTACGAATTCCTGCGCCGGGTCGAACACCGCCTGCAAATGGTGGCAGACGAGCAAACCCACGCATTGCCTGAAGATCCTCAAGCGGTCGAACAATTCGCGCGCTTTTTCGGTTATGAGAGCCGCGCTGCGTTTGCCAACGTCCTGCTCAGGCATCTCACCATCGTGCAGGGGCATTACGCCAAGCTCTTCGAGGGCGATCCCGCAGGCACCGCCAGGTTGCCCGAGGTAGACTATACAGCGGGGCCTGACGATCCGCGGCTGATCGCGCACCTGACTTCGCTCGGGTTCAAGAAGCCGGTCGCGGTGGCCGCAACGGTGCGGCAATGGCTGGATGGCGACTATCGCGTATTCAGGGTCGAGGCGACCCGCAATTCGTTTGTCGAGTTTCTTCCCTCGCTGATCAACGGCCTTGCGAATGCCGAAGATCCGGACAATGCGATTGTGGTCTTCGACCGTTTTCTCGGGGCCTTGCAACGCGGCGGCAGGCTGTTTGTCCTGCTTAGCCAAAACCGCGATCTCGTGGCGCTGGTGGCCTTGATCCTGGGGGCCGCCCCGCGGCTTGGCGACATGCTGGCGCGGCAGCCGCAGATCATGGACGGCTTGATCGATCCGCGCTTCTTCGGCGCCATGCCGGACCGGCAGGAGCTGTCCGCGCGTTTGGCTTCAACGCTTGAGGACGCCGGTGCTTATGAGGAGTTTCTCGACCGCTTGAGGGTGTTCGGCCAGGAAAGCCTGTTTCTGATCGGCGCGCGGATCCTGTCGGGAACGGTCTCGGCCCAGCAGGCAGGCACGGCATTCGCCGACGTCGCCGAGGGCATCGTTCACACCGTGCACGGGCTGGTGACCGAACAGTTCGCCGTCCAATACGGCCGGATCGGGGGACAGGAAACCGCGATCCTGGCGATGGGAAGGCTGGGCAGCCGCGAGATGACGGCAGCTTCCGATCTGGATTTGATCCTGCTGTATGACTTCGATCCGGAGCAGCCGGATTCCGACGGCGCCAAGTCGCTGCACGGCGCGCAATATTTTGCGCGCTTCACGCAGCGGCTGATCAGCGCGTTCACGACGCGGACGAACTATGGCGTGCTTTATGACATCGACATGCGGTTGCGGCCGTCGGGCCGTGCCGGTCCCGTGGCCTCGCACGTCGATGCGTTCGCCGAATACCAGGACAAGGAGGCCTGGACCTGGGAACATATGGCGCTCACCCGGGCGCGGGTGATTTCCGCCTCGCCGGGATTTCGCGACCGGATAGAGAGCGTCATTCGCCAGGTGTTGACGCGGTCGCGGGACGCGGCGGGCGTCGCGCTCGACGTCGCCGACATGCGCCGTGCCATTGCCCTGGAAAAAGGCGAGGACGATGTGTGGGACCTGAAGTATGTCGCGGGCGGGCTGGTCGATATCGATTTCATCGCCCAGTACCTCCAACTCGCCCATGCCGCCGACAAGCCGGACATTCTCGACGTCAACACGCTGCATGTGCTCGACAACGCCGCACGGCTCGGCGTATTGCCGGCAGCGTCAGCGGAGATATTGCGGTCGGCCGCACTGCTTTATCACGACCTGACGCAAGTCCTGCGGCTATGCGTCAACGAGAGATTCAATCCGGAGACCGCCGGGGAAGATCTCTTGCAGATCATGGCGCGGGCTGGCGACGCGCCGGACTTTTCTTCGCTTCAAGCACGGGTCAAGGAGACCCAGATAGAAGTGCGGCGGGTTTTTAAAGCACTGCTTGAGGAAGGCACCGCCTAGCTTGACAGCAGCGTATCGGCCTTCCGAAGCGTCGTAAGGGCTTCGAGGACGTTCGGGTCGAGGCCAACGCCACCTGCGTCGAGATGCGCGTAGATTCCCTTGCGCATCCGCGGGTCCCAAAACTTGCGGATGTGGTCGGCCACGCCGGCCACTTCCTGATCATGCCCCTGGCTTTCGAAAAATTTGCCGATTTGATTGGCCATGTAGACCAGGTTGTTGCGGTTGCTATGCGACATGGGCAGTTCCTTGCACGAGCGCAACGGGCGTGATGCGATCTTGATGGGTGAAAACTTCGAACCCGTCGGCGCGGGCAATGGCGACGAGCGTAATGCCGGCGGCCTCCGCCATCCTGACCGCAAGCGCGGTCGGCGCCGAGACGGCGACCATGACCGGCGCGCCGATTGCCGCCGTCTTCTGGACCATTTCGACCGAGACGCGGCTGGTCAGCAACACGGCGCCTTCGCTTGCCGGTACTTTGGCTTGCGCGAGCGCTCCAGCCAGCTTGTCGAGCGCGTTATGGCGGCCGACGTCCTCGCGCAGCGCAACGATACCGGCCGCAGGCGTCCAGAACGCCGCGGCGTGAGCGGCGCGGGTTTCGATGTTGATCGGCTGCAACGGAGAAATGCTTGCCATCGCCGTCATGAGCCCGCGCGGCGCGAACGAGCGCCCCCTGCTAACGACGGCGGCGGGACGCAGGGCCTCGGCGATCGAATCGATTCCGCAAAGTCCGCAGCCGGTAGGCCCTGCGATATGCCGCCGTCGCTCGTTGAGACGGGCTGCCTTTTCTTCCGCCAGCCACATTCGCAGTTCGATGCCGTCGTCGAGGTCAACGATCTCCAGCGAGGAAATCTCCTCTGGCGCCTGCACGATGTCTTCGTTGAGGCTGAAGCCGATGGCGAATTCGCCGAGATTTTGCGGCGTGCCCATCATGACAGCGTAGGTGCCGCCATTATAAGTCAGCGCCAGCGCGGTCTCTTCGGGGATCGCGCGCGTACCCTCGTTGAGACGGCCATCGCGCCATGCCAGACGGTCGACGGTACGAACCGGATCGCGCACGATTACTCCGCAGCCTCCACAACGGGCGCAATGCGCCGCGAATTGCGAGCCTGCTCGTCGTAGGTCTTCTGCCATTCCGACGGCCCGTTGGAGGGCGAGATCTGCACCGCCGTGACCTTGTACTCGGGACAGTTGGTGGCCCAGTCGGAGAAGTCAGTGGTGATGACGTTGGCCTGCGTGTCCGGGTGGTGGAAAGTCGTGTAGACCACGCCCGGCGCGACGCGATCGGTGATCAGCGCGCGCAACGTGGTCTCGCCGGCACGGCTCTTGAGCCTCACCCAATCACCATCGCGCACGCCGCGCTCCTCGGCATCGTGGGGGTGAATCTCCAGCCGGTCTTCCTCGTGCCACACGACGTTTTCGGTGCGACGGGTCTGGGCACCGACATTGTACTGGCTGAGAATGCGTCCCGTCGTCAGCAGCAACGGATAGCGCGGGCCGGTACGTTCGTCGGTCGCGACATATTCGGTCCTGATAAACTTGCCCTTGCCGCGCACGAAGGCGCCGATATGCATGATCGGCGTACCTTCCGGCGCCTTCTCGTTGCAGGGCCACTGTATCGAACCGAGTTCTTCGATCCTGGCAAAAGAAACGCCTGCGAACGTCGGCGTCAGCGCCGCAATCTCGTCCATGATCTCGGAAGGGTGGCTATAGTTCATCTCGAAGCCCATCGCCTTGCTGAGCTGAATGGTGACCTCCCAGTCCGCAAGCCCGTTGCGCGGCGTCATCACCTTGCGAACGAGCTGGATACGCCGTTCGGCGTTGATAAACGTGCCATCCTTTTCCAGAAAGGTTGAGCCGGGCAGAAACACGTGGGCGTAGTTCGCGGTCTCATTGAGGAAGAGGTCGTGAACGATGACGCATTCCATCGCCGAAAGCGCCGCTACGGTATGGGTGGTGTTGGGGTCGGATTGCAGAATGTCCTCGCCCTGCACATAGAGGCCCATGAAGCTGCCGTCGATCGCGGCGTCGAACATGTTGGGAATGCGCAGGCCCGGCTCCGGATTGAGCTTGACGTTCCACGCCGCCTCGAATTGATGGCGCACCGCATCGCCCGCGATATGGCGGTAGCCGGGCAACTCATGGGGGAACGAGCCCATGTCGCAGGAGCCCTGCACATTGTTCTGGCCGCGCATCGGGTTCACGCCGACGCCGGGGCGGCCGATATTGCCGGTCACCATCGCGAGGTTGGCAATCGCAATGACGGCGGTGGTGCCCTGGCTGTGCTCGGTGACACCGAGGCCGTAATAGATCGAGCCATTGCCGCCGGTCGCGAACAACCTGGCGGCCGCCCGCAACTCCTTCGGATCGACCCCGGATCTGATGGCGATGGCCTCGGGGCTGTTCTGCGGCTGCGAGACGAAAGCTGCCCAGTCCTCGTATTCGCTCCAGTCGCAGCGCGCACGAATGAAGGCTTCGTTGGCGAGGCCCTCGGTGACGATCACATGCGCTATCGCGGTCAGCACCGCAACGTTGGTGCCAGGCATCAGCGGAAGGTGATGCCGCGCCCTGATGTGGGCCGAACGCACCAGCTCAATGCGGCGTGGATCGATGACGATCAGCTTGGCGCCCTGGCGAAGGCGCTTCTTCAGGCGAGAACCGAACACTGGATGAGCGTCGGTCGGGTTGGCGCCAATCATGATGACGACGTCGGTATCCTCGACCGAGTCAAAGTCCTGGGTGCCGGCCGAGGTGCCGAAAGTCGCCGAGAGGCCGTATCCTGTCGGCGAGTGGCAGACGCGGGCGCAGGTATCGACATTGTTGTTGCCGAAGCCGGCACGGATCAGCTTCTGCACCAGGTAGGTTTCTTCATTGGTGCAACGCGACGAGGTGATGCCACCGACGGAGTCCCGCCCATATTTGGTCTGGATCCGCTTGAATTCCGACGCCGCATAGTTGAACGCTTCATCCCACGACACTTCGCGCCAGGGATCGGTGATCTTTTCGCGGATCATCGGCTTGAGAATGCGCTCCTTGTGGGTGGCGTAACCCCAGGCGAACCGGCCCTTGACACAGGAGTGACCGCGGTTCGCCTTGCCGTCCTTGTAAGGCACCATGCGCACGACTTCCTCGCCGCGCATTTCCGCCTTGAAAGCGCAGCCGACGCCGCAATAAGCGCAAGTCGTGACCACCGAATGCTCGGGCTGGCCGATCTCGATCACCGATTTTTCGGTCAGCGTTGCGGTCGGGCAGGCCTGAACGCAGGCGCCGCATGAGACGCATTCGGAGCCGAGGAAGCTCTCGCTCATGCCGGGCGAAACGCGGCTGTCGAAGCCGCGGCCCGAGATCGTCAGCGCGAAAGTGCCCTGGACTTCCTCACAAGCGCGCACGCAGCGTGAGCAGACGATGCACTTCGAGGGATCATAGGTGAAATACGGATTGGATTCGTCTTTGGGCATCCAGGCCGCATTCGGTGCGCCATTGCTCTTGGCGAAAACGTGGTTCTCGCCTTCATATCCGTAGCGCACGTCGCGCAAACCCACCGCGCCGGCCATGTCCTGCAATTCGCAATCGCCATTGGCGGCGCAGGTCAGGCAGTCGAGCGGATGGTCGGAGATGTAGAGCTCCATCACGCCCTTGCGCAGCTTCTTGAGCCGCTCGGTCTGGGTGTGGACCACCAGGCCCGGCATGACAGGCGTGGTGCAGGACGCCGGCGTGCCGGCTCGGCCCTCGATCTCGATCAGGCACATCCGGCAGGAGCCGAATGCGTCGACCATGTCGGTGGCGCAGAGTTTTGGAATCTGCGTCCCGGCATCCATTGCCGCACGCATGATGGAGGTGCCTTCGGGCACCGTGACGCTCTGGCCATCGATGGTGAGCGTAACCATGGTCTCGGACTTGGAGCGGGGTGTTCCGAAATCGGTTTCCTGGATCAGCGACATGGCGATCTCCTTTATTCCGCAGCCTGCAGGCTCTTCGGAGCCGGGCTGAAATCTTCCCTGAAGTGTTTAAGCGCGCTCATCACGGGGTAGGGGGTGAAACCGCCGAGTGCGCAGAGCGAGCCGAATTTCATGGTGTTGCAGAGGTCCTCGACGATGACGAGGTTTTGCTCGACGCGTTCGCCGGAGCGAATCTTGTCGATGGTTTCGACCCCGCGGGTCGAGCCGATCCGGCACGGCGTGCACTTGCCGCAGGATTCGATCGCGCAGAATTCCATCGCAAATCGTGCCTGCTTTGCCATGTCGACGGTGTCGTCGAACACCACGATGCCGCCGTGACCGATCAGGCCATCGCGCCCCGCAAAGGCCTCGTAATCGAACGGCGTATCGAATAGCGCGCGCGGGAAATACGCGCCGAGCGGTCCACCGACCTGCACGGCGCGAACGGGACGCCCGGTAAGGGTGCCGCCGCCGATTTCATCGACCAATTCGCCAAGCGTGATACCGAAGGCGATCTCGAACAGGCCGCCATTTTTGATGTTGCCTGCGAGCTGGATCGGCATCGTGCCGCGGGAACGGCCCATGCCGAAATCTGCGTAAGCCTTCGCGCCGCCGGGGGCGAGGATGAAGGGGATCGCGGCAAACGACAGCACGTTGTTGATCACGGAAGGCTTGCCGAACAGGCCCTTATGCGCCGGCAAAGGCGGCTTGGCCCGGACGATACCGCGGCGGCCTTCGAGGCTCTCCAGCAGCGAGGTCTCTTCGCCGCAAACGTAAGCGCCGGCGCCGACCCGGACTTCCAGATTGAAGCTGTGCTTTGAACCGCAGATGTCTTGACCCAGATAACCGGCGCGCCTCGCGGTCGCGATCGCAGCGTTCATCGCCTCCACGGCGTGCGGATATTCCGAGCGGATGTAGATGTAGCCTTTGGTGGCGCCCACGGTGACGCCGGCAATCGTCATGCCTTCGATCACCACGAAGGGGTCGCCCTCCATGATCATGCGGTCGGCGAAGGTGCCGCTGTCGCCCTCGTCAGCATTGCAGACGATGTACTTCTGGTCGGCGGCGGTCTGCGCTACGGTTTTCCACTTGATGCCGGTCGGAAAACCGGCGCCGCCGCGGCCGCGCAATCCCGACGCCGTGACGTCGGCAAGGATTGCATCCGGCCCCATCGTCAGCGCGCGCTCAAGGCCCTTGTAGCCGTCATGGGCGCGGTAATCCTCGACCGAACGCGGATCGACGATGCCACACCGCACAAACGTCAGGCGCGTCTGTCTCTTCAGCCAGGGAATTTCTTCGGTGAGGCCGAGCCGCAGCCGATGCGGGCCATTGGAGGTCATCGCGTCGAGCAGGGAGGGTACATCGGCAACGCTTGCCGGGCCGTATGCCACGCGGCCTTTCACGGTCGCCACCTCGACCATCGGCTCAAGCCACATCAGGCCGCGCGATCCGTTCCGGATGATGCTGACCGGGAGGTCGCGCTCTTCGGCCGCTTGCTCGAACGCCAGCGCAAGTTCGTCGGCGCCGACCGAGACAGCCGCCGCATCGCGCGGAATGAAAATCCGCATTTTCATCGCTGTGCCTCCGCGACCAGCGCGTCGAGGCGCTTTTCATCGAGCCTTCCGACCAGACGGCCGTCGAGCATTGCCGAAGGCGCGGTGGCGCAAAGGCCGAGGCAATAAATCGGCTCCAGCGTGACGCGCTCGTCGGCGGTCGTATTGCCGATCGCAACGCCAAGTTTGGCTTCCGCGCGCGCGGTAAGCGCATCGCCGCCGGCGGCCTGGCAGGCTTCGGCACGGCATAATTTGAGGACGTGCTTGCCCGCCGGCTTGTGACGAAAATCATGATAGAATGTGAAGACGCCGTGGACTTCCGCGCGCGACAAATTCAGGGCTTGCGCGATCATAGGAATGGCGGGCTCCGGCACATAGCCGAACGCCTGCTGAAGCGCGTGCAGGATCACCAGCGTCGCGCCTTCCAGATGCGTGTGCTCTGCGATAATTTCGGCGCCGCGCTTGGCGTCCCATGGTTCGTACGCGGGCATGATCCACCTTCTCAATCAGTATCTTGTTGTTAGATACTGAGAGGCGGAATCATCCTAGAAATCAATAAAGCTGTCTCATGCTGCGATAGCGAAATACTATCGATAGGAAAGTGACATTAGTTGATACGAAACTCCAATAGCTGGCGCCTTGCCGGATCGTTTTCGAGCGCAAAATGCCGCCAATTTGAGCTCTCACCGCATTGGACTTTTAGCCCATCTGGCGAGCGCCAAGGCGTGATATTTGTTACCCTTGAAAACGTTGGGGGACGTCTTGATAGACAAGCTTGAACTTCTGCTGTCGCTGGCCAAGGAGCGTCATTTTGGACGCGCGGCGGAGGCCTGCGGCGTCACGCAGCCGACGATGTCGACCAGTCTCAAGCAGCTGGAGGAAATTCTCGGCGTAATGCTGGTACAGCGCGGTTCGCGTTTTCAGGGCTTTACCGCCGAAGGCGAGCGTACGCTGGATTGGGCGCGGCGCATCGTCGGCGACGCCCGCGCGATGCGCCAGGAAATCAATTCGCTGAAGGACAAGCTTTCGGGCGAGATCCGGATCGCGGCAATCCCTACCGTGCTCGGCATGGTCGCCTCGCTCACGACACCGTTTCGCGCCCGCCATCCGGACGTCCGCTTTCGCGTGGTATCGTGCACCTCGGTACAGGTGCTCGGGCTTCTGGAGAATCTCGAAGTCGACGCCGGACTGACCTATATCGAGAACGAGCCGATCGGCAACGTCCGCACCATTCCCCTCTTCAACGAAAGTTATCGCCTGCTGACCTCGCCCGAAGGCATATTCGGCGACCGCGAGCAGGTGACATGGGCGGAGGTCGGACAGGTTCCCCTTTGCCTGCTGACGCCGGACATGCAGAACCGGCGCATTATCGATCGCGCGCTCCGGTCGGTCGGGGCGGAAGCGACGCCAACGCTGACCTCCAATTCTCTCCTGGTTCTTTATACCCACGTAAAGACCGGCCGCTGGGCCAGCGTGATGCCGGCGAAACTGGCGGAAACCCTGGGGCTTGCGGACAAGGTCCGCAGCATCCCGATTATCGATCCGGTCGTCGACTACAGCATTGGGATGGTGGTTCCCCAACGCGATCCGATGACGCCGCTGATTGCCGCGCTGGTTCAGATTGCGCGCGAGGTCGCGCCCACGCTGCTCTGACGGTGGAGCGGATCAAGCTGCGGCGGCTTTTATGTTGTCGGCGGCATTGCGCGGCAGCGATACCCGAACGACGGTGCCGCTGCCGAGCTTCGAGCGCAACCGCATCGAACCGCCATGCAAGTTGGTCAGCGACCGTGCAATCGCAAGCCCAAGTCCCGAGCCGTGATAGGTCTTGGTCAACTGGCTTTCGACCTGCTCGAAAGGTCGGCCCAGCCGCCGCAGCGATTGGGGAGCGATGCCGATCCCGGTGTCGGCAATCAACAGCACGATGGAATCCTCGACCTGGCGGCTGCGGACGATGATCTTTCCGCCGTCAGGCGTGAATTTGACGGCGTTGGAGAGCAGGTTGACGATGATCTGCTTGGTCGCGCGGCGATCGGCCATAATCGAGATCGGGCCATCGATCTCCGCATCGAGATCGAGGTTCTTGTCGTCGGCGCGGCCCGACACGACCCGCAGGGATTCGGCGAGCGTCTTCGAAAGATCCAGCTCTTCCTTGTCGAGCTTCATCCGGCCGGCTTCGATCTTGGACATATCCAGGATGTCGTTGATCACCTCGAGCAGGTAATGCCCGCTGGTGAGAATGTCGTGGCAATATTCCTGGTACTTTTCCGAACCGAGCGAACCGAACATGCCGCTTTCCATGATTTCGGAGAACCCGATGATGGCGTTGAGCGGCGTCCGCAGTTCGTGGCTCATATTGGCGAGGAATTTGGACTTGGTCTGGTTGGCTTCCTCGGCGCGGGTCTTTTCCCGGGAATACTTTTCGGCGAGATCGGCAAGCTCGATCGCCTGACGTTCAAGTTCGCTCTGCGAGCGCTTGAGATCGATGACGGTGGCGCGCAGCCGAAGATCGTTGTCGACCAGCTTCTGTTCGTGTTCCTTGATGCGCGTGATGTCGGTTCCGACCGAAACGTAGCCGCCGTCCTTGGTCCGGCGCTCGCTGATGTGCAGCCAGCTGCCGTCGTCGAGTTGCGCCTCGAAGGTCCGCGCGCCCGGCGCCTGGTTGGCAATCTCGTGCAGGCGGGTTCGCACCTCCGGCATCCGGCCGACCTCGATCACGGTCTCGTAGGATGTGCCGGGGATGACCGCCGAATCCGGCAGCTTGTGCAGCCGCTGGAAATGCGAGTTGCAGAGAACCAGCCGATCGCTGGCGTCCCACAGCACGAAGGCTTCCGGGATGGTCTCGATCGCATCGCGCAGCCGCAGGTCGGCCTCGACGGTTTTTTCGGCCAGGCTTTTCTGCTCGGTAATATCGACCGCGATCCCGATCAGGTGAAGCCCGGTATCGGCCGCGCCCTGGCTGAGTTCGCAGCGAACCCGGAGCCAGATCCAGTGGCCGTCGGTGTGCTGCATGCGGAATGTGTGATCGATGTTGTTGATCTTTGAGGAGATCAGCTGATCGGCGATTTCGAAAAGATCAATGTCGTCTGAATTCACGAGCGCATTGACCTCGCCGAAGGTCAGAAGGTCGCTGCGGTTTTCCAGCCCAAGCATGGTGAACATCGATTGCGACCAGAAGATCCTGCCGCGCGAGAGATCCCAGTCCCATAATCCGCAACGGCCACGGTTGAGCGCGGTGTCGATGCGTCCGCGCACGGCGTCATTGATGAGGTCGCCCTCCCGCGCCCGTGTCGACTGCCAGTGGAACGCGAAGCCGAGGATCAGCACGACAAAGCCGGTGGTCGCAGACAGCGTCACGGACAGCGCGGCGTCGGATCGCCAGATCGAATCATTTTTTTCCTGGATCACGATCACCTGGCCGGGCAGGGACCGGACCGAGTGCCGGACCACCAGCGCGCCACTACCGTTCGGCAGCGTGATGTCGGTGACGCCGGTAGGACGTCCCGCGGCGGGCGGCGGCACGACGGCGCTAACGATATCGAGGATGTTGCTGGAGTCGCCGATCGTGGATTCGATCGGGATGCGGGCGAGAATTCGCTGGTCGATGCCGGTGACGATGACGTGCCGCCCGGCGGCGATGGCCCATGAAGGGATCAATCCCGGAAGAAGCAGTTGAAGGCGCTCGAACGAAGCCGCGCGATCCTGCCGGGCCGAGGCGATGCGATCGAGACGTTCGGCAAGCAGGTCGGCCACCGCCACAAGATCGCGTTTGGTCGCCGCCCGTTTCTGACGGGTCTGGTCGATGACCTGCACGAAGGCGCCGAGGCAAATGGTGATCAGGAACGCGATGATCAGAGTCGGTACTGCACGACGGAGCGCAGGCTCCGCTAACAACAGCCTGTGATAGGCTGGTTTCGCGATCGATTGCGCCAATCCCTTGATCGAATCGGATTGGACGCACGCGCTCGCCGCGTGTGCGCGCGCCATACCGTTTGCCCCCTTGGAAGATTCCGTACCCACCCGGTTCGAGGAAAAATCGCCGCCCCCGAATCAGATTCATTTGAATCCACTTTTTTCGAGCTGTCGAGAGTCAACGATTTGTTAAGGCAAATAATTCTTGTCCACGACGAATCGGACCACCAAAAAGTCCGCAAAATGCCGGGCGAAATGAGTCCGAAACAGGAACACGTTTCGCTGATTTGGTTTACGCCTTCGGCGGCTCGGCGTGACTGATGACGCGCTTCACGGTCGGGAAAGCGCGGCGCAGGGCCCGCTCGATTTCATCGACACTCTCGTGAACCTTGATGACGCTCATCAAAGGCGCCGCGCGGCAGTGGAAGTTAACGATTTCGCCGGCGTCTGTATCCCGCACCCGGACATTATGGATGTCGTGGATCACACCGGGCGCTGCGAACCGCGAAAGCGCCGCGCGGATTGTCTCCACCCGGTCCGGCGCGGCATCGGTTCCTTGCGGCAGTTCCGGTTCCAGCGGCTCGATATGGGTGTCGACTTCGACATCTTCGCCGAACTCGTCGCGGATGTTCCGCTCCAGCGTATGGGCGATATCATGGGCCGCCGTCAGCGCCATCTCGCCATCGACTTCAAGGTCGATGCTGACGGTGAGCTTGTCGCCGAGATCGTGAACCGTGACATGATGGACGGCGAGGCCGGAATTGCGCGCGATCACCATGATGCGCTCGCGCACGCTCTCGTTGTCGCGTGCGACCGGGACCGCGGTGAACGTCAGGTCGGCGTCGTCCAGCGCGGCGGAAACGGCTACTTGTGCCTTTCGTTTGATCTCATCGACGCGATCGATCGGGTAGGTTCGCGGAACCTGGACGATGGCATCGATGAAATGGGTTGCGCCGGCCATGCGCACGCGCAGCCGCTCGACGCCGACTACCCCCGGAACGACCCGGATCGCAGCGGTGGCTTTCTCCGCGGCGCCTTCCGGGGCGCGGTCGGTCAGGGTCTCGACGGTGGAGCGGGCGAGCCGCATGCCGAGCGTCGCGATGACGACGGCAACCGTGGCAGCGGCGGCCGCATCGCCCCAAGCATAGCCGAGGCCGGAGAGCGCAAGGCCTGTGATGACGGCAACCGAGCCGAGCACGTCGGAAGCAAAGTGCAGCGCGTCGGCAGCCAGCGCCTGGCTCTTGGTCGCGTGCGCTACGCGGTGCAGAGCCCTGGCTCGCCATAGATTGACGGCGATATCGAGGACAAGCACGATGAAAGGAATCGCCGACAAGACCGGAGGCGGGCTCCCCCCGTGCAGGCGGCTGAAGGCTTCGACCAGAATGCCGCCGGCGAGCACATAGAGCATGGCGATGATGCCGAGCGCCGACACGCTCTCGAGCTTGCCATGGCCATAATGGTGTTCCTCGTCGGCCGGGCGATCGGAAAAGCGCACCACCAGCCAGGTGACGACCGTTGCGACCACGTCCACGGACGAGTGCAGGGCTTCGGAGATCAGCGCCAGACTGCCGATGGCGATGCCAACCGCGAATTTGGCCGCAGCCATGCCGGCGCTGGCGAAAATCGAAATCGCCGCGACGCGCGATTTGGTCGGATGAACGGGACCGGTCATGAGCGCGGTTTAGCAGGGCAATGTTTAACATTAAAGCAACCGGATTCCGCAACTGCCAATCAATCGCAGGACGGCGAGCAAACGTGTTGCAGATCGCTCTCTTGGTTACTTACCTGCGGCGTAATGGAGAACCTGCTGCACTGTCTCCACTATGGCCCGGTCTGGAACGACCAGACCACCAATCAATGGAGCAAGAAATGACGGACGCCGCCCAAATCGCCGATCGATATATCGCTGTTTGGAATGAAACCGATCCCGGTCGCCGCCGCACGATGCTGGCGAATGGCTGGACGAAGAACGCCACCTACGTCGATCCTTTCGCGGCCGGCGAAGGTCACGAGCAGATCGGCGCGCTCATCGGCGCGGTCCAGGAACGCTTCCCCGGTTTTCGCTTCGCACTCAGTGGTGGCGTTGATGGGTATGGCGACAAGATTCGTTTTTCATGGGCGCTGGGCCCGGAAAATGAGCCGGATATGATCAAGGGCACCGACATCGCTCTCGTTGAGGGTGAACGCCTCAAATCGGTGATCGGCTTTCTGGACAAGGT
>NZ_JBAVCF010000371.1:0-1660 GCF_049586575.1 Bradyrhizobium sp.
GCGCGATGCCGAGATGCTCCACTTGCGCGTCCGCGAACATCTGGTCGATCGAATAGATCGGGCCGCACGGCACGCCCGCGGCATTGAATTCCTTCACCCAGGTTTCGCTCGATTTTTTCTCGGTGAGTTTGTTGATCTCGGCGTTGAGTGCTTTTCGGTTCTTCGAGCGGTCGGGTCCGGTGGCGTATTCGGGCCGGTTCGGCAAATCAGGCGCGCCAACCGCCTCGGCAAAGCGATGCCAGATGCGTCCTCCTGTCGTGGCGATGTTGATGTAGCCGTCGGAGGTCTTGAACACGCCGGTTGGAATCGATGTCGGGTGGTCGTTGCCGGCCTGCTTGGCGACGTCGTTGTCCATCAGCCAGCGCGCGGCCTGGAAATCCAGCATGAAGATCTGCGCCTGCAGCAGCGAGGTCGTGACCCACTGGCCTTCGCCCGACACTTCGCGCTCGAGCAGCGCGGTCAGGATA
Source organism: Bradyrhizobium sp. (assembly GCF_049586575.1). Classification (GTDB taxonomy): domain Bacteria; phylum Pseudomonadota; class Alphaproteobacteria; order Rhizobiales; family Xanthobacteraceae; genus Bradyrhizobium. The sequence goes on from NZ_JBAVCF010000371.1 coordinate 468, forward strand.
CCCATGGCGCAAAACAGGCCCGCGGTGAGGTCCGCGACGGGGATGCCGACGCGCATCGGGCCTTCGCCGGGCGCGCCGGTGATCGACATCAGCCCGCCCATGCCTTGCGCGATCTGATCGAAGCCGGGACGTTTATGATAGGGGCCGTCCTGGCCGAAGCCGGAAATCGAGCCATAGACGATGCGCGGATTGATCTTGCGCACGCTCTCATAGTCGACGCCAAGTTTTGCTTTCACGTCGGGGCGAAAATTCTCGACGATGACGTCGGCCTTTGCCACCAGCCGCCTGAAGACCTCGAGGCCTTCCGGCTTTTTCAGGTTGAGCGCCATCGCGCGCTTGTTGCGGTGCAAGTTCTGGAAGTCCGAACCCTGGCGCGGGCCGCCGAGCTGTTCGCCGCCGTCCTCCAAGATCGCGTCGATCTGGACGACGTTGGCGCCCCAATCCGCCAGTTGCCGCACGCAGGTCGGGCCGGCCCGGACGCGGGTGAGATCGAGCACGGTGAAGCGGGCGAGGGCCTGCGAGGCACGCGGGAAGGACATTTTTTGGGAACTCCGACGAAATCGAGACGGGCGAACCAGCCTTGTTGTTATTCCGCTGGTATAGGTGAACGATCCGCGATCGACAATCCTGTTTGCCGGACAGCCGCTTGCAGCCAAGACAGATCTCGTTTTCTTCCGACGATGGCTTGGCGGTTAGCGGCAGGTGGAGTTGTGTCCCGGCCGCCGGAGGCTATCGCGGCTTGTGCTGGGTCAACGGTGCTTCACCCAATCGCGCCCGCGATCGTGTCGTTATAAAGCTGAACAGTCTGCTCGCCGATGATCCTGGCCGAGAGTTTGTTGACGACCAGTTCCCGCGCCGCTTGGCCATATCGCGCGCGCAATTCTGGTGAGTTCGCGAGCCTCACAATGGCCTGGGCAAGCGCTCGCGGGTCTTCGATCGGCACCAGAAGGCCGGTCTGGTCATCGATGACGATCTCGCGGCAGCCCGGTGCGTCGGTTGCGATCATGGCGCGCCCGCATGCGGCTGCTTCCATCAAGGCGCCGGGCAGGCCTTCGCGGTGCGACGGCAGAACCGCGAAATGACATCGCTTCCAGAGTGAGGCGATGTCCTTGACGTGTCCGAGCCAGGTGATCCCAGGACGCTTCGTCCACTCGTTCACTTCTTCGAGCGACACCGACGCGGGATTGGCCGGG
>NZ_JBAVCF010000372.1:0-2741 GCF_049586575.1 Bradyrhizobium sp.
TGGGCCGAGAGCGGCGGTGCGGTTGAAAAGCCGATCGACATGGGCATGTCGTAATAGCTCCCTTGGCTAACCGCCCCGTCGTGTCGCATAGGACAGAATTGCCGCCTTTAATCTTCCTGACTTTGCTACGATGCATGAGTCCGTTCGTGGCCCGTTTCGACCGATGATGATGTCCGTTTCCATGGCAGCAAACTGGTGCAAGAGCCGACATCCCACGCACTTGGTCCGACGGCAGGTCGTGACCCAACAGCGACATTCGACCAGGTGACGCAGGGCCAAAAGCAGAGTACAGTCCTATATTGGCAAACACATTGCTTGCCTGAGAGCTGCCGTAAAGCGGCGAAACACCGAAGTCGCCGCTTCGATTAATTGGCAGCCCGTTGCCGTCGGTTGGCACAATTCCTTCTTGATCGCACTTCGGATTACGGAAGCGGCTGGCGCCCGTGTTCGTACGTCACTCAACCAGCGATCTTAACGTTCACAATCAATAATTATTAGCAAACAACAGGGTGAACTCCATGAAGTCATATTTGGGTCTGGGACCAGCAATGGTCGCAGGTGTTGTTCTGGTAGCCGCCCCGGTTAGCGGGCTACAGGCTGCCGAGCTTCAGGTGTTGGCGGGTGGCGCCATGACAGCTCCTTTGAAAGAACTTGCAACGCAGTTCGAGGGTACGTCAGGTCACAAGCTTGTTTTTCGCTTCGGGACTACCCCCGAATTGATTAAGCTAGCCACGACTGGTGGAGCATTCGACCTCGGTATCGTCCCTCGTGAAGTGTACAAGGACGCTGGTGCCCAGGGTCATTTCGCGGCCGGAACGCCGACCGACATCGCTCGCGTCGGGTTGGGCGTCGCAGTCCGTTCAGGTGCTCACAAGCCCGACATCAGCACGCCCGATGCGTTGAAACAGACTTTGCTCAGAGCGCAATCCATCGCCACGATTCCAGCAAGTGCGGCTGGCGCCCAGGTTTTGCGAGCATTTGAAACTCTTGGCATCAGCGAGGCGATGAAAGCCAAAACCAAGATTCAGGCTGGGCCGGCAAAGGTCGTAGAGGCCGTTGCCACGGGCGAGGCCGAGCTTGGAGTATTTCTTCTGAACGTGCTGACGGCGCCCGGTCTGGACGTGGTTGGTCCATTCCCGGCGGCATTACAGCACGAAATCATTTTCGCTGCAGGAGTTGCAGCAAACACCAAGAACGCGGAAGCCGCGAAGGCATTCATCACCTATCTGAAGTCTCCCGCTGCCATCGCGGTGGTAAAAGCAAAAGGCATGATTCCGGGATGAGGTAAATGCGCGGACAAGCGACGGGGCCGAAAATGGCAACGGCGCTGCTATCCAAAGACTGCATAATACGAGAGTCTGGAATTGGCACACGACTGCGTTCGCTGTACTGCGCCATTAGGACGCAAGCGCGGAGACGAAATTAATTCGCAGCGTTCGAGCCCAAAGCGGAAATCGGCCGCGCGGAGTTCGTGGATTTGGAAATATAGAATTTCATTCTTTCTATTTCCCATCTGCCGCATATAACCGGGCTATGAATCCGTTTCGCTGAAGTTCGTCGATGAACGAGGGGTCGGCAATGTCAGACTCCTTGAGCGACGCTGCGGCCGGGTATTTCGGCGCAAGCAATTCCCGCAGCGTCTGCATTCCCGGAAATGACGGCCGCGGAACCTTTTGAAAGACCGGCACATGGAATGCGTACAGGTCCTCTGCTGCCTTTCGATCGTCGATCTTTAGATACCGCTGCAGCAAAGGGACTACGATATCGGGCCGTGTCTTGAACAAATGGATCGTCTCGACGAAGCCCTTCATGACATTCATCACGAGTTCGCGATTAGAAGCGATCAGCTTGCGCGTGCTCGCGAATATCGAAGGTGTGCCAAACTCATGTATCGGAAATGCATTCCAGCCGTAGCGAGCCTGGCCAGTAAAGCGCAGATCGATCGGCAGCGCACCCGCATCGATCTCTCCGGCTGCCAGCGCGGCATAGATTCGATCGAATTTAATCAGCGGCACGTAAGTCGCAGTCGCGCCCGCCTTCTCGACGGTGATTCGGGCCGCAACGCTGGTTTGCCCAGTCTCGGTTAATATCCCGACTTTCTTTCCGGTCAGCTGTGTCAGCTGACTGATCTCTTTCCGGGTCATGACAAAAGAATTGGAGAATTCCGATGTCGGCGTTGCCAGGATCACAATGTCGCGGCCTTTGAGCACTTCTTCGGCGACAGGCAGAGTACCGGTGTGGGCGAACTCCCAGTCGCCGCGGATGAGCCCCGCAGCAGCCTGCGGACCCCCCACCGCGATGGCCGGCAAGGTCATATCGATCCCTCGCTTCTTAAAGAGGCCGGCTTCGGCTCCGAGCCACGCGGTGCTTTGCCATGTCGCAAGCAGTCCCGTTGCGACTCTGACCCGTTGATGGGCCTCTTGCGCCCAAGCGAGGCGAAAAGCAGTAGCCGGGACGGCGGCGGCACCCGCGGCCAAATGCAGGAACTCTCGACGTAAAAGTTTCATGGCGGCCTCCGAATTCGCGCGGTACCATAGGGCTGTCCTCTTCGGCCGGCTTGGACGCTGCGGGAATGTCTCTAGGACTGGGCGGGACTCTGCCGGCCTCGTAGCCCAGAGCGCGAAAAGCGAGGCGATGTGAGCATGCGTGTCGCAGACGCTCTGCATGTGCGGGCGCAGGATGGCGCGGTGCAGTCGCTCCACGAGCGCGGGGTGACTTGGGTATCGTTCAAACCGATACCG
>NZ_JBAVCF010000373.1:0-5705 GCF_049586575.1 Bradyrhizobium sp.
GGACTGGCGTTCTCCGCCCAGACCACGCCGACAACTTCGCGCGGCCCGAGCGGCACGCACACCACATCGCCGGGCTTGAGGTCGAGCCCCCGCGGCACGCGATAGGAATAGGCCCGGTCGAGCGCGACAGGCACCAGCACATCGACGACGCCGGTCGACGATGCGGATGATGGCGGGGCACGGGTGGAATGGTCCATTTCGACGTGAGCCTGTCCTGCTAATTAGCGAAGGATAAACCAAGACGGTGCGATATAATCAAAGGAATCATCGCGCCAAGAGTAGATATGGCCAAGCCGGCTCCCGCCCCGCAACCGATTGAGCTTGACTGCGCGGACGAATCGATCGCGCTGCAACTGACGCGCTGGCTGGCCCATTTGCGCGCCGAGCGGCGCCTGTCGCCAAAGACGTCGGAGGCCTATTCCCGCGACGTGCGGCAGTTCCTTGAATTTCTTGGCCAGCACTGGCAAGCGCGCGTGACACTGGCGAGTTTTTCCGCCCTTGAAGCCAGCGACGTCAGGGCCTTCATGGCGAAACGGCGCGCCGACGAAATTGGCAGCCGCTCGCTGATGCGGGCGCTGGCGGGCCTGCGTTCCTTCGGCCGCTTCCTCGAACGCGAAGGCCGCGGCAAGGTCGGTGCGCTATCGGCGATCCGCGCGCCGAAGGTTGGCAAGAGCCTGCCGAAGCCGTTGCCTATGGCGGCCGCCAAACGCCTTGCCGATGCCGACGAACGCGCCGGCGAAGACCGCGATCCCTGGATCTGGGCACGCGACGCCGCGGTGATGGCGCTGCTCTATGGCTCGGGCCTGCGCATCTCGGAGGCGCTGGGGCTGAAGCGCCGCGACGTGCCCGCGCCGGGCGAAGGCGACGTTCTGGTGGTCACCGGCAAAGGCAACAAGACGCGGATGGTGCCAGTGCTGCAAAATGTGCTGACTCTGATTCAGGATTATGTGGCGATGTGCCCGCATTCCTTACCGCCGGAGGGGTCGATATTCGTCGGTGCGCGCGGTGGACCTTTGAGCCCTCGCATCATTCAGCTCACCATGGCGCGGCTGCGCGGCGCGCTTGGCCTGCCCGACAGCGCGACGCCGCATGCGCTTCGCCATTCCTTTGCCACGCACCTGTTGTCGCGCGGCGGCGATTTGCGCGCGATCCAGGAATTGCTCGGCCACGCTTCGCTCTCGACCACGCAGATTTATACCGGCATCGACAGCGAGCGGCTTCTCGAAGTGTACCGGAGCGCGCATCCCCGCGCCTGAACCCTTGCACTCGCCATATTGTTCGTCCATCGTTATCTCCCTGGACAGAGGGGAAGACTCATGAGCGCACATGAAAGCATGGAGCACGCTGAACACGCCGAGCATGCCTCGGGGGAAAACAAGAAGATCGCGCTCTTGATCGCGGTGATCGCACTTTGCCTGGCCCTGTCGGAAACGCTGGGCAAGGGCGCGCAGACGGAATCCATTGCCAAGAATGTCGAGGCTTCGAACCTCTGGGCGTTCTTCCAGGCGAAAAGCATCCGCCGTACCACGGTGCAGACTGCGGCCGAGCAGGCCAAGATTGCGTTGCCGAGCGATGAAGCCGCGAAAGCGGCGGCGCAAAAGCAGATTGACGCCTGGCAGAAGACCGCGGCGCGCTACCGCTCCGAACCCGAAACCGGCGAAGGCACCGAGCAACTATCCGAGCGCGCCAAGCATGCCGAAGAAGAGCGCGATCTGGCCACCGCGAAATATCATCACTTCGAACTTGCCTCGGCGGCTTTCCAGATCGGCATCGTGCTGGCGTCCGCGGCCATCATCACCAGCATGATCGGGCTCGCCTGGATTTCGGGCCTGCTGATGCTCGCTGGCATCGGCTTCACCGCGCTCGGCGTGTTCGCGCCGCATGCATTGCATCTGGCATTGTGAAGGACTAGCGTGCTTCGTGCACGCTCTTGCGGAAGCGCTGGATCAGCCGCAGCATGCGTGACGACCAGCGGTCGCCGTTGCCGCGCAGCATTTCCGCGATACGCTGCTTGATCGGCTCGACCATGGCTTTCGCCTTGGCGCGCAGCGACATCACGAACTCATAGAGCCTTTCGAACCATCCCATCTCCAGCAGCTTCGGCCGCGTCACGTCAAAGACAAATGCCGTGACACCGACGCCGACAAGCTTGGCGAAGATGATGGTCATGGCGGCGCTGAGCCAGTATTCGTGGGCGAGCAGCCAGAAGCCGATCAGCTTCAGCGGAAATAACGGAATCACCGGCACGATGAAAACGATCAGCGTCATCGCCGGCGACAACGTATCGACGCGCTCGGCCAACCAGTGCTTGAAGGATTGCAGCGGGATCTTCGCGACCACCCAGGCCACGATCGGCTCGAGATGATCCCACAGCCACGCCTCGATCAGAAAGATGACCGCGAGTAGCACCCAGATCGGTTGAAGAAGGCGGCGTAACATCGAGGTCACCCTAATCCGACTAGTGGTCCGATTCGAACATTCGCATGCCTTCGCGGCGGCCACTTTTGCGAATGTTCGAATCACAGGATCACTAGCAACTATAGTCCTAGTGGAGTTTGGATTTGACATTCGCTTCCCGAACTCGCGGCCAAGCCGCTAGCGAATGTCAAATCCGCTCCACTAGCGCCGGGCAAGGATCACATATGGATGGCACGTTTGCCAACTGCAAGCGCCGCTTCCTTGACCGCCTCGGAACGGGTCGGATGGGCGTGGCAGGTACGGGCAAGATCCTCGGCGGAACCGCCAAATTCCATCAAAACGCAGGCTTCATGGATCATCTCGCCGGCTTCGCGGCCAACAATATGCACGCCCAACACCCGGTCGGTTTTCGCATCTGCGAGAATCTTCACGAAACCGTCAGTGGTCTGGTTGACCTTGGAACGCCCGTTGGCCGTGAACGGGAATTTACCGGTCGTATAGGCAACGCCGGCCTGCTTCAGCTCTTCCTCGGTCTTGCCAACGGAAGAAACCTCGGGCGTTGTATACACAACGCCAGGGATGACGTCGTAGTTCACGTGGCCCGCCTGGCCAGACAGAATTTCCGCAACCGCGACGCCCTCATCCTCGGCCTTGTGCGCCAGCATTGGACCGGCCACGACATCGCCAATCGCATAGACGCCCTTGAGGCTGGTGGCGAAGTGCGCATCGATCTGTACGCGGCCGCGATTGTCGAGCGCAACGCCGGCTTCCTTCAGGCCGAGACCTTCGGTGTAGGGGACGCGTCCGATGCAGACCAGCACAACATCTGCTTCGATCTTTTCCGATGGCCCGCCGGCAGCCGGCTCGACCTGCGCAATCAAACTCTTGCCTGAGCTGTCAACGCCCGTGACCTTGGCGCCGAGCTTGAACGCAAAGCCCTGCTTCTCGAGCATGCGCTGGAATTGTTTGGCGACCTCGCCGTCCATACCGGGCAGGATCCGATCGAGAAATTCCACCACGGTGACTTGGGCGCCGAGCCGGTGCCACACCGAGCCGAGCTCGAGCCCGATCACGCCGGCGCCGACGATCAGCAATTTTCCCGGAACCTTGTCGAGCGCGAGCGCGCCGGTCGAAGAGACGATGCGCTTCTCGTCGATCTCGATGCCCTTCAACTTTGCGACGTCCGAGCCGGTGGCGATGACAATATTCTTCGTCTCGACGGTTTTCGTCTTGCCGTCATTGCCTGCGACTTCGATCTTGCCGGTCCCGAGGATCTTAGCCTTGCCTGCGATCACGTCGATCTTGTTCTTCTTCATCAGGAACTCGACGCCCTTGACGTTACCGTCGATGCCCTGCTGCTTGAAATTCATCATCGACGGCAGATCGAGCTTGGGCGCGGAAACGCTGACGCCCATTTTGGCGAAGGAATGCGCGGCTTCCTCGAACATTTCGGAGGCGTAAAGCAGCGCTTTCGAAGGCATGCATCCGACATTGAGGCAGGTGCCACCGAGGGTCGCGTTCTTCTCGACCACGGCGACTTTCATACCGAGCTGTGCGGCGCGGATCGCGCAGACATACCCGCCAGGACCGGTGCCGATAACAACTAGATCGTAAGTGGCCATGATCGAACCCTGCACCTTAAATATGCGACCGCTTTAACGTCCGCCCGAGACATCAAGGATGGCGCTGGTGACGTAAGAGGCCTCGTCCGACATCAGCCAGACGATGGCATTGGCAATTTCATCCGCGGTGCCGATGCGTTTCATCGGCACCACATGCGCGAGCCGGTGTGCCCGGTCAGGCTCGCCACCGGAAGCATGAATTTCGGTGTCGATCAGGCCAGGCCGGATCGCGGCAACGCGAATGCCTTCGCTGGCGACTTCATATCCGAGCCCGACGGTGAAGGAATCGATCGCGCCCTTGGAGGCCGCATAATCGACATAGGTGTTGGGCGAGCCGAGTTTCGCCGCGACCGACGACAGGTTGACGATCACGCCACCCTTGCCGCCGTGCCTGGTCGACATCCGCTTCACCGCCTCGCGGGCGCAAAGCATGCTGCCGGTGACGTTGACCGCCATGATCCGCTGGATCCGCTCGGCGGACATATCGTCAACACGAGCCGTTGGGCCGATGATGCCGGCATTGTTTACCAGCGCGCCGAGGGTACCAAAGGCATCTGCGGCCTTGAACAATGCAAGAATGTCGGCCTCGCTCCCGACATCGCATTTCACCGCGATGGCTTTGCCGTTTTTGGCTTCGATCTTGGAGACGACCCCGTCGGCAGCTTTTTGATTGCTGGCGTAGCCAACGACAACGCGAAATCCTCGCGCCGCGGCGGCGAGCGCGGTAGCGCGGCCGATGCCACGGCTGCCGCCGGTGATGATTGCAACTTTGTCGGTCAAGAGCACGCCCCTACGATTGAATCCTACCTACTAGAAGCGCCGGAGGATTACCGCGGCGCTTCGAACTATCTGGCTGCCGATCAGAGATCCAACACCAGCCGCGCCGGATCTTCCAGGCTCTCCTTCACCCGCACCAGGAATGTCACTGCTTCCTTGCCGTCGATGACGCGGTGGTCGTAGGAGAGCGCCAGATACATCATCGGCCGAATCTCGACCTTGCCGCCGACCGCCATCGGCCGTTCCTGGATCTTGTGCATGCCGAGAATGGCCGACTGCGGGGCATTAAGGATCGGCGTCGACATCAACGAACCGTAGATGCCGCCATTGGTGATGGTGAAGGTGCCGCCCTGCATCTCGTCGATCTTGAGCTGGCCGTCACGGGCGCGACGTCCGAAATCGGCGATGCTCTTTTCGATTTCCGCAATCGACTTGTGGTCGCAATCGCGCACTACGGGAACGACAAGACCCTTGTCGGTGCCGACGGCGACGCCGATGTGGTAGTAATTCTTGTAGATCAGGTCGGTGCCGTCGATCTCGGCATTGGCGGCAGGAATGTCCTTTAGCGCCTGCACGCAAGCCTTGGTGAAGAAGCCCATAAATCCAAGTTTACTTCCGTGCTTCTTCTCGAACACTTCTTTGTAGTGCGCGCGCAACGCCATGACGTTCGTCATGTCGACCTCGTTGAAGGTCGTGAGCATCGCAGCCGTGTTCTGCACGTCCTTCAGGCGCCGAGCGATGGTCTGGCGCAGCCGCGTCATCTTCACCCGCTCTTCGCGCGCCGCGTCGTCCGCCGGCGAAGGCGCGCGGACCTGCACCGCTGCGGCCGGCTGATTGACCGGCGTCGGCGCGGAGGCGGCCTTTTCGATCGCCGCCAGCATGTCGCCC
>NZ_JBAVCF010000374.1:0-12904 GCF_049586575.1 Bradyrhizobium sp.
GCCGGGCGCGACCTGCACCTGCACGTCGACGGCGCGCGCCTCGATGCCCTCAAACGCGACGGTTGAAACCCGCTGGACCATGGATGCCCCCTCCGCGTCAGAGGGTAGCGGAAGGCGGACACCCAATCAAGAACATTAGGTGAACATAAATCAGGTGGCCCGTAGAAGTCTCAGCGCTCAGCGCCTGTTACGGGAATGCAGGGGATTATCAACGAGATCACCAAGATTGTCCGCGAGAACGTCAAGGCCGAAACGATCATCAATACGGATGAACGCGCCTGGTACAAACAATTTGGTGCGCACTTCATGAGCCATGACACGGTGAACCATGGTCGCAAGGAATATGCGCGGGGCGAGATCACCGATCTTCTAAAAAAATATAATATTCAATGCCTTATATCTGTGGCTCAGCATCGGCGATCCGGGTTCCACCGGTTTGCGAATGGCTCCATGCTCTTTCGGTTCCCCTCCGGGGCGTTATCCCACGCGGAGGGAATCATGCCGATCTATCGCGCATATCTGATCGATAAAGACGACAAAGTGGACTCCTACAAACCCGTCGAGGCCGATAGTGACGAGGGGGCTCTGGAGGCTGCCAAGCAGCTTCTGGATGGCCACGACTTTGGCATTGAGGTTTGGCTTCTCGACAGGATAATTGGCAGCTTGGGTAAGCGAGTATAACGCGGCCAATAACACGCTGGGGTTATCAGATCCAAGCGGAGGGCAGGATGTCGGCTTCACCACCTGACGGCTTCGCTTTGATCAAGCCGGGCCAGACTTATTTCGGCAAACAAGGCATCACCTATGGCGCGGGTGCGTCCAAGGAGACCGTCGGCGCGGAAAAGATCTGCATGAACGTCATGCCGATGCCGCCGGGCGCGGTCGCCAAGGCGCATTACCACAAGGATATCGAGACGATTGCCTACATGCTCGAAGGCGAATGCGCGGTCTATTACGGCGATCACCTCGAAAAGCGCGTCGACGTGAAACAGGGCGAGCAGTGCTTTTGCGCCGCCAACATTCCCCACGCGCCGCGCAACGAAAGCGGCAAGCCCTGCACCTGGATCGTCGTGCATTCCTCCGGCAGCGATCAGGACGGCATCGTGCTGTTGCCGGAGCTGGACAACGAATTGGCGGAACGGCTGAACGCGGCGTCCAAATAGCGCCATGGCGCCGCGCGGACCTTGCGATCCACGCGTCGCGGGAAGCGCGCGTTTATATCTTTTTGGTCCCGAAAGAATAGATTTTATATAGCCCGCCGAGCCATAAATCCCGACAACAGATCGGGGGCTCCATGAGCTATCAGTTGCCGGACATGCGTGTCGGCGCGCGCACCATCGTCTTTGCCCCACTTGCGGTGGCGGCGGTAACGCCCGCGCTGATCGCGCTGCAGCCAGTGCTTCCGCCCAATCTGGTGTGGCTTTGCTATCTGATGCCGGTGGTCCTCGTCTCGGTGAGATGGGGTTTTGGCGATCGCGGAAGGCGTTTCCGATCCCGGATTTCGCGGTCAATGGCGAACCTCGCTCACGACCATCCTGGGCGCGGCCGGCGTGCTCCTGATGAACACCCAAATCGCCGGCTCTCCGATCGGCCGAACCTTGCTCGCGGATATCAAGGAAGAGGCCGTGCATCCGAGTTCGCCGCTGGGCAACGCATTCTCGGTCTCCTGAGCGATCTTCCTCCAAACGCAACGAAGTAACGAATTCGGATCACCGTCACCTCGCTCGGACGGCCGATTCAAAATGGAGCCATTCATGAAGAAGTTGGTTGGATTCGCTACGCTGCTGGCGATGACGGGGCCGGCATTGGCCGCGGACTTGCCGGTGAAGGCGCCCGCGCCCGCACCGTTCGACCCCTGGGATGTCGCTTTTGGCGGGGCGGTCATGAACGACTACATCTTTCGTGGCGTCACCCAGTCCAACCACCAGCCGTCGGTCGCCGCCTATTTCGAGCCGCGATACAACATCAACAAGGATCTGCAGCTCTATGTCGGCAGTTCCTCGGAGAGCATTTCCTTTGCCAACCGCGCCGCGGCGGAAGTCGATGTCTATGGCGGCATTCGGCCGATCTTCGGCGCCTTCGCCCTCGATTTCGGAGTCTGGGGATACCTTTATCCGGGTGGAAGCTGCGCCGACAACGTGCTGACCGCTGGCGTTCCCGGCGGCAATGTTTGTGCGGTCGGTACCGGCACCGTCTTTCTCGGCAACGGCAACGTCATGAAAAAGGACGTCAGTTTCTTCGAAGCCTATGGCAAGGCCAATTACACCCTCAACGACAATTGGCAGGTCGGCATCAACGAGTACTACTCGCCGAATTTCCTGAACTCCGGCGCCTGGGGCAATTACGCCTCGATCACCGGCCGGTACACCGCGCCCAGCACGACGTTCGGCAAAAGCGGCGTCGGAATGTACGTGTCCGGCGAATTCGGCCGGCAATGGTTTGGGACGACGGACGCGTTCTACGGCGTCGATAGCGTCCTCGGTCATTTCGCGGCCGGCATTCCCTACCCGAGCTACAACACATGGAACGTCGGTATCGGCTTTACCTACAAGACATTCACGCTGGATATTCGCTATTCCGACAGCGACCTTTCGAAGGGCAATTGCAACGCATTCACCAGCGCCTTCAATGCTGCCGGAACGGCGAATGTCACGCCGATCAATCCCGGCGGCGCAGGCTCGAACTGGTGCGGTGCGGCCGGCATCGTCAAGCTCTCGGCCGACCTGACGGCGATGACCAACCTCAAATAAAATTTCCGGGGCTGGCCTGAAGCCGACCCCGGAATCTCCCGTCGTCTTAAAGCTCCATCGCCTCGGGCACGTAGTGGAACCCCTCGGCGGTCTTGGCGACGTGGCCGATGCCGGGCCACGCATAGTGATAGGCGAGGATCGGGATCTTGTTCGACGCCAGCATGTCGAGCATCTTCACGCGGCTGTTGGCCGCCTGCTTGGGATCGGTGTCGAACGAAAACTCCATCCGCGGCTTTTCCATCAACAGGATCGGATGGTGGGTAAGGTCGGCGGTGTAGCAGAACTGCTTCCCGCCCGACGAGATCACGAAGATGGTGTGGCCGACGGTGTGACCGGGCGCTGCCAACGCGTGAACGCCCGGCAGGAATTCCTGGTCGTCCTTGTAGAACACGAGGCGGTCGCGCACCGGCATCAGGTTCTTCTTGGCGTGGTCGACGAAATCCTTCAGCTTCGGGCCCGCCTTGTCGTAATCGGTCCAGTAATTGAAGTCGCTTTCGGCGATGTAGAATTGCGCGTTGGGGAAGAGGTTCTTGCCATCCTGGCCCACCACGCCGCCGATATGGTCGATATGGCCGTGCGAAAACACCACGGCGTCGATATCTTCCGCCCTGATGCTGGCTTCCTTCATGCTCTTCTGCTGGCGCCCGGTGGCGTCGCCGAACATTTTCGAGGTGCCCATCCCCGTATCGAACAGGATCAGCTTGTCGCCGACGTTGACGATCGGAGAATTCTGCTGGAGCACGACATCGGCGGGATTCAGGAAGTTGTCGGTCAGCATTTTGCTCATTTCAGCGTCGGACACGCCGGTGAAGGTGCCCTTGGGATTGCCGAGATCCAGGGCGCCGTCGGAGACGACGGTCACCTCGGCGTCGCCGACATTGAAGCGATAGAAGTGCTGCGGCGCCGGTCCGAGCTTCGGCGCCTTGGCCTGCGCGGTGCCGCCGAACATGGCCGACGTGGTCAGACCTGCGCCGAGCGCAAGCAGAGACCTTCGCGAAACATATGATGTCATACGTGTTCCTCCCACTGCTGATGTGATGGATCGTCTTATGACGGCGATCTTCGTTGGTAGATCACGACTAAGCTGCGACCGCTTTTTGACATTTGGAAGGCGGCGCCGGCCTCTCACCAAGCTAGCGCAACCGCGAAGCAACCGGGGCCGTCTCTTTACGGCTGGCTGCAATGCGGTGATCGGCAAAATGCCGGGGTGCGGAAAATGACGTCCGCGGACGGCGCGCGATAGCTTGCCGCGCCTGACGGGTCGCGATTCTATTTTTGGCTGCGCTTGGCTTCGATGACGTCCCAGATTTTGGCAGCGATATCAGGTCCGCCAAGGTTGGCGATGGCGCGGATGCCGGTCGGCGAGGTGACGTTGATCTCGGTCAGGTTGCCGTCGATCACGTCGATGCCGACGAACAGAAGTCCGCGTTTGCGCAAAGCCGGCCCGAGCGTGGTGCAGATCTCACGCTCGCGATCGGTGAGATCGGTCGCCTTTGCAGCACCCCCGCGCACCATGTTGGAGCGCAGGTCGTCGGCCGCCGGCACGCGATTGACGGCGCCTGCGAATTCGCCGTCGACCAGGATGATGCGCTTGTCGCCGTGCTTCACCTCGGGAAGGAAGCGCTGGATCACCCAGGGCTCCCTAAAGGTGACGGTGAACATGTCGAACAGCGAGCCGAAATTCATGTCCTGCGGCATGACGCGAAACACCGCCGCGCCGCCATGGCCGTGCAGCGGCTTCATCACCACGGCGCCAAACTCGCTGCGAAACGCGTTGATCTCGTCGAGATCGCGCGAGATCAGCGTCGGCGGCATCAGTTGCGGGAAATCCATCACGAACAGTTTTTCCGGCGCGTTGCGGACGGCGGCCGGGTCGTTGACGACCAGCGTCTTCGGATGCAGCCGCTCGAGCAGATGCGTCGAGGTGATGTAGGCGAGATCGAACGGCGGGTCCTGCCGCAACAGGATGACATCGAAGGCCGAGAGCGGCTCGCGCCGGGGCTCGCCGAGGGTGAAGTGATCGCCGACATCGTCGCGCACGGAAAGCACCTGCACCGGCGCCACCACCTCCTCGCCCTTCTGGGAGAGCTTCTCGGGCGTGTAATAGGACAGCCCGTGTCCGCGCTTTTGCGCTTCCAACAGCAGCGCGAAGGTGGAATCGCCGCGGACGTTGATGCGCGCGATCGGGTCCATCTGGACGGCGACGTTCAATTTCATGGGCTGGATCCGTTAGTGTCAGTGATTCTGCGGGCTTCATCCTTCGAGACGCGCGCTTCATTTGCAGCATTCGCGACGGCCTCGCCAGCGCTCGGCCTGCTCGGGTGCGCGCGCTCCTCAGGATGAGGACTGAGACCTTCATGGTGAGGAGGCGCGTCAGCGCCGTCTCGAACCGTGTGGCCAATCTGTATCACAAAATTCATTCTACGGTTATGTTCAGGGGCTGGCATCGAAGGCCGCCATGAGATGACGTGGCAAACGGCGCGGCGCAATCAGCATGGCGTCGAAGCGCAGATCATATCCCTCGTGTTCGGGATGCGCCATCAGCCACATCTGCGCGGCGGCAATGATGCGCGCCTGCTGGCGCGGCGTCACCGCATAAGCGGCGTCATCAAGGGTTTCGCGCGCCTTGACCTCGACAAAGGCCAGTAAATTGCGCCGCCGCGCCACGATGTCGATCTCGCCATGCGGCGTGCGAAAGCGCCGGGCGAGGATGCGGTAGCCTTTGGCGATCAGGACGGCGGCGGCGCGCGATTCCGCCGATAGACCGGTGCGGAAGGCTTCGAGCCGTGCCGGTGAGGCCGGCCTGGCGGCGGGCTTGTCAGTTCTCGCCATGCGCGCTCTTCGCCAGTTCGAGCGCACGGGCATAGATTTCGCGGCGCGGCCGCCCGGAAACTTCCACCGCATGGGCGACTGCGTCCTTGACGCTGTCACGCGCAAGCCGCTCGCGCAGCAGGTTATCCACCTCGTCCGCGGTCATCGCCTGGCTGCCTTCGGCCTGCGGCCCGATCACCAGCACGAATTCGCCGCGCGTCTCCAGCGTGGCGGCCGATTGCGCCAGCCCGGCGAGGGTGCTGCGCTTGATCTCTTCATGCAGCTTGGTCATCTCGCGGCAGATTGCCGCATCGCGCGCGCCCATGATGGCGGCGAGATCGGCCAGCGTTTCCTGAACGCGGCTACCGGATTCGAACAGCACGAGTGTCGCATCGAGGCGCGCCAATTCGGTCAGCCGCGCGCGGCGGGCGGTCGCTTTCGGTGGCAGAAAGCCTTCGAAGAAAAATCGATTCGTGGGCAGCGCCGCGACCGACAACGCCGCCAGCACCGACGAAGGCCCCGGCAGCGCCACCACGGAAAAGCCCGCGCTCGATGCCTCGCGCACCAGCTTGAAGCCGGGGTCGGAGATCAGCGGCGTGCCGGCATCGGAGACGAGCGCGATCGACGCGCCTTGCGCCAGCTGCGCCAGAATTTTCGGCCGCATCTCGGCGGCGTTGTGCTCGTGATAGGGTGTGAGGCGCGCGGAAATGGCGTAACGCTCGGTCAGGCGGCGGGTGATCCGCGTATCCTCGCAGGCGATGATGTCGACACCGGCCAGCGTTTCCAGTGCCCGTAACGTGATATCGCCGAGGTTGCCGATCGGGGTCGCGACGAGATAGAGGCCGGGCGCGGCTTTTGGCGCGGCGAGCCTCTCGCCGCCGACCGCATAGGTTCGCGTGGCGGGCTGTTCTGAGACGTCAGGCGTATTGGTGGAAACGGCTTTCGGGGGCATAATGCTACTTTAGAGCACGGCGAAGGAGAGTGCGAACCGCGGCGAGAGGTTCGCGCACGGATGGGTCAGAAACAGGCGGGATCTTATCGCCCGGCGAAGCGGTGAATCTGCGACTGGCCCTCAAGCCGGGAGATCAAAATCCCTTTGTTTTGGTTAACTATTCGCCGACAATATGCCTGAATCCACCTCTCCTGATGCCTCAGGCGGGGCGAAGTCCTGGCCTTTGTGGGCCGGACAAGAAAAGAGATGCGATGGTGGGTGCGTTCGATCCCAAATTTCAACCCAGGACTTCCGGAATCAAGACTTCCGGAAGTGAGACGTCTGGAACCGAGGAGTCCGGCACCGGCAAGTCCGGGATTTTGGACTCCAAAGCAAGCCGGCGGAGCGCGCTCGGGCTCATTCTGGGCGCGCCGCTGCTTGGCGCCTGCGCGAACGTCCAGCAGAGCATCAGCCAGTTTTCCGTTCCGAACCCGTTCAGTTCGTCATCGCCACCGCCGGCGCCGGGTCCCACCGGGCCGCAGCAGCAATCGGTCGCGATCGGCAATGGCAACGTCAAGGTCGCGCTGATCCTGCCGCTGTCGGCCGGCGGCAATGCGGGCGTCGCGGCGCAGTCGATGAAGAATGCGTCCGAAATGGCGCTGGCGGAATTCCTTAGCCCCAACCTTCAGCTTCTGATCAAGGACGACGCGGGCTCGCCGCAAGGAGCGCAGCAAGCCGCGCAGCAGGCAGTCGACGAAGGCGCGGAGATCATTCTGGGGCCGCTGTTTGCCGCCTCGGTGCCGGCGGTCGCGCAGGTGGCGCGGTCGCGAAACATTTCCGTGATCGCGTTTTCGACCGATTCGAGCGTGGCCAGCCGCGGCGTCTATCTGCTCAGCTTCCTGCCCGAATCGGACGTCAACCGTATCGTCGAATATGCCGCCGGCACCGGCAAGCGCTCCTTCGTGGCGATGCTGCCCGAAAATGCCTACGGCAACGTGGTCGAGGCCGCTTTCAAGCAGGTAGTGCCAAGGCGCGGCGGCCGCGTCGTCGCGTTCGAGAAATACGGCGCCGATCGCGCCACAGCTACGCGCAACGTGGTGGCGGCGCTGGGCCAGGCCGATTCGCTACTGCTCGCCGACGATGGCGAGGCGGTCGTGGCGGTGGCGGATGGATTGGTCGCGGCCGGCGCCAATCTGAAGAACGTGCAGTTGCTCGGCACTGGCCTGTGGGACAATCCGCGGGTGTTCGGCAGTCCGAACATGCAAGGCGGCCTTTACGCGGCGCCCGATCCAGCCGGTTTTCGCGCTTTCGCCGCCCGTTATCGCAAAAAATACGGCGCCGAGCCGGTGCGGACCGCGACGCTTGCCTACGATGCCGTGGCGCTGGTCGCGGCGCTGTCACGCACGCAAGGCGGCAAGCGCTTCACCTCGGAAGTGTTGCTCAACGCGTCCGGCTTTGCCGGCATCGACGGCCTGTTCCGGTTCCGCGCCGAAGGCACCAATGAACGCGGCCTTGCCGTGATGCGGGTTGGCTCTGGCGGCCCGACGTCGGTGGCGGGCTCGCCGCGAAGCTTTGGCGCGTAAATCCCTTCGTCGTCCCGGCCAAGCGAGCGATAGCGAGCGCGAGCCGGGACCTATAACCACCGATGTCAATTATTTACTATTTACGTTGGGTTGTGACCACAGCTCGCCAAACCTCAAACGCCTGTGGTTATGGGTCCCCGCCTTCGCGGGGACGACGGCGGACAGGATCAGGCGGCCAGATCCGCAACCACGGCATCGAGTACCGGAAAACCCGTCTGCGTCACGCGAAGCCGCCCCTGGCTATCGACGGCGATGGCGCCTTCCTCGCGCAACAGCGCGATCCGGCGCGGATCGAGCGGCCGGCCGGATAATGCCTGATAGCGGCGGGGATCGATTCCTTCCGCTAGCCGCAGCCCCATCAGGAGAAACTCGTCGCCGCGCTCTTCGCTGTTGAGGAGATCATCGACCACGACGCCGTGTCCGCTCGCCTCCACGCGCATCAGCCACGCTTCGGGGCGCTTCTCGGTCGAGATGGCGTGCCTCGTGCCATCTATATCCAGACGGCCATGCGCGCCGGGGCCGATCCCGGCATATTCCTGGCCGCGCCAGTAGACGAGATTGTGCCGGCATTCCGCGCCCGAGCGAGCGTGGTTGGAGATTTCATAGGCGTTCAGGCCGTGGCGGTCGCAGACTTCCTGCGTCACGTCGTAGAGCGTGCGCGCCAGCGCTTCGTCCGGCGTCTTGAGCTTGCCGGCCGCATGCAGACCGAAAAACGGCGTGCCCTCTTCGATCGTCAATTGATAGAGCGAGAGATGCTCGGCCGCCTCCTCGATTGCGAGCGTCAGCTCGCTGGTCCACGCCTCGGCGGTCTGGTCGGGACGGGCGTAGATCAAATCAAAGGAATAACGCTCGAACGAACGCCGCGCGATCGCGACCGCATCGAGCGCCTCGCGCGCCGAATGCAGCCGGCCGAGCGTTTTCAGCGAGACATCGTCTAGCGCCTGCACGCCGAGCGACACGCGGTTGACGCCGGCCGCGCGATAACCCGCAAAGCGCGTCGCCTCGACGCTGGTGGGGTTGGCTTCCAGCGTCACTTCGGCGCCGGAAGCCACGCGCCAGTTCTTGCCGATGGCGTCCAGGATCGCACCAACCGTCTTTGGCTGCATCAGCGACGGGGTGCCGCCGCCGAGAAAAATCGAGGTGACCTCGCGGCCGCCGACGCGGCTCGCCGTGGTTTCGATCTCGCGCGCGAAGGCGAGCGCAAAGCGATCCTCGTCGATCGCGGCGTGCCGGACATGGCTGTTGAAGTCGCAATAGGGACATTTCGAGAGGCAGAACGGCCAGTGCACGTAAACGCCGAAGGCCTCTTTCTCGCTGGCACTAGTCAAGGCAGCGCTCCGCGAGTTTGACGAAGGCGCGAGCCCTGTGAGAGAGCCCTTTGCCGAGCGGCGGCAGGCCGTGTTTTTCGATCGAAGGCATCTCGCCGAAGGTGCGGTCGTGGCCGTCGGGGAGGAACATCGGATCGTAGCCGAAGCCGGCCGTGCCGCGCGGAGGCCAGACCAGCGTGCCGTCGGCGCGCGCCTCGACTTCCTCAATGTGACCGTCCGGCCAGGCGACACACAGCGCGGAGACGAAGTGGGCTTTGCGTTTGGAAGGCTGGGTCGCGCCGCGTTCGGCGAGCAGCCGCTCGATCTGGCTCATCGCGGCATTGAAATCTTTCGACGGCCCGGCCCAGCGCGCCGAATAGATTCCGGGCGCTCCGTCGAGCGCGTCGACGGCGATGCCGGAATCGTCGGCAAAGGCAGGCAGCTTCGCGGCCGTCGCGGCGGCCACCGCCTTGATCTTCGCGTTCGCCGCAAAACTGTCGCCGGTCTCTTCGGGCTCGGCGAGGCCGAGTTCGCCGGCCGATATCGCGGTGACGCCGTACGGCGACAGCAATTCACGCATCTCGGCCAACTTGCCGGGATTGTGGGTCGCGATCACAAGCTGACCACTGATGCGACGGGGCATTGCTTCAATAGTCCATCAAATGAGAGAACCTACGCCACCGCCATCTTTTGCAAGTCGACAAGCCTGGCAACGCCCTTCTGCGCCAGCGCCATCAGCGCCAGGAATTCAGCTTGCGAGAACGGCGTCTTCTCGGCCGTGCCCTGCACCTCGATGATGCGCCCGTCGCCAGTCATGACGAAATTGGCGTCGGTGTCTGCCGTCGAATCCTCGGCATAATCGAGATCAAGCACCGGCGCACCGTTATAGATGCCGCAGGAGATCGCGGCGACGTGGTCGCGCAGCACGTTGGTCTTGATCATGTTGCGCGCCTTCATCCATGCGATGCAATCGGCGAGCGCGACCCAGGCGCCGGTAATTGAAGCCGTCCGCGTGCCGCCATCGGCTTGCAGCACGTCGCAATCGACCGTGATCTGACGCTCGCCAAGCGCTTCGAGGTCGAGCGTCGCGCGGAGCGAACGCCCGATCAGCCGCTGGATTTCAACGGTGCGGCCGCTTTGCTTGCCGCTGGAGGCCTCGCGCCGGGTGCGTTCCAGCGTCGCCCGCGGCAGCATGCCGTATTCGGCCGTCACCCAGCCGCGACCCTGACCCTTGAGCCAGGGCGGCAGGCGCTCTTCCAGCGTCGCCGTCACCAGGACGTGGGTATCGCCGAACTTAACCAGGCACGACCCTTCGGCATATTTGACCACGCCGCGTTCCAGCGACACGGCGCGCAGTTCATCCGGCGCACGGCGGCTTGGCCGCATGAAAAACCTCCAATTTTAACCAATCGGCAGCCAATCGAGTAGCTTGGCGTGCTTGTAGGTGCGGGATCGGGTAGCGGCAAGGGCCTTGGCCTTTCTTTGGCGATCATTGCGTGCTTGTCACTGGCTTCCCGTGAGGACAAAATCGGGGTTGCAGCCGTTCAGGAGTTTGATTTTGGCTCACCACGAACCGATTGGCCTGATCTCGTCACATACGGGGCTTGCCCAGCTCAACGAGCGTTCGCGGGATATCTTCCGCCAGATCGTCGAGAGTTATCTCGCGACCGGTGAGCCGGTTGGCTCGCGTAATATCTCGCGCCTGATCGCGGTTCCGCTGTCGCCGGCCTCGGTCCGCAATGTGATGGCCGATCTCGAGGCGCTCGGACTGATCTATGCACCGCATACGTCGGCGGGTCGGCTGCCGACCGAAATCGGCTTGCGGTTCTTTGTCGATGCCCTGATGCAGGTCGGCGATCTCACCGAAGCGGAACGGCAATCGATCCAGACCCAGCTTGCTTCCGTCGGCAAGGCGCAGTCGGTTGAGGCCGCGCTGGGCGAGGCGTTGACTCGGCTTTCCGGTCTCACGCGCGCCGCGTCCGTCGTGCTGACCGGCAAATCCAATTCGCGCCTGAAGCACATCGAGTTCGTTCGCCTCGAACCGGAGCGGGCGCTCGTCGTGCTGGTCAGCGAAGACGGCCAGGTCGAAAACCGTGTGCTGGGCTTGCCGCCGGGCGTTCCTTCGTCGGCGTTGATCGAAGCGACCAATTTCCTGAATGCGCGCATCAGGGGACGAACGCTCGCGGAATCGCGTCTGGAACTCGAAACCGCGCTGGCGCAAGGCCGCGCCGAGCTCGACCAGTTGACGCAAAAGGTCATCGCGGCGGGGATCGCGAGCTGGTCAGGCGGCGAAAACGAGGACCGGCAGCTGATCGTGCGCGGTCATGCCAATCTGCTCGAAGACCTCCATGCGCTCGAAGATCTCGAACGCGTCCGCCTGCTGTTCGACGATCTCGAAACCAAACGCGGCGTCATCGATCTGCTTGGCCGGGCCGAAAGCGCCGAGGGGGTTCGGATTTTCATCGGATCGGAGAACAAGCTGTTTTCGCTGTCGGGTTCTTCCACCATCATTGCGCCCTACCGGGACGGCGCAGGCAAGATCGTCGGCGTGCTCGGGGTGATCGGACCAACCCGGCTCAACTATGCCCGCGTAATCCCGACCGTGGATTATGCGGCGCGGATCGTCAGCCGCATGCTCGGCGGGTAAGGATCACTAGCAAATATAGGTTTCTAGTGGAGTTTCGGATTTGACGTTCGCTTTCCAGGTTTGCAGCCAAGTGGGGTAGCGAACGCCAAATCCGGTCCACCAGCAGGACGCTTGATTTTCGGCCGCTAAAGCACGATATCCCGCGCTAGTGTCCCGGTTCTGACATCCGTATTATTTCGCGGCGGGCACTTTTACGAATGTCAGAACCACAGGGACACTAGCAACCATATGATTCTAATGTGGCTTTGACGCTGACGTTCCTTCAAAGAACGCGCGGTCGCACTGAAAGGAACGTCAGAGTAGCCACACTAGCATCCGGCCAAACTTACCCAAAAAACGATTTCGAGAAGGTAGTTGCATGACCGATCCCAACGGGCCCAAGGACAATCCGGCGAATGACGCCGAGCCTGTGGTTTCCAAGCCCTACATCATGCCGGACGATCCGGAAGAAGGCTCGGTGGAGGCGCTCGCCAAGGAGCTGGCCGAGGCGCGCGACAAGACGCTACGCACGCTGGCCGAGATGGAGAATCTCCGTCAGCGCACCCGGCGCGAGGTTGCCGACGCCAAAGTCTACGGAATTACCGGCTTCGCCCGCGACGTGCTCGACATTGCCGATAGCCTGCAGCGTGCGCTCGATGCGATTCCGGTGGAAACGCGGGAACTGGCCGATCCGATGCTGAAGACCTTGATCGAAGGCGTCGAATTGACCGAGCGGGCCCTGCTCAATGCGCTGGAGAAGAACGGCGTGAAGAAGTTCGATCCATCGGGCGAGAAATTCAATCCGAACTTCCAGCAGGCGATGTACGAGGTTCCTGATGCTTCAGTGCCGTCAGGCACCGTGGTTCAGGTGGTTCAGGCCGGCTATACGATTGGCG
>NZ_JBAVCF010000375.1:0-37943 GCF_049586575.1 Bradyrhizobium sp.
GCCGGACTTTCATCCGAAAATAGCGCGAACTTTTAACTGGTGAAGGGGTTAGCGGTCCTGGCCGGGTTTCTGTCCCTGACGGCTCGGATCCTGCTGCTGTTGTCCTGGTTTCTGCCCACCGCCCTGCTGCTGGCCCGGCTTCTGTCCGGGGGTCTGGTTCTGCTGGCCGGGATTCTGGTTCTGATTGGACATCGCGATCTCCTTTTTCAGTCGCAGACGGACAACTGTGGAACCCGCCATTGGTTGCGCGGAACATCCGTTCCGCCGGTTTTTGGCAACTGCGCCGGAATCCGCGGTTCCTGCGCCATTTTGGCGGACTCCTGAAAACTATCTCTGTACAAGCCCTTAAGTGCCCCTTTAGGCGCTGTTGCCGCCATGGGTTCCCGCTGTTAAAAATTGAAATGACGCGACGTCCGGCTGCCAGGGCCTTCGCTGTGTCAGGGGTTGAAACCGCATTTTCAAAAACGGCAAACCGAATTCCGTTTTGCCGGAAAGAATGCGCCAACAGTCGGCAGCGCATGGATTATTTCGCCCAGCAACTGATCAACGGCATCGTTCTCGGCTCGATCTATGGCCTGATCGCCATCGGCTACACCATGGTCTATGGCATCGTCGGCATGATCAATTTCGCCCATGGCGACATCTTCATGATCGGCGGCTTCATCGCGCTGATCACCTTCCTGATCCTGGTCTCGATCGGACTGACCACAATACCGCTGATCCTTCTCATCGTGCTCCTGGTATCGATGGCGATTACTGCCCTTTACGGCTGGACGGTGGAGCGCATCGCTTACCGGCCGTTGCGGCATTCCTTCCGTCTCGCACCGATGCTGTCGGCGATCGGGATGTCGTTCGTGCTGATGAACTTTTCACAGATCTCGCAGGGCGCCCGCGTCAAGCCGGTGCCGCCGATCATCACCGGCGGCTACAGCCTGCTCGAAAGCAATGGCTTCGTGGTCCGTCTCTCCAACGCACAGATCATCGTGGTCGTTACCACGATCGTACTGCTTGCGATCTTCAGCTGGCTGGTCTCGCGCACGCGGCTCGGACGCGACATGCGCGCCTGCGAACAGGATCAGACGATGGCGGCGCTGCTCGGCGTCGATGTCGACCGCACCATCTCCATGACGTTCGTCATCGGCTCAGCGCTGGCGGCCGTCGCCGGCATGATGTACCTGCTCTATTATGGCCTCGTCGATTTCTACATGGGCTTTATCGCGGGCATCAAGGCGTTCACCGCCGCCGTCCTCGGCGGGATCGGCTCGCTGCCGGGGGCGATGCTTGGCGGACTCCTGATCGGCCTGATCGAAACCATGTGGTCGGCCTATTTCTCGGTCGAATATAAAGACGTCGCCGCATTCTCGATCCTGATCGTGGTGCTGATCTTCCTGCCGACCGGCCTGCTCGGCCGCCCCGAAATCGAAAAAGTCTAGGTAAGCACGCGTGACGGTAGCCTCGCCCGACCTCATGCAACCCTCGCGCAGCGCCGGCATCGCCTTCATCCTCAAGAAAGCCCTGATCAGCGCGCTGATCGCCCTGGTGCTGTTCTCGCTGATGATCGGCATCCGCACCGAGGCGGGCCCGACCGGGCAATTGATTTACTGGACGCGGTTCGGCGATCTTGCCGCCATCGTTGGCGTCGTGTTTGTCGGCAGCATCGTCATCGAGTTGTTGCGGCAATGGTGGGAACCGGTCTCTGTGACTGCGGCCGTGCCGCCGTCCGTGCAAAGCGCGCTGGGACTGGCGCGGCGCGCGATTGCACCGGTGCTGCTGATCTTTACCTTTCTCTTCCCGGTGATTTTCTACGATCAGCGCTACATTCTCGATCTCGGCATTCTGGTGTTGACCTATGTGATGCTCGGATGGGGACTGAACGTCGTGGTCGGCCTCGCAGGCCTGCTCGACCTCGGCTATGTCGCCTTCTACGCCGTCGGCGCCTATTCCTATGCGCTGCTATCAACCAATTTCGGGCTGTCGTTCTGGGTCTGCCTGCCGCTCGCAGGCATTCTGGCTGCTCTCTGGGGCGTGATGCTCGGCTTTCCGGTGCTGCGGTTGCGCGGCGATTACCTCGCCATCGTAACGCTCGCGTTTGGCGAAATCATTCGTCTCGTCATCATCAACTGGCAAAGCCTCACCGGCGGCCCCAACGGCGTATCCGGTATTCCGAGGCCTTCCTTCTTCGGCATCCCGCTTACCCCCGGCCCCAACGGCCTCGCCGCAAGACTCGGCATCGAGTTTTCGACCACCCATCGCATCGTGTTTCTGTTCTATCTGATCCTGGCGCTCGCGCTGCTGACCAACTGGGTCACGATCCGGCTGCGCCGCCTGCCGATCGGCCGTGCCTGGGAAGCCTTGCGCGAGGATGAAGTCGCCTGTCGCGCGCTCGGCATCAACATCACCACCACCAAACTGACGGCGTTCGCTACCGGCGCGATGTTCGGCGGCTTTGCGGGCGCGTTCTTCGCCACAAGGCAAGGCTTTATCAGCCCGGAATCCTTCACCTTCCAGGAATCGGCGCTGGTGCTCGCGATCGTCGTGCTCGGCGGCATGGGTTCGCAGCTCGGCGTCGCGCTGGCGGCCCTCACCCTGATCGGCGGCTTCGAGTTGTTTCGCGGGTTCGACCAATACCGCATGCTGGTGTTCGGCATGGCGATGGTGCTCCTGATGATCTGGCGGCCGCGCGGCCTGATCGGCCATCGCGCACCGACCGTATTCCTGCGGCAGAGCAAGGCCATCTCCTCCGAGCTTGCCAGGGAAGGACGGGGATGAGCGGCGATACCATCCTCCAGGTCGACGGCCTGACCATGCGCTTTGGCGGCGTGGTCGCCGTCAACGGCCTCTCGTTTGCCGCCGAACGCCGCAAGATCACCGCGTTGATCGGACCGAACGGCGCCGGCAAGACCACCGTCTTCAACTGCATCACCGGATTTTACAGGCCGACCTCCGGCGCGATCCGACTGACGCATGACGACGGCCGCGATTTCCAGCTTGAGCGGCTGAACGATTTCCGGATTTCCAAACAGGCGAAAGTCGCGCGCACCTTTCAGAACATCCGGCTGTTTCCCGGCATGACGGCGCTCGAAAACCTGATGGTCGCCCAGCACAATACGCTGATGCAGGCCTCCGGATTCACCTTTCTCGGGTTGATTGGCGCGCCGTCCTATCGCACGGCCGAGAAGCACGCGATCGATCAGGCCAAGCAATGGCTCGACCGGATCGGCTTGTCGGAGCGTGCCGACGATGCCGCCGGCAATCTGGCCTACGGCGATCAGCGCCGCCTGGAAATCGCACGCGCGATGTGCACCGAACCGGCGCTATTGTGCCTCGACGAGCCGGCGGCAGGGCTCAACGCCCGCGAAAGTTCGGCGCTGAGCGAACTGCTGCTCTCGATCCGCGGCGAAGGCACCTCGATCCTTCTGATCGAGCACGACATGTCGGTAGTGATGGAAATCTCCGACCACATCGTGGTGATGGATTACGGCGTGAAGATCGCCGAGGGCGCGCCGCAAGCCGTTCGCGACGATCCCAAAGTGGTCGCCGCCTATCTTGGCGCCGACGAAGAAGAAGCAGCCGCGATCATGGGGAGCGGTCCATGACGAAGCCAAGAAGTGCCGCCCTAACCTCCCCCTGCAAGGGGGAGGTCGACCGCGAAGCGGGCGGGAGGGGGTCACGCTTCTCACGCACACAATTGATGACGGCGCGTGCAAGGAGGCTCCGCGGCAAGATGACCGACGCGGAAGCCCGGCTTTGGCGCGCACTTCGCCGTGACCAACTCAATGGTCATCACTTCAGACGGCAACATCCGGTCGGGCCATTCACACTTGATTTTTACTGCCCAAGCCTGCGTCTCGCCATTGAACTCGACGGCGGGCAACATGCTGCGCAACAAAAGCAGGCAGACGAGCG
Organism: Bradyrhizobium sp.; assembly: GCF_049586575.1. Taxonomy (GTDB): domain Bacteria; phylum Pseudomonadota; class Alphaproteobacteria; order Rhizobiales; family Xanthobacteraceae; genus Bradyrhizobium. The sequence goes on from NZ_JBAVCF010000375.1 coordinate 3,907, forward strand.
ACGCACGCGTTTTCTCCTGGAAAAAAATATCGCGGTCGTGCGGTACTGGAACAATGATGTCTTCGGTAATTTTCAGGGTGTCCTAGCTGACCTTGTCACGGTGATCGAGAAACGCTCGCGCGACGTGACCCCCTCCCCACCCCTCCCCCTTTCAGGGGGAGGGAGCACAGCCGACTCGCGCGAGCAGCAAAGGAGCGCACTTTGAACGCTCCATCCGCGCCCCTGCTCGCGATCCGGGGCCTTCGTGCCGCCTACGGCAAGATCGAGGCACTCAAGGGCGTCGATCTCGACATTGTCAGAGGTGAGATCGTCGCACTGATCGGCGCCAACGGCGCCGGCAAGTCGACGCTGATGATGACGATCTTCGGCAAACCGAGAGCCCGCGCCGGCCAGGTCCTGTTCGACGGCCGAGATATCACCGAAGTACCGACCCATGAGATCGCGCGCTTACGCATCGCGCAATCGCCGGAGGGCCGCCGGATTTTTCCGCGGATGAGCGTTGCGGAAAACCTGCAAATGGGGGCGGACGCTACCGGCTCCAGTGAGGCCGAGCTGAGAAGCGGACTTGAGCGCGTGCTGGCGCTGTTTCCGCGGCTGAAGGAACGATTGACCCAGCGGGGCGGCACGCTGTCGGGCGGCGAGCAGCAAATGCTGGCGATCGGCCGCGCATTGATGAGCCGCCCACGCCTGCTTCTGCTGGATGAGCCCTCGCTCGGGCTCGCGCCCCTGATCGCCCGCCAGATTTTCGACGCCATCCGCACCCTCAACCAGCAGGACGGGCTCACCGTCCTGATCGTCGAACAGAATGCCAACCACGCGCTCAAGCTGGCTCATCGCGGCTATGTCATGGTCAATGGGCTGATCACGCTGCAAGGATCGGGCGCGGAACTATTGCAGCGCCCGGAAATCCGCGCTGCCTATCTCGAAGGCGGCCGGCGCGCCTAACCCGCGGTCATTCCGCGATGGCGCCCCCTCACCGGGGCCGGAATTTCGCGTCTTGAGGGCTCGCTCGTTTCATTTGCGCCGCGGAATGACCACCGTTGGAAGCCGGTTTGGGCGAAATTTACCGATGACTTCGCCGTAAAATCAGCCGAGAATACGCCCACGCTTTTCAGAACCCGGCGGCTAGCCGGCGAAGTCCCATGGCGAACCACCCGCGAGGATCCCTCATGAAATCAGTAAAGCTCTTTGGTCTTGTAATCGGCGCGTCGCTGGCGCTGTCGACGGCCGCGTTTGCGCAAGAGGTCACCATCGCTGTGGCGGGGCCCATGACCGGCGGCGAATCCGCTTTCGGCCGCCAGATGAAGAACGGCGCCGAGCAGGCAATCAAGGACCTCAATGCTGCCGGCGGCGTGCTCGGCAAGAAGCTCGCGCTGGATGTCGAGGACGACGCGTGCGATCCCAAACAGGCTCGCTCGGTGGCGGAAAAGATCGCAAGCTCCAAGATTCCCTTCGTTGCAGGTCACTACTGCTCGTCATCGTCGATTCCGGCATCGGAGGCCTACGCCGACGGCAACGTGCTTCAGATCACGCCCGCTTCGACCAATCCGCTGTACACCGAACGCGGCCTCTGGAATGTCGCGCGCGTCTGCGGCCGTGATGACCAGCAGGGCCTGGTCGCGGCCGACTACATCGCGAAGTTCTACAAGGGCAAGAACGTCGCCATCCTCAACGACAAGACCACCTACGGCAAGGGTCTCGCCGACGAAACCAAGAAGGCGCTCAACAAGGCCGGTTTCCAGGAGAAGATGTTCGAATCCTACAACAAGGGCGACAAGGACTTCACCGCCATCGTTTCGCGCATGAAGCGCGAGAACATCGATCTGGTTTTTGTCGGCGGCTACCATCAGGAAGCTGGACTGATCGTGCGCCAGATGCGCGACCAGGGCATGCAGACGGTCCTGATGGCGGGCGACGCGCTTGCCGACAAGGAATTCGCTTCCATCACCGGACCGGCCGGCGAAGGCACGCTGTTCACTTTCGGCCCCGATCCGCGCAACAAGCCGACCGCGAAAGCCATCGTCGAGAAGTTCAGGGCCAACAACATCGATCCCGAAGGCTACACCCTCTACACCTATGCCGCGATGCAGGTATGGTCGCAGGCGGTAGCGAAGGCCGGCACGACCGATCCGAAGAAGGTCATGGACACGATCAAGGCGGGCGCCTGGGATACGGTGATCGGCAAGCTTGAATTCGATTCCAAGGGCGACATCAAGCAAATCGACTACGTCGTCTATAAGTGGGATAACAAAGGCGGCTACACCGAGATCAGCCCGAAGGGATCTTAACCCCTTCAACCAGAACCTTCATTCAACGCCCCGGGTCCGCCGGGGCGTTTTCGTTTCGACGGTTGCCAATGATCTCCACCCAGAGTTCCCTCAGCGAACCGCGGAACTGTCAAATCAGATTGGAATTTCGCTGCAACGGAGTAAGTTGACGTCAACCATCACCGCTTCGGCGTCAGTATCGGTCTTGGCCTGAATCAAAAATCTATGTAACTTTGGGTTGAGCGCGGCGAAATTCGTCAAGGATACGCTATGGCGAGCATTCTCGTCATCGACGACGACCGGGCGGTTCTTGCCACCGTCAAGATTCTGCTTGAGCGCGCGGCCCATGCGGTCGAAGCCGTCGACAGCAGCCGCACGGGCCTGCAATTGCTCGAAGCGCGGAGTTTCGACCTGCTCATCGTCGACATCTTCATGCCGGGCACTGATGGCTTTGAGACGATGAAACTTGTGCATCAGTCGCGCCCGCAAATACCGGTCATCGTGATTTCGGGACAGCAGTTTCGTTTGGCCTCGGACCGCCAACCGGACTATCTGCACATGGCGACACGGCTCGGGGCCGTCTCAAGCCTGCAAAAGCCGTTCAGGCCCTCCGAGCTCCTGACCGCGGTCAACGGCAGCCTGTCGAGTTCGCAGCTTCCTCCCGACCTCAGCCGGAAAATGCCGGCGGGCATTCCCTCCGAACGGCAATAAGTACAATATGTGTTCCCTAGTGCTGCCCATTTGAAGTTCCTGCACCGCAAGCGGGAAATTCCGTCCAGGAACTTCACATGGAAAACCGCCACTGGAATTTTAGCTGGCTAGTGCCCATAGCTTTTTCGAAGTTCGACTTCGAAAAGGTGGGTGCCGGTTGCGTCGCTTAGGCGCGTCGCTGACACGGCAAACAGCGTCAGTCTTAGAGACGCGAGCTAAGACGCAGGAGTCTGGAGACAAAAGTGGAAGCAGGCGACGACCGCAACATTTTTCTCTCGACACTTCCTGCCACCAGCCGCGACCGCAAGATTGCATTCGGCGTCGTCGCCGCCTCGGCCATCTTCTTTTCCGCCGCCCTTCCCTTCTCCCGGGTGCAACTGCCGGCGGTGCCCGCTTTCGTCGCCAGCTATCAATCTGCGCTCGCAATCAACGACCTGATCACGACGATCCTCTTGCTTTCGCAATTCTCATTGTTGCGATCGCGCTCGCTTCTGGTGCTTGCGAGCGGGTATCTGTTCACCGCAGCCGCAGCGCTGGTTCACGGCCTGACCTTTCCAAATCTGTTTGCCAACAGCGGGCTTCTGAACGCCGGCCCGCAGACCACGGCCTGGCTTTACATGATCTGGCATGGTGGTTTCCCGCTCTTCGTGCTCGGCTACGCCTTGCTCAAGGATGAGGATGGCGGCCGCGCCATCAAGGGGTCGGTCGGAGCATCGATTGTCTGGGCCGTGACCGCGGTCTTTGCGGCCATGGCGGCCGCTATTTTCGTGGTGACGGAAAAGCACGATCTTCTGCCGCTGCTCATCGCCGACAAAGGCTACGCGCCGGCGCTGTTTGGAACCGCGCTCGCGGTATGGCTCCTCAACCTGGTAGCCCTGTTCGTCCTGTGGACGCGCCGGCCACACTCGGTCCTCGACATCTGGCTGATGGTGGTGCTGTGCGCGTGGCTTTTCGATGTGGCGTCGTCGGCGCTGCTTAATGCCAACCGTTACGATCTCGGCTTTTATATAGGCCGCCTCTACGGGCTTGGCGCCGCCTGTTTCGTGCTGGGAGTGCTGCTGCTGCAAAATATCAACTTGCAGGCGCGGCTGTCCCGTCTGCTGGTCGCGCTGCGCCGCGAGAGCGCTTTTGAACAACGGCGCCATTCCGAACGCGAACGCCTGTTCACAGCGGTGGTCGAATCCTCAAACGACGCCATCATCGCGAAAAAGCTCGACGGCACCATCACCGCGTGGAATCCAGCCGCCGAGCGGCTGTTCGGATACACCGCTGCCGAGGCGATCGGCCGCCATATCGACCTGATCGTTCCGTCGGAAAAGCTCGATGAATTGAACGATATTCTTGCGCGTGTAAGTCAGGGCGAGACCGTCGCCCATCACGAGACCTTGCGCGTGACCAAGTACGGCCGGCTGCTGACTATTTCGCTCTCGGTTTCCCCGCTGCGGTCGCTTTCGGGCGAAATCATCGGCGCTTCCAAGATCGCGCGCGACGTCACCGAAAGCAAACTCACGCAAGCAGCTCTTACCCAGGAAATCGAGGAACGGCAGCGCATCTTCGAGACGTCGCAGGATCTCATCCTGGTCACCGATACCAAGGGAACGTTCGTCCAGGTCAGCCCGAGTTCGATGACGATCCTGGGATTGAGGCCGGAGGACATGATCGGCCATAGCGCCATGGAATTCATCTATCCCGACGATCTCGAAAGCACGCGGCAGGAGATGCGTTCGGCGCGGCGCGGACACCTGATGCGCAACTTTGAAACCCGCTACGTCCACAAGGACGGACATCCGGTGAATCTGAGCTGGATGGGAACGTGGTCGGAGCCGGTGCGCCGGCATTTCTTTGTCGGCCGCGACCTCACGGAAAAGCAGGCTGCCGAAGCACAGTTCCATCAAGCGCAGAAGATGGACGCCGTCGGCCAATTGACCGGCGGCGTCGCCCACGACTTCAACAATATACTTACCGTCATCACGGGCACGATCGGCATTCTTGAGGATGCCTTGGCGCACGACCCGCAGCTTTCAGCAATCGCCAAGATGATCGACGATGCCGCCGAACGCGGCGCGAGCCTGACGAAACACCTGCTTGCCTTCGCGCGCCGGCAACCGCTGCAACCGCGCGAGGTCGACGTCAATACGCTGGTCTTTGAAACCATCAAACTGTTGCGGCCGACACTCGGCGAGCAAATCCAGATCAATCCCTTGCTGGCGGAGAACGCCTCGCCTGCCCTCGTCGATCCCAACCAGTTGACCACCGCGATCCTGAATCTGGCGATCAACGCCCGCGACGCCATGCCTTCCGGCGGCAAGCTCGTGATCGAGACCAGTAATGTCTCCCTCGACGAGGATTACGTTGCGATGAACAGGGATGTGCTCGCCGGCAACTACGTCATGATCGCCGTGAGCGACACCGGCACCGGAATTCCGGCCGTCAATCTCGAGCGGGTGTTCGACCCATTCTTCACGACCAAAGAGGTCGGCAAGGGTACCGGCCTTGGATTGAGCATGGTGTTCGGCTTCGTCAAGCAATCGAACGGCCACGTCAAGATCTACAGCGAGGAAGGCCACGGCACCACGGTGAAGATCTATCTGCCGCGCGCCACCGGATTGTCGGACACGCCGATGGAATCGCAGACTACCACGAGCATTGCCGTCGGCAACGAGACCATACTGATTGTCGAAGACGACGCCCTCGTGCGCCGCTATGTCATCACCCAGATCGAGAGCCTCGGCTACAAGGCGCTCGAGGCCAGCCGGGCCTCGGAGGCGCTGGAGATTATCGATGGCTCCAACCACATCGATCTTCTGTTTACCGATGTCATCATGCCCGGCTTGATGAATGGCCGCCAATTGGTCGACGCGGCGCTGGCGCAGCGGCCCGGATTGAAGACGCTATTCACCTCAGGCTATACCGAGAATGCCATCGTTCATCACGGCCGTCTCGATACCGACGTGCTACTGCTCGCCAAGCCGTACCGAAAGTCCGACCTGGCGCGAATGATCAGACTGGCCCTCGAAAGCTGACTTTTTATTCGAAACCCGATTACGAAACCGGCTGAGTGAATGCCATGCACAATCTCCTCACCGATATCGCCGGCGTTCGCGTCGGCCACTCCGATGACGCCAAGCTTGCCTCCGGTGTCACTGCGGTGGTCTTCGATCGCCCAGCGGTGGCCGCGATGGATGTGCGCGGCGGCGCCCCAGGCACGCGCGAGGGTGGGCTGCTCGACCTCGCCAACATGGTCGAGCGGATCGATGCGATCGCGCTGTCAGGCGGTTCGGCCTTCGGACTGGAAGCCGGCGGCGGTGTGCAGGCCTGGCTCGCCGAACAGGGCCGCGGCTTCCAGGCGCGCAGCGCGATTATTCCGATCGTGCCCGGCGCGATCTGCTTCGACCTTCTCAACGGCGGCGACAAGAAGTGGGGCCGCTTCGCGCCTTACCGCGATCTCGGCTACGTGGCTGCCGCCGCTGCCGGCACCAGTTTCGCGCTCGGAAGCGTCGGAGCCGGCCTCGGCGCCAATACCGCCAATCTAAAGGGCGGCCTTGGCTCCGCCTCCGCCCAAACCGGGGATGGCGTGAAGGTCGCCGCGCTCGCCGTGGTCAATGCAGTCGGCACCGTCACGATAGGCGACGGACCATGGTTCTGGGCGGCGCCGTTTGAGGTCGAGGGTGAATACGGCGGACGCGGATTGCCGGCGGCCTTTACCCCGGACATGCTGAAGATGCGGATCAAGGGCGGACCTGCCGCAACACCCCCCGAGAACACCACGCTCGCCGTGGTCGTCACCGATGCCATGCTGACAAAAAATCAGGCCAAACGCCTGGCTATGATGGCGCAGACCGGCTTTGCGCGCGCGATTTACCCGGTGCACGCGCCCACCGATGGCGACGTGGTGTTCGCAGCTTCGACTGGTGAACATCAGATCGATCCGCTGATCGGCCTCACCGAGCTTGGCATGATCGCAGCCAATGTCATGGCCCGCGCGATCGCCCGCGGCGTTCACGCGGCGACGGCGCTGCCTCTGCCGGGCACACTGCCGGCGTGGCGGGATCGCTTCGGATAACGGTTGGCAATGAACTTCGCCTGCGTTGCGTCAAGCGCTGATAGAGAACGGACTGAACCCGAGCGGAACCGCAGTGGACTGGACGAGTTGGTCAACCGAGTTGTAGGCCGATGAGGCCGAGGCGGAGGGGCCTTGCGAGGAATCCGAACTGCTGGAATCGAGGGCGCCGGCAAGACCGCCCGACGTCAGGCTCTGGGCATCGATCAGCGCATTGAAGTTATCAGACGAAATCAGGGCGTTCTTGAAGCCGGAAACAGCATTTGAGCCCGAAGACGGCGTGGAGGAACCGTCTTCCGCGTCGGACAGCGCCGGTCCAAAGCCGCCGATCGTCTGCGATGACGTCGATTGGGACGACGTCAGTGACTGGATGGCGTCGAGGGCGGCTGTGGCCGCGCCAATGGCTGGCAGCATGGCAAAAGCTCCAAATGGCCGCACGCTAGCGTGTGATCTTTCAAGACAGGTCAGCAAGCACCGTGCCACGGCGGAAAAGCCAATAAAATGATGGCTTTCGCGATTGCGGAAGACAGCCGCCGATCGGCAATTCGTGCCGCTTGCGGCAGATTTTTCCACCGTTCCAAGCCCGCATTGCCGGCAACGCTTTCGCGTGTTAGGCCGAAAACGGCGCCACGATTGACGTGGTTTGTAGGGAAGACAGGGCACATGTCCCAAGCCTTTGCGTCACGTCCTCTCATCGTCGCTCCGTCGATCCTGGCTTCGGACTTCTCGAAGCTCGGCGAAGAAGTGCGCGCGGTCGATGCCGCGGGCGCGGACTGGATCCATCTCGACGTGATGGACGGGCATTTCGTCCCCAACATTTCCTACGGGCCTGACGTCATCAAGGCGATGCGGCCGCACACCAAAAAGATTTTCGACGCGCATCTGATGATATCGCCGTGCGATCCGTATCTCGAAGCCTTCGCCAAGGCGGGATGCGATCACATCACGGTGCATGCCGAGGCAGGCCCGCATCTGCATCGCTCGTTGCAGGCGATCCGCGCGCTCGGCAAGAAGGCCGGCGTCTCGCTCAATCCGGCCACGCCGATTTCGGCGATCGAATATGTGATCGACAACATCGACCTGGTGCTGGTGATGTCGGTCAATCCCGGTTTCGGTGGGCAGGCTTTCATTCCCTCCACGCTCGCCAAGGTCCGCGACCTGCGCGCGATGACGGCGGGACGCCCGATCGACATCGAAGTCGATGGCGGCGTGGGAGCGGATAATTCCGGCCAGTTGGCCGCCGCCGGCGCCAACGCTTTCGTCGCCGGCTCGGCCGTCTTCAAAGGAGGCACGAAGGAGGCCTACAAGGCCAACATCTCCGCGATCCGCAACGCGGCGGCGAGCGCGCGGGGCGAAGCGATCTGAGAAAACGACAGGGCACCACTCGATTCGGTTATCGCCTGCTTTCCTGCGGCTCCATGACGTCCTTGGGTGGCATCCGCGGCGGCAAGAGTGGCGTGAAGGTTACTTCGTCGCCGGCTTGCGGCACTGCGGTCAGCCCGCCGCCGGTGGAGGGATCGCCGCCGGAGGTTTCGATGATGGTATTCGGCGTGATGTAGGCGCGCACGGAGTCGAGCAGCCCGCCCTCGCCGCTGCCGTAATCGGCGGCGCGGCCCCCTTGCGCACGGCCCGCGGCGACCTCGCTCTGCGCCTTGTCGGTCTTGTCGGCGAGCTTACCGCTGTAGGGAACGCGAAAGGCGCGCGGCACGCCGCTCGGGCGGTTGTCCTCGTCGAGCGCCTCGACCCAGAGATAGATCGCACCGGGGTCGCCTTCCAGCGAATGCGGCTCGACAATGCGCGCCTGCAGCAGCTTGAAATTCGCAGGCAACCGGTCGACGCTGGCCCAGCCGAGCAACCCGCGCACGCCGAGGAAGCTTGCGATGTAGAAGGAGCTGGTCACGATCACCGCGATGCCTTTCAGCGGCCAGGGAAGCCTTGCATAGACCAGCACGACGAGCAGCAGTGCACCTACCAGCGCATACGCCACCGCGAGCATGAGAATGACGGATTGCAGGCTGCTCACGGCATTCTCATCCTGACACCAGTCTTGGGATCGCGATCTGAGCCGTTCGCCCAGGTTCGACGGAACGTCTCCAGTAGCGATTTCTGCCGTTGCTCGACGTCGATCACCTTGCCTTCGGCATCCAGCGTGAAGCGCACCGCGGTCTTCTCCGCGCCGGTGTGATCGACGAAAAGCTTGTCGTCGAAGATCACCTGGGTGGTTGGATTGAGCTTCTGCACCTTCACGTTCACCGGGACAGGTTGGCCGGTCTTGGCCTGGAAGTGCGAGACGTTGACGGTATATTCGCCGGCAAGGATGCCGCGTACCGTCACGATTTCCTCGCGAATGGGCGACGGGATCTTCCGCCCGTTGACGGTGATAAAATCGTTGACGCCGCCGCGGTCATCGCGGTCGAGCGTGAGAAAGCCGGCTTCGCGATGCCGGTACCAGGCGATATTGCCCGCGGGATCCTGCACAAACAAATCGAGGTCATCGGGGTGGTTGTCGGGCCAATCCATGGTGATGATGAACTCGGCCTTGGAATCGATCTTGCCATCCTTCGATTCCGGCGAGACCGCGAGCAGCGCCAGGAAAAACAGGAAAGCAACGACTTGCAGCGCTTTGAACAGCATGATGCCGAACGGATCGAAGGCGTCCTCACGCGGATAGAGGCCGAAATCATCCATCATTGCGACGTTCCAGCACCGGCGTAACGCGGGTCTCAGTGAGCGTGACCGCGTCCGAAAACACCCGCTGGGTCGCGGCATCGAGCATGTAGTACTGAATTTTCACCAGGATCGAGCCGACCAGGCCCGCAAGCGTCGTGTACATCGCAACCGCCATGCCGTCGCTCATCAGTCCCATGGACGATTTCATCGCGACCTTGTCCGCGGCATCGAGCGTTGCGATCGGCGCCAGCATGATGATGAAGCCGACGATCGTGCCGAGCAGCCCGAGCTTCATCAGCGTGTCGGAGGCAAAGTTACCAAAGCCATTGGAGCCGCGCAGGCGGTCGGCGAGCGAGCGCAACAGAAGCGTCTGGTCGATGCCTCCCTTGCTCTGCACCTTCGCCTTCTCGATCAGGCTATGGATATGATCGGTGACCAGGCCCTTCGGCAGCGACTTCGCATCCGCTTCCAGTGCCGCGCCGCCGTCGGCCGCGGCGATGATCGCGCGGCAACGTTCTCCGACCGCGCCTTCGCGCGCGATCGCGCGGGTGCGGAGAAAGCAGTGAACGCAGGTGGCTATGTAGAGGACGGCGATGACGCTCGAAATATAGGTGCGGTCCGCGGTCACCATCAAATGCAAGAGGCCGTAGCGCCATAACAGCACCGCGGCAAACACCGAAAGACCGGTGAATATCATCCAGAGCAACAGCGCGCCGCGTTCCGGCGGGCTACCGTCAGATGCTGCGATCACCGCGCCTTGTCCGGAACTCATCCCGCTTCGCTCCCGATCGGCTACTTTCCTGGTGTTGTTAAAGCAAAACCGCAACGGGCGGTCCAAAGACGGATGCCCGGAAACGATTGGGAAAATTTCCCGATTTGTGCGGAGCCTCGTGCTTGCAATTGGCAGGGATTGGCGTTGTTGTTAGCTTCGTTCCACACTCGTGGGAGGTCGCATGCGCCTGGTCCTGCAACTCGTCGCCCGCCTGCTCGTCGTCGTGATGCTGTGCCTTGGAGCTGCCACGGTCTGGGCCACCATCGAGGCCCGTCGCAGCGTCGATCGCGCCACCGAAGCTTCCGCCGAGCGTGTCTCTCAGGCCCTCCAGGGGCTGTACTGGCACGAGCTCCTGTTGCACGGCGGCAGGATGCGCGAGCATCTGCTCCCGGTGCCGGAATGGCGCACCATCGAGACGATGAAACTGATCTCGCCTGGAGTCTGCGTCCGCTTTGAGCCGGCCGCCGCGTTCGAGAAGCCACTGTGCGGCCAGGACAAGGGGGTAGGAACCACGCCGCCGGTCTGGTTTGCCAGCACCGTTCAGACGCTGCTCGGCAGCCACGCGGCTGTGGCAAGACCGATCAGCGCCCGCGCGACCACTTTCGGCACTGTATCGGCGACGCCCGATCCAGACGCCGCGATCCGGCTCGCCTGGCAGCACATCCTCGACAATACCGGCGTTGCCCTGCTGATGGCGGCGGCGATTGCGATTCTGGCCTCGCTTGCGATCGCGCATACGCTGGCGCCGGCACAGTCGATCGTAGCCGCGCTCAAGCGCATGGCACATGGCCAATACCGGACGTCCCTGCCCCGCTTCCGCTCCATGGAGCTCGCGATCATCGGCCAGGCCGTCGGCGACCTCGGCGACCGGCTGGCGCAGGCCATGGAGGAACGCGCCACCCTGACACGACGCTTGCTTGAGATACGCGACGACGAGCGGCGCACGCTTGCGCGCGAGCTGCATGACGAATTCGGCCAGAATCTCACCGGCATTCTCGCCTTTGCCAACGCGATCGAGGCGACCGCAACTGAGGCCAAGGACGGTTCTGTCGCACAGGACGCACGGATGATCTCGAAAGCTGCGCTGGCGATCATGGCGTCCCTGCGTGGCACCCTCAACCGGCTGCGCCATCCGCCAGCCGAGGAGTTCGGGCTGGAAGCGAGCCTGATCAGCCTGGTCGACAACTGGCGCTCGCAGCACGATGCGCGGCCGGTGATCCAGCTCGACCTCAAAGGCGATCTGGCCGATATCAGCGGCACGGTGGCTGCAACCGCCTATCGCGTCGCGCAGGAATGCCTGACCAATGCGCTCCGCCACACCACGGCGCGCGAAATCCTGCTCCGGATCGAGCGGCGCAGCGGGTCCGAGAATGCGCTCCTGATCCGGGTCGAGGACGATGGCGGGGGCGACGCCATCAGCATCGCGAAAGCTTCGGGCTTCGGGCTCACCGGTATGCGCGAGCGCCTGGCCGCGCTCGGCGGCTCACTGTCGATCGCGCGCGCGACACGGGGCTTGAGCTTCGACGCGACCATCCCACTAGCTGCCTGACGGATGACGACCGCCTCACCTAAGGGCATTTCCATTCTGCTGGTCGACGACCATCCGATCGTGCGCCAGGGCTACCGGCGCGTGTTGGAAAATCAGGCCGACTTCCAGGTGGTCGCCGAGGCCGACGACGCGGTGAGCGCCTATGGCGCCTTCAAGACCCATTCCCCCGACATCGTGGTGATGGATATCTCGATGCCCGGCGCCAGCGGGCTTGAGGCGATCAGGAACATCCGTGCCCGCGATGGACGTGCGCGGATCCTCGTCTTCAGCATGCATAGCGAGGCGCCGCTGGTGAAAACCGCCTTCAACGCCGGCGCCGGCGGCTACGTCACCAAGAGCAGCGAGCCCGCGGTGCTGGTCAAGGCGATTCGCAGCGTTGCCCGCGGCGAACGGGCCATGAGCGACGACATCGCCCAGGTGCTGGCGCTGGAGAGTCTTGCGCCATCAGGCTCCGCGCTCGATCAGCTTGCCGAACGCGAGATCGAGATCCTCCGGCAAATCGCAACCGGCGCCACCAAGGAAGAGGTTGCTCAGAACCTCAACCTCAGCCTGAAGACGGTTCAGAACTACCACTACATGATCAAGGTCAAGACCGGCCTCAAGACCGACGCCCAGCTCGTGCGTCTGGCAGCCGAGTGTGGCCTGACAGGGTCGTAAGCGCCCCGAGGCGAGCTTAGAACGGGTGGTTTTCCACCCATCCTCGCTTAGCGCTTGCGCGGGGCCTCGATACCCCTCAGCAGCAGCGCAAGCAAAGTATCGATCCGGCCTGGAAGCAGCGGATCGTTCCACTCGTCGGCATGGGCGGGATGATGGAAGCGCGTCACCGCGTCGAAAATCGCCTGCGCGGTCGCCTTGGTGTCGGCGATCTGGAACGTGCCCTGCTTGACGCCGTCGGACAGGATCAATTCCAACTGACCGGTCAGACAGGTCTTGTGCCCGTTCACAGTCTTGCACGCTTCGCGGGCCAGCGTCAGGTAGGTTGCAAACATCTCCGGGTCTTCGAGATATCGTTTTTGCTTGGCTGCGAAAAGAGCGCGAAGCCAGCGATCGAACTTCGCCGGCGCCGGGCTTGAGCTTTCGGCGATGTTGGCGAGCGGCGTGCTCACGCGCTCGAGCCAGCGTTTGGCCACCGCCTCGCGCAGCGAAGCCTTGCTCGGGAAATGCCGGTAGACGCTGCCGTGGCTCACGTCGAGCGCGCGCGCAACGTCAACGACCGTCGCCTTGGCCAGGCCAAAACGGCGCAGAACGTCCTCGGTGACTTCCAGAATGCGTTCCGGTGTCAAAACCACATTCTCGTTCATCGGCGTACCTCCTGCTTGTGTCAGCCTGACCTATATGTGGCCGGCGATCTTTGTTTCGGCTTAGCGGGCAAGCCTCTCGGCCTGCTCGGCCAGATGGCGAGCGATCCGCTGGTTAAGCCAGCGCTGGATTTGAGCGGTGATGTGTAGGATTTCGAATGTCATGGCCTTAGTCCTTGTAACTTGCCCCAGCTTGCCGCCGATAACGGCCTTGCCGAGGGCCTCTCAATCAAGCATCGACGGCAATATAGAGCATCGCGCTGACAGATTTCAATATCTGTTATTCAATATTCTGTGATTGAGGGGGATATCTGTGGGCTTCGGCCGGGGGGCCGGCGTCCTGGGTCCAGAAGGCGGTTTTCACCCCTCACCCGCTCTGCTAAAGCCGTGTAATTCCTCAAAAAAGCGCTGAGCCACCAATGATCCCCCGCTATACCCGCCCCGAAATGGCTGCGATCTGGGAGCCCCAGACCCGTTTCAAGATCTGGTTTGAGATCGAGGCCCATGCGGCTGACGCGCAAGCGGAATTGGGCGTCATCCCCAAAGCGGCCGCAAAAACCATCTGGGCCAAAGCCAGGGACGTAACCTTCGATGTGGCGCGGATCGACGAAATCGAGCGCGAAACCAAGCACGACGTCATCGCCTTCACGACGCATCTGGCCGAAATCGTCGGCCCCGAGGCGCGCTTCGTGCACCAGGGCATGACCTCCTCCGACGTGCTCGACACCTGCCTTAACGTGCAACTCGTGCGCGCAGCCGACCTGCTGGTTGCCGACATCGACAAGGTGCTCAGCGCACTGAAGAAGCGCGCCTTCGAGCACAAAATGACGCCGACCATCGGCCGATCGCACGGCATCCATGCCGAGCCCGTGACCTTCGGGCTCAAGCTCGCCTACGCCCACGCGGAGTTTTCCCGCGCCCGCGCGCGGCTGATCGCCGCCCGCGAAGAAGTCGCGACTTGCGCGATCTCGGGCGCGGTCGGCACCTTCGCCCAGATCGATCCGCGCGTTGAGGAACACGTTGCGAAAGCGATGGGCCTGCGGCCGGAGCCGATCTCAACGCAGGTGATCCCGCGCGACCGTCACGCGATGTATTTTGCAACGCTCGGCGTGATCGCCTCCTCCGTCGAGCGTCTCGCCACCGAAATTCGTCACTTGCAGCGCACCGAAGTACTGGAGGCGGAAGAGTTTTTCTCCGAAGGCCAGAAGGGTTCTTCGGCGATGCCGCACAAGCGCAACCCGGTGCTGTCGGAAAACCTCTCAGGACTGGCGCGCATGGTGCGCGCCTATGTGACCCCGGCGATGGAGAATGTCGTGCTCTGGCATGAGCGCGACATCTCGCACTCTTCCGCCGAACGCATGATCGGGCCTGATGCCACCGTAACGCTGGACTTTGCGCTCAACCGCCTCGCCGGCCTCGTCGAGAATCTTCTGATTTATCCTGCCAACATGCAGAAGAACCTCGATCGCCTCGGTGGCCTCGTGCACTCGCAGCGGCTTTTGATCGCGCTGACGCAAAAAGGCGCGAGCAGAGAGGACGCCTACAAGCTAGTGCAGCGCAACGCGATGCCGGTGTGGCGCGGCGAAGGTGACTTCCTGTCGCTGCTAAAGAAGGACGCCGACGTCCGGAAATACCTGACGGACGCCGAGATCGATAAACAGTTCGATCTCGGCTATCACTTCAAGCACGTCGATACGATCTTCAAGCGCGTGTTCGGCGAAGCCTGACTCCCACCCTAAGGCACATCCGAATTGATCCGCCGCATCGTGATCGCGGCGGAGCCGTGGTTGTTGTCGTAGAGCAGCGTCAACAGCCAGGGCGCGAAGATCGAGGTGTCGTTGACATAGATGAACACCTCGCCGTCGTTCCGCGCGACGAATTGTGCGCTCCACCGTTTGGGGTTGCTGCCGTCCTGCACGAAAGCCGGGACATGCTCCTCAAGGCCGGTGCTACCGACGCGGACGATCGGTTTGAACCAGTTCGACCAGATCAGCCGCCTGAACGGAATGCCCGGAACTTGCGCCGCACTCCCCCACGCAAAGCCTCTCGGATTGGCAGGGATCCGGTCGTCCGCCCACGCCTCGTCGTATGCAAAACGGGAGTTATTCCGGATCGGTCGCCTCGCAAAAGCAACTGGTCGGTAAGGCGCGAATTGCTACAATGGCCCCGTGAACGGACCTCCGACGATTCTCGTTTTCGATTCCGGCCTTGGCGGCCTCACGGTGTTGCGCGAGGTCGTGCGGGCACGCGACGATGCACATTATTTATATGTCGCTGATGACGCTTTTTTTCCGTACGGCCATCACAGCGAAGAAGAGATCGTCGCCCGTGTCGTACCGCTGATCGGCGAATTGATATCGGCACATCGCCCCGATCTCGCGGTGATCGCCTGCAACACCGCCTCTACGCTGGTGATGCCGCATTTGCGGGAGCGCTATTCGGTGCCGTTCGTCGGCACCGTGCCGGCGATCAAGCCGGCCTGTGCGGCCTCGAAAACCAAGCGGGTATCGGTGCTGGGCACCAAGGGCACGGTCCAGCGCGAATATACCAGGGGCCTGATCCGCGATTTCGCGCAAGGCTGCGAGGTAACGCTGGTCGGTTCGGCGGAGCTTGCCGCACTGGCCGAGGCGGCGCTGAGCGGCGGGAACGTCAGTGACGAACAGATATCAGACGAACTGACGCCCTGTTTTGTCGGCGCCGGCGAGGACAAATCAAAACGAACCGACACGATCGTGCTCGCCTGCACACACTATCCGCTGTTACTGGACCGGCTGAACCGGCTCGCACCATGGCCGGTCGACTGGATCGATCCTGCACCTGCCATCGCCAGACGCGTGGCCAATCTTTTGGGCGAGCCGGCCGGCGATATCGGCGGCACAGCGGCGAGGATGCTTTTCACCTCGGGAAGGCCGCACAGGCTAAACGATGCGCTCGTGCCGTTTTTCGGCGGCCGCACGCCGGCTTGAATCGGGTCATCTATATTTCCATATATTTTTCATGTATTTATCGACGGTTCATCCAGCGCTCGATAAAGTCGCGTCTGGAAAACCCGGTGCCGGCCTCCGCTTCATTTTCCCTCGCGGCCGACGACCCGGAAATCCACGTGAAAGGAAATTGAGCCGAACGATGCGCGGAACGAAGCTAAAAATCTCCCTGCCGCGCGTGTTCATTCTCGACCTCATGCACGCGTCGATGCGCGTGCCCTTTATTTCGCTCTCCCGTCCATTCGATATCGGCCCCCTCATGGCCGCGCGCGCCGAGGCCGTCTCCCCGCCGGGCTGGGCGGCCATGTTCGTGAAGGCATTTGCCATCGTGGCGAAGGAAGAGCCGGTGCTGCGCACCCTCTACGTCAAGCTGCCATGGCCGCATTTCTTCGAGCTGCCGCGCAGTGTCGCGATGGTTGCGGTGGCGCGCGTCGAAAACGGCGAGGAATTCATCCTGCCGGAGAAAGTCCCGACCCCCGAAGACCGCCCGCTCGCTGAGATCGACGCCCAGATCCGTCATGCCAAGACCGCACCGCTGGAGAAAATCCCCACCTTTCGGAAAATCCTGATGGCAAGCCGCCTGCCGCTGCCGCTGCGCCGCCTGAGCTGGTGGGTGGGACTTAATGTCGGGCGGATGTCCGCCAATAATTTCGGAAGCTTTGGGGTTACCTCGGTCTCGGCCTACGCCCCCGGCGAGCTCCAGGCGCTAAGCCCAGGCCCTTTCCTGCTCAGCTATGGGCGGGTTGGGTCGGATAACCGGATTGACGTGATCCTGCGTTGGGATCACCGGGTTACCGACGCCGCGGTCACTGCGCGTGTGCTGAGTAGGCTGGAACAGGTGCTGAACACCGAGATTTCAGCGGAAATACTGGTATCGCCGATTTGAAGTCCCTGCCCCGCTAACCGCGAGTTGTTCCATGGGACGTCAAATCGATAGGCGATACTAGGATCGTTAACTTACCAGTGCCCGTGGCTTTCCGAAGTTCGAAAAAAGGCGCTGCTGATACGGGGGTGCGAACTTCGGAAAGTGGGCACCGGCGCCGCCAGCCTGAAAGCAGGGACCATTTACGTTGACAGGTGAGCCGTTTCTGCCTAGAAACCGCCCTGCTCGCGGGCCGTTTTCGGCCCGCGATGCGTTTCGCGACCCGTGGTTCATCCTCCAGCTTGGGGCTTGAACCTGTCGGCACCGGGACATCCCGGCGCACAGGAGGGCGCGTTTCCTCAAACCCAACGTTACGAGAAGAGGACGCGATGACAAAGCGCAATGAGGCGAAATACAAGATCGATCGCCGTATGGGCCAGAATATCTGGGGCCGCCCAAAGAGCCCCGTGAACCGTCGTGAATATGGCCCCGGCCAGCACGGCCAGCGCCGCAAGGGCAAGCTTTCCGACTTCGGCGTGCAGCTTCGCGCCAAGCAGAAACTCAAGGGCTATTACGCCAATATCAGCGAGCGCCAGTTCCACGGCATCTACGTCGAAGCCGGCCGGATGAAGGGCGATACTGGCGAGAACCTGATCGGCCTTTTGGAGCGCCGGCTCGATACCGTGGTGTTTCGCGCCAAGTTCGTTGCCACGATGTTTGCCGCCCGTCAGTTCATCAACCACGGCCACGTCAAGGTGAACGGCCGCAAGGTCAATATCGGCAGCTACAAGCTGAAGGTTGGCGACCTCGTCGAGGTCAAGGAAGCTTCGAAGCAATTGACGCATGTCCTTGAAGCAAGCCAGCTTCCCGAGCGCGATACGCCGGACTTCCTTGAAGTCGACCACGGCAAGATGACCGCGAAATTCGTTCGCATCCCCGCGCTGACGGATGTGCCGTTCGCGGTGCAGATGGAGCCGCATCTGATCGTCGAATTCTATTCGCGCTGATGTGATTTACGTTTGAAGCGAGATCGAAGGCCCCGGTTTTGCCGGGGCCTTTTGTTTCGGTAAGATCGCCGAACGCTTCAATCTCGAAATTCCAGGATAGCCCGAAGGACTAGCCCGGAAGCCTATTTTGAGAGACATCGTCCAATGACCTACTACACCCCTGCCCGCCGCGATCCCAAGGCGCCGGACGTCCGCATCAACCTGTTGTCGGACACGCAAACCCGCCCAACGCCGGGAATGCGCGATGCGATGGCGCGAGCTGAAGTGGGCGACGAGCAGGTCGGCGACGATCCTTCCGTCAATCTGCTCTGCGACCGCGTGGCCGATCTGATGGGCAAGGAGGCTGCGGTGTTTTTGCCCTCCGGCACCATGTGCAACGTGACGGCGACGCTGGTGCATTGCCGGCCGGGCGATGAGATCCTGGCCCATGTCTCCGCCCATATCATCGCTCGCGAGGGCGGCGCCCATGCCGCGCTCGGCGGATTCCAGATCACGCCGTTGACGGGCGCCGATGGAAAATTCACGCCCGACACCTTCCGCGCCGCGCTTCACCCGCGCACGCGCTACCAGCCGCCGCAAACCCTGGTCAGCGCCGAACAAACCGCCAATATCGGCGGCGGCACCCTGTGGAAGAAGGCCGATCTCGACGAGGTCGTGAAGATCGCCAAGACAAACGGCCTTGCCACCCATATGGACGGCGCGCGGCTGTTGAATGCAACGGTGGCCACCGGCATCAGCGCGCGTGAGATGACGGCGGGATGGGATTCAGCCTGGATTGATTTCTCGAAAGGCCTCGGCGCGCCGATCGGCGCGGCCATCGCCGGTAGCCGCGACTTCATCGATCAGGTCTGGCTCTGGAAACAACGCCTCGGTGGCTCGATGCGCCAGGCCGGCATCTGTGCGGCCGCTTGCACCTATGCGCTCGACCATCACGTCGAGCGGCTTGCCGAAGATCACGCCAATGCGCGCGCGCTGGCGCGTGGATTGGCCCAGATCGAGGGCATCGAAGTGCAAGAGCCCGAAACCAATCTGGTGTTCTTCCGGCCCGACGGCGCCGGCATCAGCGCCACAGACATGGTTGCCGCCTTGAACAAGCGCGGCGTTCAGATCGCCGTGATGGACGGCCGCATCCGCGCCTGCACCCATCTCGACGTGTCCGCCGCCATGATCGAGGAAATGCTGGGGCATGTGCGCGAGATCGCTCGCAAGGCATAGAGGCAGGGCGCTTCAGGGATTGGTTCTGTCGGTCAAAAGCCGTAACGCCGCCAGCGCCGTTGGCTTAATCGGCGCAAGGCTCGCCGAACCTGGCCAACACCCGTTCGTGCAAGGCAGCGCTTTCTTTCGAAAAACAGCAGAAGATCACGCGGCGGAGGATGGGCGCAGCCTTCAATGCCGCAACGGTGGTCGAAACCGCGATCTGGGCCGCGCGATCGGCCGGAAAGCGATAAACGCCGGTCGAAATGGCCGGAAACGCGATCGAGGTCAGATTGTTTTCACGGCAAAGCGCGATGGCGCGGGCGTAACAGGAAGCAAGCAATTCGTTCTCGCCTCGCGCGCCGCCATTCCAGACCGGCCCGACCGCATGGATCACATGCTTGGCCGGCAGCCGATAACCCTTGGTGATTTTGGCGCCACCGGTCTCGCAGCCGCCGAGCGTACGGCATTCATCGAGCAACTCGGGCCCTGCGCCCCGATGGATCGCGCCGTCGACCCCGCCGCCGCCAAGCAAGGACGTGTTGGCGGCGTTGACGATAGCGTCGACGCGCAACGTCGTGATATCGTCAACGACGACTTCAAGCCGCGCCTCGCCGAGCAAATGCGGTGGATTTGACATTCGCTTGGTCCCCCCGCGAGCCGTGTAGCGAATGTCAAATCCAAAACCGCGCTTGAGACCTATATTTGCTAGTGTCCCTTTGGTTCTGGCATCGTAAGTGAGCCCGCCTCGACCAACGTACGGATGTCAGAAGCGGGACACTAGGCGCGCCATTAGCCTTAGGCGACGGTTGAGGCCGGCACGCCCTTGTCGGCGAAGAGCTGCTGCAATTCACCGGCCTGGAACATCTCGCGGATGATGTCGCAGCCGCCGACAAACTCGCCCTTCACGTAGAGCTGGGGAATGGTCGGCCAGTTGGAGTAGGTCTTGATGCCGTTGCGAAGCTCGGCGGATTCAAGGACGTTGAGGCCCTTGTAGCTGACCCCGATGTGATCGAGGATTTGCACGACCTGCCCGGAGAACCCGCACTGCGGAAACTGGGGCGTACCCTTCATGAATAGCACGACGTCGTTCGACTTCACTTCGTTGTCGATGAATTGCTCGATGCTCATATTCTCTTCCTTTTGGGGCGGGTGAAGCGCCCACCGAAATCGGGCTTCCGGCCGTCACGTCGGCCAACCCCGCGATTCCCATATATGTATCCCAAACGCTTGTGCATCCAAAGCAATTTGGCGGTCGGGGCTGGCATGCAGCGGGCTTTAGCGCCCCTGGGCAGGTAACGGGCGCGGCAATTGCCCCCGTACTTGTGTATAGGCGCCGAAGGCTTTTTTCCCAGATAGGAACCCCTATCTAGGACAGGCCGTTCTCAAGGAACCGTCCTTCGAGGCCAACGTTCTCCTTTTGCGACCCGGAGACCCCAGTGACGAAATCAGTATCCGCCATTGCCGCCTCGCATGCGTCCTTGTTTTCCGAAAAATCTGGCCTCACCGACAACCTCACCGAGGCTTTTCTTGCGGTGCGAAACGAGACCGAACGCCGCGCCGCGCCCTTGAGCCCCGAGGACCAGCTGATCCAGTCCATGCCGGACGCGAGCCCGGCCAAATGGCATCGGGCCCATACCACCTGGTTCTTCGAGCAGTTTCTGCTAGGTGAGCACTGCGCGGGATACAAGCCCTACCATCCCGACTATGCCTTCCTGTTCAATTCCTATTACGTCAGCGCCGGGCCGCGCCATGCTCGGCACCGGCGCGGGGATTTGACCAGGCCGAGCGCCGACGAAATCACCGCCTATCGCCGTCACGTCGATGCGGCCGTCGTCAAATTCTTTCGCGAGGCCGGCGAGGACCGGCTGACCGCAATTGCCCCTCTCGTGGAAGTCGGCCTCAACCACGAGCAGCAGCACCAGGAGCTGATATTCACCGACATCCTGCACGCCTTCGCCCAGAACCCGATCTCCCCGGCCTACGACTCCTCCTGGCGTTTCCCGGCCGCGAGCGGTTCTGGCGAGGACTGGATCGGCCTCAACGAAGGCATTCACAGCATCGGGCACCCCGGTGACAGCTTTCATTTCGACAATGAAAAGCCCGCCCATCGTGCGTTGGTCGGCCCGGTGCGCCTTTCGCGCAACCTCGTCACCAACGCCGAGTGGATCGCCTTCATGGCGGATGGCGGCTACACGACACCGACGCTCTGGCTGATGGACGGCTTTGCCACCGCCAGTGCCGAGGAATGGCAGGCTCCCGGCCACTGGCGCGAGATCGACGGCAAGTGGCATGTCATGACGCTCGCGGGGCTTAAGCCGGTCGATCCGGAAGACGCGGTCTGCCATGTCAGCTATTACGAAGCCGACGCCTTTGCGCGCTGGCGCGGCAAGCATTTGCCGACCGAAATGGAATGGGAAGTCGCCGCGCGCGCCGGCCATCTCAACGACGCCTTCGGCATCGTGTGGCAATGGACCCGCAGCGCCTATTCGCCCTATCCCGGCTATCGCGCCATCGAGGGCGCGCTCGGCGAGTACAACGGCAAGTTCATGGTCAACCAGCTTGTGCTGCGTGGATCGTCGCTGGCGACGCCGGACGGTCATAGCCGTGTCACGTATCGGAACTTCTTTTACCCCCACCACCGCTGGCAATTCACGGGCCTGCGTCTCGCCGACTACGCCAACTAGCTCTTTTCGAACCTCAAACGCGCAGGAAAAAGCGCGCCCGGGAGATTGTCATGAATGTGCACGCGACCGCTCCGGCAAAAGCGCACCGTCTCGACGAGCCAACGTCGGTATTTGCCCGCGACGTGATCGGCGATTTGTCGCGCGCGCCGAAACGGCTGTCGCCGAAGTATTTCTACGACGTCACCGGCTCTCAATTGTTCGAGCAGATTACGCTGCTGCCCGAATATTACCCGACCCGCACCGAGCTTTCGATCCTGCGCGACCGCAGCCGCGCGATCTCGGCGATCATTCCCGAAGGCGCGGCGCTGGTCGAGTTCGGCGCCGGTGCCACTACCAAGGCGCGGCTCTTGCTCCGCGAATGCCGGCTGGGCGCCTACGTGCCCGTGGACATCTCCGGCGATTTCCTCAACGCCCAGGCCAAGGCGCTGCGCGCGGATTGTCCGGGCCTCGCGGTTCATCCCGTCACGGCGGACTTCACCGCGCCGTTCGAACTACCAGAGGCCGTCAAGGCGATGCCCAAGGTCGGATTCTTCCCGGGCTCAACGCTCGGCAATTTCGAACCGGATGAGGCCTGCACCTTCCTGAAGAGCGCCCGCGCCATCCTCGGCAAAGGCGCCCGGATGGTGATCGGGGTCGATCTCGAGAAGGACGAGCGTACCCTTTATGACGCCTATAACGACGCGGCCGGTGTCACCGCGCGCTTCAATCTCAATGTGCTGCACCGGATCAACCGCGAGCTCGGCGGCGATTTCGAGGTCGGTGCGTTCATTCACCGCGCGATCTACAACCGCGATCGCCATCGTATCGAGATGCACCTCATCAGCAAGAAAGCGCTGACCGCACAGGTTCTCGGCAAGAAATTTTCGTTCCGTCCGGGCGAAAGCATCCACACGGAGAGCAGCTACAAATACTCGATCGACCGTTTCGGCACGCTTGCCCGCGCCTCAGGCTGGGATTTGCTTGAATCCTGGACGGACGCCGAAGCGATGTTCTCGGTTCACGCGCTGGTGGCTTCGGATTGAGCGTTGACCCTGGCTGCGCCTGACCGCAGCGAGAGCGATTCCCACACCGCGACAATCACCATCAACAGCGTGGTCGCGATCGACAGCATCAAGGGCGAGAGGTCGCCGCCGAACCAGCCAAGCACGCCAAGCGCGATGATGCCGACGCCGTGCGAGAGCTGAAGCCAACCGCGTATGGCGTGTTTGAACAGAATGGTCCCGATCAAAAACAGCATTGGCCCGCCGACGGCGCTGACGACTACCCTCACGTCGGAATGCCCGGCGGGATGCTGGAGCACGACATCGTCGGCAACGGCCGACAGAATGATGCCGGCGACGATCGGCAAATGAAGGTAAGTGTAGGCGAGCCGCGCGAGCCGCCCCGGCTCGCGCGAGTTCGAGATCAACTCGGAGCCGGCCTCCGCGCCCTTGTGGAAATAGAGCCACCACATCGCGAGCGCCATCACGAACGCGGACAGGAACGCGGCGATGATCTCGGAGGTCCATTTCAGATCGGCGAAGGTCGCACCGCTCACGACGATGGATTCACCGAGCGCGATGATGATGAAGCCGGCGTAACGCTCGGCGAGGTGGCCGCCTTCGACGTACCAGTCCGCAACCTTCGATGCGCCGTATTTCGGAATCCAGAAGCGCACCGCGGGCGACGCATATTCAATTCCCAGGGCCAGCGCCCAAAGCAGGAGCCTCGCTTGCCCCTGCGCCAATCCCCCGGCGATCCAGAAGATGGCCGAAATCGATAGCCAGACCAGGATACGAACGGCGTTCATCCGGGCTGCCGTGCGCGCCGGTGGCGTCGATACCAGCCAGAAAATGGTGCGGCCGACCTGCATGGCGGCATAGGCGATCGCAAACCACAGGCCGCGTGAATCGAAGGCGTGCGGAATCGAGGTCGACAACACCAGCCCACCGAGCATCAGCAGGAACAAAAGGACGCGGACCGGCGTGAGTTCGGGGTTGAGCCAGTTGGTGATCCAGGAGGTGTAGACCCAGACCCACCACACGCTGAGCAAAAGCAAGGTCGTTTGCACGGCGCCGAGCGCGGTGAAATGCGACAGCAGCGTGTGCGATACCTGCGTTACCGCGAAGACGAACACCAGATCGAACAGCAGTTCGGCGTAAGTGACCCGGCTGTGCTGATGCGGCACGATCGGGCGAAACAACGGGCCGCGCTCGATATCCCACGTCATGCCGCTGCTCTGTCCCCTCCCCGCTATGCCGCGCCCGCTAACCCGCCCCATGGCCGATTGGCCGGGAAATCAGTCCGGCACCCCCGTCTGCAAGGCGAGCGCGTGAAGCACCCCGCCCATCTGGCCCCGTAGCGATTGATAGACGATCTGGTGTTGCTGGACGCGCGATTTGCCGCGAAATGATTCCGAAATCACCGTTGCCGCATAATGGTCGCCGTCACCGGCGAGATCCCGGATCGTCACCTCGGCATCGGGAATCGCAGCCTTGATCATCGATTCGATATCGTGGGCGTCCATCGGCATCCCAGAATTCTCCCATTTCCCACTTTGCCAGGATGCTTCAACTTAGCGCGAACGGGCTTCTGGGTCACGCGTTCTCGCATTATATTCCTCGACGGATCACAGGAAGGCCCGGGCAGCTGCACGGGCTGAAAGGCGGAGAAACATGAAATTACCAGGCCCCGACCACCCGATCACGATCACGGCAAATCCCCGGCGCGTGCGCGTTTCCGCAGGTGGCGTCGTGATTGCCGAATCCATCAATGCGCTGACGTTGAAGGAAGCGAGCTACCCGGGCGTCAACTACCTGCCGCGCAAGGATTCGAACATGGCGCTGCTGCAGCGAAGCGAACGCGTGACGCATTGTCCCTACAAGGGCGACGCGAACTATTTCAGCATCAATGCCGGCGGCAAAACCATCGCGGATGCCATCTGGACCTACGAGGCGCCGTTTCCAGCCATGACAGAAATCTCCGGCTACCTCGCCTTCTATCCCGACAAGGTCAAAATCGAGGAAGTGGCGTAAGCTCCTCGCTCGAGGCCAACGCCGCTACACGCGAAAGATCGTGAGACCCAGGATCAGCAGGACCAGGAAGATCACGACAAATATGTAGAACAAAAACCGCGCGATGTCCGCTGATGCCGCCGATACGCCGGTAAAACCAAGAATACCGGCGATCACCGACACCACAAAGAAAATCAACGCCCACTTCAGGAGTGTCATCGAATCCTCCACGCCGTCCGCCGGGCCGGCGGAGTCGCCGATCTAACTTCGAGCCATTCCCGAAAGTTCCACCCGCGGACGCGCTGTGGTCATGGCGCCGTCACCGATTCATCCCCGGCACTGATCTCGCTTGCCGAACCCGATGCATAGCCATGGGGATTGCGGCGAGCAGCCCTTGTTGAATCGTTTTGCGGCCGGCAATATTGGCAACACCAAGTGCCGGGCCGCGCATGAACGTCGTCGTCACGTCAGCCGAGAAAGCGACCGAAGCCAGGCCGGTCACAGGCGGACGCAACGCCGCGTTGGACCGCGCCCGCACCTTCATCATTCTGCTGGTGCTGATACACCACTCGGTCATCCCCTACACCCATTACGGCCGTACCGACGGGCAGTCGTTCCTGGGCTTCGACGCAGTCGTGACTTTCAACGACAGCTTCTTCATGGCGGCGATGTTCCTGCTTTCGGGACTGTTCACCTGGCCGAGCCTGCAGCGCAGGGGCGTGAGTGATTTCCTGCGCGGACGCTGGTTGCGTCTCGGCCTGCCGTTCGCGATCTGCGCGGTGAGCCTGATGCCATTAGCCTATTACGCCATCGAGCTGCGCAACTCAGGTGCAGGCTTCGGCGCCTATTGGTGGAAGACGGTGACTGTCGGCCCCTGGGAGAGCGGTCCAATCTGGTTCCTCGCCGTGCTGCTCGCATTCGACATGCTGGCGGCGGCGGTCTTTCGCGCCGCACCCGTCTGTGTCGAAGCCATCGGGCGCTTGGCGACCGCTAGCCTTGATCGTCCCGCCTATGCCTTCTGGACGTTTGTCGCCGCGTCGGTCATGGTTTACGTCCCCATGGACCATTATTTCGGAATCGGGCGATGGTTCACGCTGGGGCCGCTGGCGATTCAGGCCGCCCGCGTTCTCCTCTATCTGCTCTATTTCTTCGTGGGTGTCGGCATCGGTTCGGTCCGGAGCGACCGCAGCCTTCTGTCAAGCGACGGTGAACTTGCGCGGCGATGGCCGGTCTGGCTTGCGGTCACGATCGTGAGCTATTTGTGCCTCATCGCAATGATCTACTACAAGCGCGAGTACCTCCCCGACCCCGACAATCCGCCGCAGGGGTGGGACGCCGTCCATGCCTTCTTCTTCGCCAGCTTCAGCGCCGCGCAAACCGTCAATCTGCTCGCGCTGTTTCTCAAATTCGACAGCAGCGGCTCAAGCCTTCTCGACCTACTGCGCGAGAGCTCGTTTGGGATCTTTTTGATTCACTATGTCCCTGTGCTCTGGCTGCAATACGCGCTGTTCGACGTCACCCTGGTCCCGAATTCGCAGGCGACGGCGATCCTGAAAGCCCTGATCGTCTTTGCGCTGACGCTGGCGATAAGCTGGGCCGTGACGGAAGCCTTGCGCAAGATTCCCGGCGTCGCGCGGGTGCTCTGAGCATCGACGACTCTGAAAGTGCTAGGCCTTGCCGCCCATGTAGGCCGGAAGCCAGCTTTCGAAGCCGTCCTTCAGCGAGGCCACTGAAACGACCTCCTCGCCGGCAATCGCGATCTCGTCTCCGCCTGTCGTGCCGATCCGCACACAGGCAACGCCGGCACCCCTCATCTTCGCCAACACCAGACCGGCCTGCTCGGCCGGTACGGTGACGACGTAGCGCGCCTGGTCCTCACCGAACCAATAAGCGTGCGGCACGATCGATGCGGGCGCGGCGAGCAGTTGTGCGCCTATCCCGCTTGAGATCGCCATCTCGGCGACCGCGATCAGAAGGCCGCCATCGGAAAGGTCGTGGGCGGCAGTCGCCGTCCCGGCGCGGATCATGCCGCGCACCACGTCGCCGTTGCGCTTTTCGGCGGCGAGATCAACCGGCGGCGGCGCGCCTTCCTCGCGGCCGCATATCTCGCGCAGGTAGACGGATTGGCCGAGCCAGCCCTGCGTTTCGCCGATCAAAAGGATAGCTTCGCCTCCGGCCTTGAAGGCGAGCGTGGCAGACTTCGTGAAATCGTCGAGAACGCCGACGCCGCCAATCGAAGGCGTCGGCAGGATGCCGCGGCCGTTGGTCTCGTTGTAGAGCGAGACGTTGCCGGACACGACGGGGAAATCGAGCGCGCGGCAGGCTTCCGAGATACCTTTCAAACAGCCGACGAACTGACCCATGATTTCGGGCCGCTCCGGATTGCCGAAATTGAGATTGTCGGTGATCGCGAGCGGCCGGCCACCGACGGCGGTGATGTTGCGCCACGCTTCGGCAACGGCCTGCTTACCACCCTCGAACGGATCGGCCTCGCAATAACGCGGCGTGACATCGACGGTGAGCGCGAGCCCTTTGGGCCCGTCCTGCACGCGCACCACGGCCGCATCGCCACCGGGACGTTGCACCGTGTTGCCGAGAATGACGTGGTCGTACTGCTCCCAGACCCAACGCTTCGAACACAGTTCTGGCGTTGCGATCAGTTTCTCCAACGCCTGCGAGATGCCCATTGGCGGCTTCACCTCGCGCGCGGCAATCACCGGACGCGCCGTCGAAGCGACATGCGGCCGGTCGTAGAGCGGGGCTTCGTCACCCAGTTCCTTGATCGGCAGGTCGGCCATCACGTCGCCGCCATGCTTGACGACAAAGCGCTTGCTCGGCGTGGTGTAGCCGACCACGGCGAAATCGAGCCCCCATTTGCGGAAGATCGCCTCGGCCTCTTTTTCCTTCTCGGGCTTGAGCACCATGAGCATGCGCTCCTGGCTTTCCGAGAGCATCATCTCGTAAGCGCTCATGCCGGTTTCGCGCGTCGGCACCGCATCGAGATCAAGATCGACGCCGAGATCGCCCTTGGCGCCCATCTCGACCGCCGAACAGGTCAGGCCCGCCGCGCCCATGTCCTGGATCGCGATCACGCAATCGGCCGCCATGATTTCCAGACACGCTTCCAACAGAAGCTTTTCGGCGAAGGGATCGCCGACCTGCACGGTCGGACGCTTCTCGGCCGAGTCGTCGTCGAATTCGGCCGACGCCATCGAGGCACCGTGAATGCCATCGCGTCCGGTCTTGGAGCCGAGATAGACGATCGGCATGTTCACGCCGGAAGCCGCCGCATAAAAAATCTTGTCGGAATCGGCGAGGCCCACCGCCATCGCGTTGACGAGGATGTTGCCGTCGTAGCGGGTGTGGAAACGCACCTGCCCACCGACGGTCGGCACTCCAAACGAATTGCCGTAGCCGCCAACGCCTGCAACGACGCCGGATACGAGATGACGCGTTTTGGGGTGTTCCGGCGCGCCGAAGGACAACGCGTTGAGACAAGCGATAGGGCGCGCGCCCATCGTGAAGACATCGCGCAAGATGCCGCCGACGCCGGTGGTCGCGCCCTGATAAGGCTCGATGTAACTCGGATGGTTGTGGCTCTCCATCTTGAAAACCACCGCCTGGCCGTCACCGA
The DNA here is from genome assembly GCF_049586575.1 of Bradyrhizobium sp. Classification (GTDB taxonomy): domain Bacteria; phylum Pseudomonadota; class Alphaproteobacteria; order Rhizobiales; family Xanthobacteraceae; genus Bradyrhizobium. Next base: position 32,595 of record NZ_JBAVCF010000375.1, read on the forward strand.
TGTCGATGACCCCGGCGTTTTCGCCCGGTCCCTGGATCACCCAGGGCGCCTTGGTCGGCAATCCGCGCAGATGGATGCGCGAGGATTTGTACGAGCAATGCTCGTTCCACATCGCGGAGAAAATCCCGAGCTCAGTGAACGTCGGCACTCGCCCGATCAGTTTCAGGATGCGCTCATACTCGTCGGGCTTGAGCCCGTGGGATGCGACGAGTTCGGGGGTGATATGGGGTTCGTTCTTATGCATTGAGAGTTAAGCCGCGCGCTCCAAATGAGCGACCAGACCGGCAAACAGGCCGCGCCCGTCGGTGCAGCCCATGATGTCTTCGACGTGATTTTCCGGATGCGGCATCATGCCGAGCACGGTGCCGCGCTCGTTGACGACGCCGGCGATCGAGTGCGCAGCGCCGTTGATATTGGCATCCTCATCGACCGCGCCGTCTGCCGAGCAATAACGGTAGAGCACCCGCCCCTCGCCTTCGAGCCGCTTCAGCGTCTCTTCATCGGCCTCGTAGTTGCCCTCGCCATGGGCGACCGGAACGCGAATGACCTGGCCGGCATTGTAGCCGCGCGTGAAAGGCGTATCCGAACGCTCGACCCGCAAATGCACATCCTTGCAGATGAATTTCAGCCGCGCATTGCGCATGAGCACGCCGGGCAGAAGCCCTGCCTCACACAGAATTTGAAAGCCGTTGCAGACACCGAGCACGAGGCCGCCTTTGGCGGCAAAGGCCCGCACCGCGTCCATGACAGGCGCGCGCGCCGCGATCGCGCCACAGCGCAAATAATCGCCGTAGGAAAATCCGCCCGGCACCACCACAAGATCAGTGCCTTTGGGCAAAGCCGTCTCGGCATGCCAGACCATCGCGGTCTCGTTGCCGGAGGCGAGCTTGAGCGCGCGCGCCATATCGCGCTCGCGATTGATTCCAGGAAAGACCAGAACGGCGGATTTCATACCTAGAAGAACCTGCTTCGTTTCCCTCTCCCCTTGTGGGAGAGGGTGATCCGAAATGCCGTCTACGGCATGAGGACCAGGTGAGGGGTTATTCGAAGACGAAACGTGCGACCCCTCACCCGGATCGCTTCGCTCGCCACCCTCTCCCACAAGGGGAGAGGGAAGATTTAACTCAACACTTCAACCCGGTAATTCTCGATCACGGTGTTGGCCAATAGCTTGTCGGCGGCGTCCTTCAAGGCGGCTTCTGCCCTGGCCTTGTCGGCGCCAGCCAGCTCGATGTCGAACACCTTGCCCTGACGAACGCTGGCGACGCCATCGACGCCGAGCGACTTCAGCGCACCCTCAATGGCCTTGCCTTGCGGATCGAGAATCCCGGATTTGAGAGTGACGGTGACGCGCGCTTTCACTGGTGCTCCGATTCCGAAGTTCGCAAGCTATCGTGGCAACCTCTGACGCGAACTTCGGAATCAAAGGAGCACTGGCAAATTATCGCTTGCTCGTGCGGTTTAGAATTTGAAGTTCCCATGACGAGACTACCGCGAAACTGATAGGAACTTCAAATTCACCGCACGACGAAACCCTCACCCTTTCACCAGCACCGGACCCGAGCCCGCCGGACGTTCGTTTTCCATCAAGATGCCGAGGCGTTTGGCGACTTCGGTATAGGCTTCCAGCAGGCCACCGAGATCCCGGCGGAAGCGGTCCTTGTCGAGCTTCTCGTTCGACTTGATGTCCCACAACCGGCAGGAATCCGGTGAGATTTCGTCGGCGACAATGATCCGCATCATTTCGTTTTCGAACAGGCGTCCGCACTCCATCTTGAAATCGACCAGACGGATGCCGATGCCGAGGAAGAGGCCGGTGAGGAAATCATTGACGCGGATCGCCAGCGCCATGATGTCGTCGATCTCCTGCGGCGTGGCCCAGCCGAACGCCGTGATGTGCTCCTCGGAGACCATGGGATCGTTGAGCTGGTCATTCTTGTAATAGAACTCGATGATCGAGCGCGGCAATTGGGTGCCTTCCTCGATGCCGAGGCGCTGCGACAGCGACCCCGCCGCCACGTTCCGCACCACCACTTCCAGCGGCACGATTTCCACCTCGCGAATCAACTGCTCGCGCATATTGAGGCGGCGGATAAAATGGGTCGGCACCCCGATATCGTTGAGGTGCTGAAACAGGTATTCCGAAATCCGGTTATTGAGGACGCCCTTGCCCTCGATCACCTGGTGTTTCTGCTTGTTGAACGCGGTCGCATCGTCCTTGAAGTGCTGGATCAGGGTTCCCGGCTCCGGACCCTCGTAAAGAACCTTGGCCTTGCCTTCATAAATGCGGCGTCGACGGCTCATTGGGATGTACCGTGTGTTGTTGAAATCCATGCTTTTGGTGTGCTCCGGATGCCAAGAAGGGACGACCCACGACGGAGCTGCCGTGAAGGCCAGGGAACAAGAAACAGAACGAGAACCGAGCCTGGAATCGAACCTATCCGATTGGCCTATCCAGTACAATCGACGGATGCCTCCAAGGGGCGAGTTTTACCGCCCCGTTTAACGCTCGCGACCCCCTGAATTCACAGTATTATTTAGGTACGCGGCCACCCCGCCGCAATGACGCCAAAACACCATCTGCGGAGGAACTTTCACTATGACCACCTTCGACAAACGCGAGGAAGGCTTCGAGAAGAAATTTGCCCTCGATGAGGAGCTGAAATTCAAGGCGGAGGCCCGGCGCAACCGCCTGCTGGGGGCGTGGGTCGCGGAGAGGCTGGGGATCACCGGTGACGCAGCAGTCGCCTATGCCAGGGAAGCGGTCGCGGGCGCCTTCGCCGAAGGCGGCGACAAGGCGGTCATCGCCAGGATCGCAGGCGATCTTTCGGCGAAGGGCATTACCGAGGAGGAAATCCGCAGGCAAATGACCGAACTGCTGGCGCAAGCCATCGCGCAGGTGAAAAACGGCGCGTAGCGAATCGCTCCGTTTACACCATTCGCCACTCCCTATTCGCTACTCGCCAATTCTACCCCTCCTTGAAGCCGTATTCCGGCACGTTGCCGCTCGCGCCGTAATATTTGTACGGCAGGAATTTGCCCGACATCGTGATCTTGACCCGGTCGCCTTTCGGATTGGGCAGCCGCTCCAGCACCATGTCGAAATCGATCGCCGACATGATGCCGTCGCCGAACTCTTCCTCGATCAGGGCTTTCCAGGCCGGACCGTTGACCATCACGAGTTCATAGAAGCGATACATCAAGGGATCGGTCGGCGGCATCGGCATGCCGCGCATCGGCGTTTCATTCAGCAGCGCAGCCTCGGACTTCGACAAGCCAAACAATTCGGCGGCGTTGGCGGCCTGCGGTTTGGTCAGCTTCATCTGGCCGAGGCAGGCGCCAACGACCAGCACCTCTGAATAACCGCCAATCTTTTCGCAGATGTATTTCCAGCTCCAGCCTTTGTCGCGTTTGATGTCCAGCAACTTCTCGGTCAGATCAGATCGTTTCATGGGTCTATCCTGTTCAATCTGTGGTGACCCGGCGAAACGTATTGTGCCCTGTCTGATTTCCGAATCCAAAAGAAAAACGCACTAGCCGGAAATTCGTGATGCGAATGTCAAATCCAAAACTCCACTAGAAACCTATGTTTGCTAGCGGTCCTTTGATTCCAATATTTGCAAAAGTGCCAGCCAGAGCGGGATGCAAATGTCAGAATCGGACCACTAGGCCGGCAGAAGCCGATGGAGCCGCTCAAGCTCGGCCTCCAGATCGCGTTCGACGTCGGCGGCCGCAATATCGAGCACCTGGTAGTCGCGCTCCTCGAGCCACCTCCGCCGTTCCGCGCGGTCCTTCATGATGATTTCGGTCTCCTCCGGATTGGTCAGTTCGACCGCGATCCGGTGTACGAAGGAAACGAAATCCGGGATATGGCGTCCAACCGGCGTCTGCCGCTTGAACAGCCCGGCGAAGCGACGGTCGCGGGTCAGCGATTGCCACAGAATGCGCTCGGCATCGGTCGGATTGCGCCGTAACAGCCGCGCCAGTCCGCGCACGGTGCTACCGCCGTCAGCGGGACCGGCGCCCTTCCCATGCTCGGCCAGCAGCGCACGCAAACGTGTCGCCTGCTCGCCGTCGAGCACGCCGCCCTTGGCCGGCCCTTTTCGTCCCTCCGCAATTGCCATCACCACGCCGTGCAGCGTGTGCATGTCCTGCTTGGTCGGCTCCATCCGCGTGAAGATGTTGCGCAGGTTCACCAGCATGGTGTCGCGTTTTTCCGCGGGCCGGAGGAATTCGACCTTGTCGAGTTCGCGCACGAGATTGTCGAAGAAAGCATGGATCTGATGTTGCGACGCCGGTTCGGAGCGTTCGGGCATCGCGAACGGCAGGGCGTTTGCCGTCGACAGCTTGAACCACTCATAGCCGACCAAAAGCACCGCCTGCGCCAGATTGAGCGAGGCAAAGCCGGGGTTGACCGGGAAGGTGATGATGCGGTTCGCGAGTCCCACCTCCTCGTTTTGCAGGCCGTAGCGCTCGCGGCCGAAGAGAATGCCGACCGTGCCCCCGCGATTGATCTCGCCGACCATTTCAGTGGCGGCAACGTCCGGGCCGACCACCGGTTTGGCCTGATCGTGGGCGCGCGCGGTGGTCGCAAACAACAGCGCGCAGTCGGCGACCGCCTGCTCGACCGTGTCGAACAGTTCGGCGCGCTCCAGGATATGGTCGGCCCCGGCGGCAGCGCGTTGCGCCGAGACATTCGGCCAGCCGTCACGCGGGTTTACGATGCGAAGCCGCGAGAGCGCGAAATTGCCCATCGCGCGCGCGGCCATGCCGATGTTCTCGCCAAGCTGCGGCTCGACCAGAATGACGACGGGGCCCGAAAGCTCAAAGCCCGTTTTGGTTTTGTCGGTCCCCGACATCAGCGTTTCGTCTTCAAATCCTCTGGTCGTTCCCGCGGACGCGGGGACCCATAACCACCAATGCCGGACCTACGAAGGTTGTGGTTCCAGTCTCGCACAATGTTCACGCCGGTGGCTATGGGTCCCGGATCGCGCTCGGCGGAGCCCGTCATCGGGCGCGCTTTCGCGCGACCCGATGGCCTCGCCTGTCCGGGACGACGTATACAGATTCCTTTTCCAAGCGGCCAAGCCTTCTTTCAAACGGCCAAGCCTTCGCGTTCTCGCGGCCTGATTTGCCCGAGTTTCTGCCAAATCATTGCCCTTCCGAATTGAGAGGGCGCAGGGAATGCCGGGTGTTTTCCGCACCCGTAGCTCCGCGTGCAAAGAATGAAAGCACGCAGATAAGTCCACCACAGGTACGCCGAACATTCCGGCATTCCCTGCGCGATGGTTTTACGACTTTCTCCGAGCTCTCCCTGGTGATCGGGCTTTCTTGTCACCATCCCCGCGC
>NZ_JBAVCF010000376.1:0-2769 GCF_049586575.1 Bradyrhizobium sp.
GTGCTCTCCTGCCGCGGCCGCGCAACCGTCGTGCTCGCCTCGGGCGACCCGTTCTGGCATGGCGTCGGCAGCCTGCTCGCTGCGCGGCTGGACAGCGGTGAATGGATCGCACATCCCGCGCCGTCGACCTTCTCACTCGTCGCATCGCGGCTCGGATGGCACCTCGAATCCGTCATTTGCCTTGGGCTGCATGCAGCGCCGTTTGAACGTCTCGTGCCGCATCTGGCGCACGACCAAAAGATCATCTGCTTGTTACGCGACGGACGGGCTGCGATTGATCTCGCGAAATGGCTGACAGCGCACGGCTGGGGCGCCTCGCAACTGTGGACGCTCACGGCGCTTGGCGGGCTACGTGAATCCATCACGCACCATCTGGCCAACGGCTTTGCGGCTAACCCGGACGAACGCCTGCTGGCCATAGCGTTGGAAGCCAAGGGATCGGAGGGACTGCCACGCAGCTCCGGTCTCTCGGATGCGCTGTTCGTACATGACGGCCAAATCACTAAACGGCCGATGCGCGCGCTGGCATTGTCTGCGCTCGCGCCGCGGACGGGCGAACGGTTATGGGACATCGGCGCGGGCTCCGGATCGATCTCGATCGAATGGGCCTTGCACGGCGGAACAGCTCTTGCGATCGAAGCCCGCGGCGATCGCGCGGCAAATATTCGTCAAAATGCCGAAGCCTTCGGCCTGATGCATCGAATCGCCGTCGTTGAGGGAACCGCGCCCGGCAACTTGTTGAACCTTTCGACGCCACAGGCAGTCTTCATCGGCGGCGGCCTTGACGCGGTGATGTTCGATGCGGTTTGGCCACTCCTTCCCACAGGCACACGGCTGGTCGCCCACGCGGTGACGCTGGAGACGGAGGCGCTGTTGTCAGAACTTCAGCAACGCCACGGCGGCGAATTGATGCGGATCGAGATCGCCCATGCCGGACATCTCGGCCGCTATCGCGCCTTTGAGCCGGCGCGGCCGGTCGTGCAGTGGAGTGCCGTCAAGGGAGGCGATGAATGACCGTGCACTTCATTGGAGCCGGGCCCGGCGCACCCGACCTGCTCACGCTGCGCGGGCGCGACCTCATCTCGGCCTGTCCTGTTTGCCTTTATGCCGGCTCGTTGGTGCCGAAGAGAGTCCTCGCCCATTGCCCGCAAGACGCGCGGATCATCAACACCGCGCGGCTGTCGCTCGATGAAATCATCTCGGAAATCGCCACCGCACATGCCAATGGCAAAGACGTCGCCCGGCTGCATTCGGGCGATCTCTCGATCTGGTCGGCGATGGGCGAGCAAATGCGCCGCCTGCGCGCGCTTGGTATTCCCTATACAGTCACGCCCGGCGTGCCTTCGTTTTCCGCCGCAGCCGCGGCACTCGAAGCGGAGCTCACGCTGCCGGGACTGGCGCAATCGGTGGTGCTGACGCGCATGCCCGGCCGGGCAAGTGCGATGCCGGAAGGCGAAAGCCTTGCCGCCTTTGCCGCCACCGGCGCGGTGCTGGCGATCCATCTTTCCGTGCACATGCTCGATCGATTGATCGCCGAGCTCACGCCGCATTATGGAGCGGATTGCCCGGTCGCGATCGTCTGGCGTGCGAGTTGGCCGGATCAGCGCATCATCCGCGCCACGCTGGGCACGCTCGATGCCACGGTCGGTCCCGAACTCGAACGCACCGCGCTCATTTTCGTCGGCCGAACACTGGGTTCGGAAGCGTTTTCTGAAAGCCGCTTGTACGCGACGGACTATGACCGCCGCTACCGTCCGACCGGACCGGCACCACGCTTTCCGGAGACGCCCTGATGCCGCGCGGGCTCGTGATCTCGGCGCCGGCATCCGGCGTTGGCAAGACAACGCTGACGCTGGCTTTGGCGCGCGCCTGGCGCGATCGCGGACTGAATGTGCAGTGCTTCAAGAGCGGGCCCGACTATATCGATCCGGCATTTCATGCGGCGGCGACGGGGCGTGCTTCTGTCAACATCGATAGCTGGGCGATGAGCCGGGCGACGATCGAATCCCTCGTCGCGCGTGCGGCTGCGGCGGACGTTGTTCTCGCCGAGGGCTCGATGGGGCTGTTCGATGGAGTCGCGGCCCCTGGCATCTGCGGCACCGGCGCCACCGCCGATATTGCCGCGATGATGGATTGGCCGGTCTTGCTCGTGATCGACCCGTCAGGACAGGCGCAAACGGCTGCCGCCGTTGCCGTCGGACTGCGCGATTTTCGACCCGGCGTGCGGCTTGCCGGCGTGGTTCTCAATCGCGTCGCCAGCCCACGCCACGAAGACCTTGTGCGGCGCGCCTTGACGGACGCTGGCATCGCCGTGTTCGGGGCGATGCCCCGCAATGCTGAGATCAACCTGCCGAAGCGCCACCTCGGCCTGGTGCAGGCCGAGGAGCAAAAAGGCATCGACCATCTGATCGACGAGGCTTCGCGCTTTGTCGTGAAGCATGTCGATCTGGAAGCGGTGCTGCAATCGGCAGGCAACTGGTCGCCGCGGCCGGCTTCGCCGATCGCAAGCCTCACACCGCCCGGACAACGCATCGCGCTGGCGCGAGACGCGGCGTTCTCCTTTATCTATCCGCATATGCTCGAGGCATGGCGTGCGGCCGGCGCCGAGATTTCGATTTTCTCACCGCTGGCTGATGAAGGCCCCGACGCCGACGCCGACGTCTGCTGGCTGCCGGGAGGTTACCCCGAACTGCATGCGGCGCGTCTTTCGGCCAACAAGGGATTTCAACGCGCACTTATGAGCTTTGCTGAAACGCGGCCGGTCCATGG
>NZ_JBAVCF010000377.1:0-2138 GCF_049586575.1 Bradyrhizobium sp.
CTGTCCGCCCGATAATCCTTCCAACGAAAGCGGACGCGACCGTTCTCGCAGTCGAGGAGCCGACTATTGGCGATCGCGACGCGATGGGTGTAGCGCCCCAGATATTCCAGCACCTGCTGTGGTCCGCCGAAGGGGCGCTTGGCGTAGACGTTCCATTCGACATGGCGCAGCGGATCGAGATGGCGGGCGAAGACCGCCGGCTCTATTAAGCCCGCGAGATCGCCAAAGAACACGAGCTCTCTTTTGTCGAACGCCGCCTGCAGGCGTTGCAGGAACAGGCGCCGATAGAGTCGCGACAGGACGCGGACCGGGAGGAAGAAGTTCGGCCGGCAGCCGACCCAACGCCCGTCCGCCGCAAGCCCGCCGCCCGGCACGACGCAGTGGGCATGCGGATGATGCGTCAGGGTCTGGCCCCAGGTGTGGAGAATGGCGATCATGCCGGTCTCGGCGCCGAGGTGCTGTGGATCGGCGCCGATGACGCGGATCGTCTCGGCTGCGGCCTTGAGCAGGATGTCGTACACGACCGCCTTATTCTGGAGCGCGATGGCGGCGATGGGTGCCGGCACGGTGAAGACGACGTGAAAATATGGCACCGGCAGCAGGTCGGCCTGACGATCGGCCAGCCACTGCGCGCGCGCCAAACCCTGGCACTTGGGGCAGTGCCGGTCGCGACAGCTGTTGTAGGCGATGCGAACCATGCCGCAGCCGTCGCACTGCTCGATATGGCCACCGAGCGCCGCGGTGCGGCAAGCCTCGATGGCTGCCATGACGCGGCGCTGGTCGGGCAAGAGCCGACCGTGCTGCGCAACACGGAATGCATCGCCATGGCTGCGGAAGATGTCCGCCACCTCCAGCGCGGGGCGCATCGTGCGCGCTACTCGGGAGGGATCACCTCCAGCGCGAGCTGATCGAACGGGCTCGGGGTCCCGGCGATCAGTCCGGTCGCCACCTGGGCGTAGCGGGCCGTCGTCTCCAAGTGGCTATGACCGAGCAGGACCTGGATGATGCGGATGTCGGTGCCGCTCTCCAGCAGATGGGTCGCAAAGCTATGCCGAAGCGAGTGGGCCGTCACCCGCTTGCCGATCCGGGCACGCTGCCTTGCGAAGCGGCAAGCCGACTGAAGCGCGCCGCGGCTCAGATGACCGCCGGGCTCCTGACCCGAAAACAGCCATGAACTCGGCCGTGCCCGCTTCCAATAGGCGCGCAGGATCTCCAGAAGCCGCGGCGACAGCATCGCGTAACGATCCCTGCCACCTTTGCCGCCCTCGATGTGGAGCAACATCCGTTCGCTGTCGATCGAGCTGATCTTCAGGCGCACGACCTCGCCGACCCGCAAGCCCGCCGCATAGGCGGTCGTCAGCGCAACACGATTGCGCAATCCCTTGACCGCCGCCAGGAAACGCCCGATCTCCTCAGGGCTCAGCACCGGCGGAAGCTTCTGCGGTTCCCTGCCGGCGACGATACGCTCGAATGCCTCTTTCTGACCGAGCGTGATGCCGTAGAAGAACCGCAACGCGCACGCCACCTGATTGATGTGCGACCACGAGTACTTCTGGTCGATGAGATTTAGCTGGTAGGCACGAACATCCTCCATGCCGAGCCGATCCGGTGGACAATTGAAATGCCGGCTGAACTTCGCGACCGCATAAATGTAGGATTGCTGCGTCGAGTGCGACAGATTGCGGATCGTCATGTCCTCAATCATGCGCCGGCGAAGAGGGCTCATCGTAGCCATCTGGAACTCCTGTCTCGAGAGGGATGGGTGTGGCAACCACATCCTCTCAGACAGGAGACCGCCGATCAGCAGCCCTTCTATAGGGGTCGTGCCGCTAATCCCGCGCAGCGGGTTCGTTGTGTGCTGGGCATGCTCAGCAGTTCGGAGGTGAAAGTCCTCCGCCCAACCTGATGGAGGTGAAGGGCTAGTGATGGTGCGAGGGCTATCGCCGTGAGGCGGGGTCTGAAGGAAGCACCAAGCAAACGTGCGAGTCGATGGACAAGAACCGAATACAAGGCGCAAGCACCGGACGAGCGGGCAACGTACCGCGAAGTCCATATCCATCAAGGGTGCGAAGCGTAGATTCGGCGACTGTGCACGGAAGGCGGCTGAGCTTACCCCAGGAGATCTGCTCTGTGTCGCT
>NZ_JBAVCF010000378.1:0-6869 GCF_049586575.1 Bradyrhizobium sp.
TCGATCGCCCAGCCGGGCAGCGACGAGGGCATAAAAAGCTGGACTCAGCGAGCTACCATGCGCGGTGCGAGGCTCGTAATAGCGGAAGTTTGCCTCGTGTACTGCGATTGACCATTTTTCCCACAGCAGCGCGCTCAATGCCACAACATCCGCCTGCTTGATCGCCTTCGAGTGGCGGATGCGTTCTGGTCCAAGGCACATATCAATCGGCGTCCCGCGGCCCCGCTGCGCGGCGACATCGACCTCTTCGAGCTGGAAGTAGCCTGCAAACTGCTCGAAGAGCTTGGTTGCTGGATCGAGGCCTGTCACCAGTATCCTCGCCAGCGCGCGCCACGTCCCGGGTTCGGTTCCGGCAAGGTGAAGGCCGGTGCATAGCCGCTTCCAGTCGACGACCTGCTCGCGCTGCAGGATCTCGATGGTGTCCGCGGCACGTTCGAGGTTAAAAATCGCCATTGCGTTGGTGAACGCGTTGTCGTCCACCATTTCGTGATATTCATCGGGGCCGATCACTTGCCGGATGTGGGCACGACCGTCAGGCTCGACTTGCGCCCGGCTCGCCCAAAAGCGAGCCGTCTCCACGAGGATCTCGGCGCCGGCTTCCAGCATGAAGGAGTCGTCCGCCGACGCGCGCCAATACTGCCAGACGGCGTACGCAATGTCGGCGCTAATGTGGTGCTCTCGGTCCCCTGTAAGGATCGTTACAATCCGGCCATCGGGCAGGACCGCGCGTCTCGGAGTTGTCTCATCGCCGGTATCGGCAGATTCCCACGCATACAGGGCTCCTTCATAGCAGTGCTCCTTGGCTTTTCGCCGCGCGGCCTCCAGCGTGTGGTACCGATACATCAGGAGAGCCCGTGCCGTCGGAGGGTCGGTGAGAATATAAAACGGCAGCATGTAGATATCTGTGTCCCAAAAGACGTGACCTCGATACGCTTCTCCCGTAAGGCCCCGGGCACCAACCGAAACATGCTCGTCGGCAGAATTGGCAGCCGCGATCAGGTGATAGGTCGCGAAGCGGAGCGCGCGTTGAGCCTCGTCGTCTCCTACGATCCAAACCTCGGCTTCTTCCCATCGACGACGCCACGCGTTGACATGTGCCGCCCCGGCCGTTCGAAAGCCATGGGGGCCGATCGAGGCGATGTGATCCCGCGCCGCCTTCGCAGGATTCGCAACATCACGTGACGTGAAGACGGCGAAGATGCGATCGAACCGCATGGTTTCGCCGAGCGTCGCCTCCCATGACCACCGCTCCTCACGGCCGTCTGGTCCCGTCTCATGGCGCGGCGGTACCGAGGAGCCAAGGCTGCGCACCTCCGATGCTGTGGCGATTCCGATCTCTCTGCCGGCAACACGCATTAGCAAGGCGCCGGACTCGGCAACGACCTCCTCGACGTCGGTGCCCGCCGCATCCGAAGCGAAAAGACGTGCCGTGAGGCTGATCTTCCCTGCGTAGTTTTCAGCCGTTATCGCCACGGATTGCAGCAGCACGTGCCGATCGGCGAGGGAGGTTAGCTGAAAATACCTCAATCGAGTGACGCGACCGCTCGGGTCTTGGTGGCGCCATTCCCGCCACAGAACGCCACGGCGAAGGTCAAGTCCTCGTCGGTGCGCGAGCGCGCGGCCCGCCTCAAGCGACAATCGTTCTTCTTCCACCTTCACTTCGATGTGGGTCCAGTCGGGTAGCACTGCCAGCCTCGGCCCGAGATCTCCGTCCGGAACAAAGACTCCGGCCACAAAGGTCGATGGGTGCGAGAATCTTGTGCCCTCGGCGATCGAAGCTCTTATGCCGAGATATCCATTGCCAATAGCAAAGAGCGACTCAATTTCACGCTCTCGCGCTGGGTTCACACCGTCTTCAACCAATAGCCACCCCGGATCCGCAGCCGGGGAAAGCAAGAAATCGCTCGTATCGGCCAAGCAATTAGACACCGGCATCTGACCTGCTCTGTCCAACAGATTACAGCTCACGCCTATCACAGCATCGGAATATTGATTCTGATCAACATCCGTAGTCGGTAGCAGCACTTGAGCCAAATCAAAGCGGGTTAGTTCAGCTAGATTAACGTATCAAAAATCATTCTGGTGGCATTGCCGATGCGTATCGCTCAGATTGCCCCACTTTATGAACGCGTCCCACCCAGGCTTTATGGCGGTACGGAACGCGTCGTTTGTTTTTTGACCGAAGAGCTCGTGCGCCAGGGACACGACGTCACCCTGTTTGCCAGCGGCGACTCCCAGACGTCGGCCAGGCTCGTGCGCTGCGGTGACACAGCGTTGCGCTTCAATCCTGCAGTGTGCGATGCGTTGCCTTACCACATGATCATGTTGGACGAGGTCCGCCGCAGGATCGACCAATTCGACATTCTTCACTTCCACATCGATATAATTCACGCCGCGCTGGTCCACGATTTCGCCGATCGGACTCTTACCACGCTGCATGGCCGACTGGATTCACCCGATCTTGCGCCCTTCTACGCGGCCTTTCGAGATCTTCCTCTTGCCTCGATCTCGAATGATCAGCGGGGATACCTGCGTCATGCGAACTGGCTTGGCACCGTCTATCATGGCCTTCCTCCCGACCTCCTTTCGTTTCGCTTGAATCCGGATGGCTATCTTGCATTCCTCGGTCGCATTTCACCCGAGAAGCGTCCCGATTTGGCGATTGAGATCGCAGCAAGGAGCCGGATGCCGCTCAAGATCGCGGCAAAGGTGGACCGAGCAGATCAGGCATATTGGGAAGCGAAGATCCGCCCGATGGTCGAGGGCAATCCCAACGTCGAGTTCATCGGAGAAATCGGCGAAGCCGACAAGGCATGCCTTCTTGGCGGGGCCACCGCCCTGTTGTTTCCGATCGATTGGCCGGAGCCATTCGGTCTGGTCATGATCGAGGCAATGGCATGCGGTACGCCCGTCATTGCATATCGACGCGGTTCTGTTCCGGAGGTCATTGAGGAGAACGTCTCAGGCTTCGTCGTCGATACAATCGATGAGGCAGTAACAGCGGTTCGGCGAATCGGAGACCTGGATCGCGTCAAGGTGCGCGCCGAATTCGAGCGTCGCTTCACAGCTGAGCGAATGGCGTGCGACTATGTCCGCATTTACCGACAGCTTCTCGCTGCACATGGCCGACACGTCAAGGCTACGACGCTGAACGGAAGGCACATCGCGTCGCAGGCGGTTCGGACATCACGATCGGCTACACTCGTGGATGACGCTGAGGCACACCCCTTAATCTATCAAGCTGAATAGTTCTCTCCTCGGCGAACTTCGGCCGAGTGATGATTGTCGAGCGACAGCCTGGCCAACACTGTGTCCTGCCAGTTTGGGAGGTCCGGAGAAGCGGTTCGTCAAAACATTCCTGAGTTGGAGGCAAAAATGCACTTTTTCTCCACCTACGCCAGCATGGGCTTCGCAGACGCTGTTGCCGCTGCGAAGGAGGCCCTCAAGCGTGAAGGATTCTCGATCCTGGCTGAAATCGACATGCGCCAGGTATTAAAAAGGCATCTCTCCGTCGATTTGCGTCCCTATCTTATTCTAAGCGCCTTTAACCTCCCGCTAGTACACCGGGCCATCGAGGCCGACGATGCGATCGGGTCGATGCTGCTTTGCGATATGGTCATTCAGGAGCATGGCGACAGCTGCGTTGAATTCTCCGTCGTGGATCCAGCCTGCACGATAGGAACGGTCAACCACGTTGTGATAATCTCGATCGCCGAAGAGCTGCAATCGCTGGTGCAAAAGGTAATGGACGATATCGAGGCGGCCCCCAAATTCCATCGCGCCGCATAGGCTCGCAGGCTTGATCTCAACCGAGTAGTAGTCGACTCAGATTAACGGCAGCAGGACGAAATCGCCGTCGGAGCTCACCCGGTGATAATCGCCGATTTAGCGCTGTAGCTCAAACGGTGGGTTTTGGTCTAGGAAGGTCGAAAATGCTTCATCTTTCAATGGGGATTGACTGACTCCCTCTCCGCCAGACCATGACTGGCATCGATCGCCTTCACGGATGGCCGGCGCCAGCGGCGATTTCTTTGACACGGTCCAACGTTATCCCGCGATGCTGCTCTACCGCGAGTGGATATTCGGTCGGCTGTAGGACAATACGCGGGCGCAAAGTGCCAGACCGGAGAAATATGTTGCAGCGGATTTCGCTCGGTTCGGGGTAACCGTTTATCCAGGTACTGAGCCATCCGAAACGCGGCGGTTCGTCTGGAGCGATCTGAGATGTCCACCGGGCGAGGATATAGTGGAAGCTCTCTTCGGATACTGAAACCCAAACGCCCCAAACCAGGCTCCCGGAACTGCCGGACACTGGTATTTCCAAGCAGCCTCGAACATAGCGTTCAGTATTGTCGATGGTGCAGACATCATCGGTGAGCTTGGCTCGGCTGGCGCGTTCGGCATCGGGGAGTCCAAGCCAATTGCGCGGCGCTGCAAATCCGTAGTCCATTGGGAGGGGGTTGAAAGTCCGACCGCAGCAACCGCAAGTCCATGTTGTGATTCACAGCGTCCTCTCCGCCCCTCTCTGCTCGATTCCTACGGTACCATCATTGCTACCGGGTCGTGTCGTCATCGTCGGAATTTCGCAGCAATGACACACGCCCGCCTCCTGCTGGCCAGTGGTGCGCGGTGAACGATGACGATATCGAACGGAGCGGGCTTACTCGTGCCCGCCTCGATCATGCGCTGGAACTCGGGGCGGCGGTCATTCGTGGCGGAAGCGCCGGACTCGACGTAGGTCTCGACAAGCTGGTAGCCGCGTGCGGCACAGTACGCTTCGCCTTGCCGCTTCTGATCGGGAATCGAGACGTCGTGCTCGGCCTGCCGCGCCGTGGAGACGCGCAGATACAACGCAGCACGCAATGGCACGGTCGTCGCGATTGTCCTCTTAGATCATCAGTGCGGCCCGAACAGTTCATCGAAGAGATGCCGAACCATGCCTCGAACACATCGGACTCAGCGTCGCTGATAGGCACAGGGTCGGCCAATCGTCCGTGACGGTCCACGCCGATAGGTCGTGCTTGGGCGGGCGCCCGATGCGCGGCCAGGACTTCGGCTCGATGTAAAGATCGTCGGGCAGAACGCCCAAGCGGTCGCGTGGTCGGGACATTCCGTCAGCATCGCGCGAAGCGACAACAAGCTGAACGTCCCAATTCTAACCGCCGGTACGCTGGACACCATTGCTCGTCAGGCCATCTGCTTAGTCTTCGGTGAGACGGCCAGTCCGAGAAACACGAGCACCGCCTGATTGAGTCTCAGGATATCCTCATCGTCCAACCTGCCGACGCGCGCGCCAACCTTGGTCTTGGGGACGGTGGTGATCTTATCCACCATCAGGCGGCACGTCGTGCGCAAGCCATTGCGCTCGTTCGGCTCGACTGGCAGGCGGAACAAGGGTGCTTCGGTTTCGTCAGTGGTGAAGGCGCAAATCGTGATCGAGTCGGTCGCGTCGAAGCTGTCGTCCTGAACAATGACGACCGGGCGTGGCTTCCCGGCGTAGTCTTTGCCGCCGGCGACGGTCCAGATGTCGCCGCGCATCATTCATCGCCCCAATCCGATACCGCGTCGATGAACGCCTGATCCTCATGGGCATGCGCGCTCGTGGCCACGGCCAACGACTGGCGATGCGCCTCTGACCGGAAGGACGGCGCGCGCACGTCCGGCACCCAAATCTGGATCGGGCGCAGCCCCTGCGCGCGCAGCCGCTCGCGATGTTGCCGTACCTTCGTGCGGGAAGGCTTGGGCTTTGATGCCGGGGCCATGACGATTCTCCGAATAGGTTACATGTAACCTACCACGAGCTGAGGGGTTTGGCCAGCTCCTTTGCCTGAGGCCCCTTCACCGCCGCTGACACCCACAGATGGCGCCCGGCGCGTTGATATCATTGAGGTTTCGACCGGAAGCGCCAGCAGAGGGTGTTCGGCGGAGTCTAAAAAACTCAATGTGTTCAGAGACATCCGACCGGCAGACGGCCAGCCTTTTCCCTTGCCGTCCACTCTCCGTGCTTTCGAGACCCATCGCGCTTACGCTATGACGTGGTCCAGCCCGATCGCCGTTGCAAAGGAACTTTTGTGTACCGCATCAATCCCGAGACCGGAGAAGTCCTCGTTCCTCACCTCTTCGAAGACGGCGCTTATGGCGCAGCCGATCCCAGCCTCGGCAACAGGCGGCACCACATCGCAAACAGGGTCGTCGCTAGAAGTATCGAGGAGCTGAAGGGGTTTCTCAGCAAGGGCTGGCCCATCTGGATGTCGATCCGCGGGACGAGGGATCGTCGTTTGATTTCTAAAGGAATCATCGATGCAGATCCGCCGAGGGACAGATCCGTCCCCTTTGTTAATCCGGAGGTCAAGGTTGTCGCTGCACGCGGCGTCGCCGGAACGGTGGAAAATAGATCCATCGTGCCGCCCCACGCTCCCGTAGCACGGGCGATAGAACCAGTCGCTAGCAGCGCGTCCGAGTACTTGCGGATTATTGCCTCTCTGTCGCCGGCGGAGGTCGCTGCCGAAACGGACAATCCTCGCAGGCTCCGAATGGGCACACACATCCATAAGCTAAAGCGCCTTGATATCGCCTACGCTCCGTTCGACCATATCAATACTGGGGCGGACATCGTGATCGTTGGCATCACGCCGGGGAAGCAGCAAATGCGCGAGGCCATCGATGAAGCCCGCCGGGCGATGATGCTCGGTCTGTCGGACGCAGAGGTGCTCGCACGCGCCAAAGTCTATGCGAGCTTCGCCGGATCGATGAGGACCAATCTCGTCAAGCTGATGGATGCCGTGGGGGTGAACCGCCTGCTCGGAATCGCCTCAACGGCAAGCCTTTGGGGAGAGGATAGCCATCGCGCCCATTTCACGTCTGCGCTC
>NZ_JBAVCF010000379.1:0-2189 GCF_049586575.1 Bradyrhizobium sp.
CTCCACAAGGCTCTGTTAACCCTTCAGCTAGATTGGCCGGGTCTCACGGCGTGCACGCGCGAGAGTGTCGTTCACGCTTGAGCCGCTCAACCGACAACAAGCTACCGATGAAACGATTTGTTCGGAATCCCTGGCTACGATGCTCTTTGCGTTCGAAAGACGCGTCAGGGCAGCCATGGCAGCTCAATACATTCGTATCGTCGCGATACCGCCAGGTGAAGCGCCGCTGTGGGTGCGCGAGAAATGGGTTGGGCTCCGCTTGCCTGTTGCCGACGGTCAAGGACCGCGGGACTCCTATGTCAGCGGCGTGCTCTCCGGACCTCGCAACCGGTTTCTCGCATTGGTAAGGCGCGTTTTTGGAAATCTGAGCAAGCAAAGCGGTTACGCCGTTTACGTCCGCGACGCGATCGGCGAACTTGATAAGGTGGCGCCCGATGCGGCGGCCTGGTGGCGCAACGCCTCGCGGCTACGGGCGCCTGACCGCAAGCTTCTTTTTCGAACTGCCTATTGCGAATTGGTGAAACCGCCATGCGGAACTGACATTCAAAGCGCCCGGCCTTCCCAGCGGGAAATTGCAAACCCTGCAGCGGCCGGGCTTCCACCGGCGTCGCAAATCCGAATGCCGCGTAAAGTGGCACGCATTTCTCTAACTCGCTCGCCATTCGTTCCCGGACTTATGCTCGTCCTGTTCCTGCTTGCCGGATACTTGAACTGGAGCCATTCCGTTCATCCGGAGCGGCAGGTAGCGGTTCACGGCAACCTCGTGGACTGGAGCGTTTACAATGTCAGCTCCAAAGGCGGATCACACCGGAAGCTACAAATGCGAATGGCCGGATACACCGAAGAGTTCCGGATCGATATGGATCGGATGGGCAACAGGCTTCCCGCCGGCTTCGCAAAAGGCGCAGCGATTGACATAACGGCCGACGCGGCCCAGCTCGCCTCCCCGCTTCATCCCCTGTTTGAGCCCGGCGTCGCGATCGTCTGGGTCAACGGGTTGGTCGTGGACGGCGTGACAGCGTTCGCAGTCGGGGATGTTGTCGACCATCAGAGAAAGCAGTGGATGCCCTGGTTTATGATGGTGGCGATGGCCGCAGCTTACCTTGCATACACGATCATCAATAGATGGCGGGGATGATCCGCGGATGATGCCCTAGTTGACGCAAGGTCCGGCTAACAAAATGCGCGCTCAAGCAGGCTTCCATGCCGACCACACAAGGTGACAGCTTCTTGAAGGTCTCCAACAGCGCAAGGCGCTTGATCTTGCGACGAAAGGCAATCTTGCCGTCCGCACCAAAGCAACGATGTGGAAGACTTCCTTGCCGATGTCGATGCCGATCGAGGCCAGGACGGGTGTATTGATATGCATGGGCTGCTTCTCCGGGTGCTGTTGGTAGTCCTTCCAGACTATCCTCGCGGGGGAAGCAGCCGCTCTGCGGTCATATACTCGTTGCGGTTTTGACGAACCGAAACTCTGAGGCGCCGGCCCTTGTGTGGAGTGCTGGAGCAGATGCGAAAATCCATGTAACGTGGAACCTGGTTTGTGCACGAACCGTCAACATGCCATGGCGAACCTTCCTCGTCTTAAACCAGACCCGATTCCACAACCCCATCCCGTGCCGGAATTCCTGGCTGAGGGTGAGCTCAAGGCGCGTTACGAGGACATGAAAGCCGTCCTTGGCGTGCCGTGGATGGGCGTCGTGACGATGGGCTTCGCGCATTATCGCGCTTTCTATGACGCCCCGCCCGACGATGCGCGATCTCGTCACCCATGTCTGGGGCAAAAATCTCTATGACGCCCCAGCGGATCAGTCCGTATTTCCGAGCGCCCGAAGCTCGGGGCTCCAATGATGGGCACTTGGGCAGGCCTCAATGCCGACAAGGCAGGACCTTAGGCGATGTCTGATCGACGTCCGTTTTTTCCTCCTCAATAGCCGACATGCGACGACTGCATAGGCATGTCGGTTTCGTGTCAATAGCGACCTTCCCGCAATCCGACATTGGTTACACTCGCTGCTCAAGCGACCGGCTCTGGTTGATCAGCTGCAACCCTATTTTTCGAGAAATCAGCAGCTTTTCTGCTACGGTCCCACTTCAGGTCCGCCGAAATGGCACGGCTGCCGCCGGGCAAAGGCGTTGTGGTTATGCGGGGGGTACCAATGTTCGGCAATCGAAACTTGCTGTTTTTG
>NZ_JBAVCF010000380.1:0-10367 GCF_049586575.1 Bradyrhizobium sp.
GGGCGGGGCCGCTCGCGGCGCGACAAGGGCCCCTGCCGCAGCGCTAGCCGGCCCACCGCACTCCAGCCGAAGAAGCGGTTGACGCGTTCCAGGATGACGTCAGAAGCGTGCTGGATCTCAAGCGCCATCGGGCCTTCCACCCGCAGCACCAGCGTCGCCGGTTCCTGTTGTTGTCCCTCAACCGGCCGCGGCCACTGCATCTTCAGCGGTTCGCAATGGGCCGACAGCTCAGGGCCGATGATTTCGCGCCAGCGCGTGACGAGTTCGCGCGCGGCAAAGCCCTGCTTGGCATAGGCGTCGGAAAAGACGTCGCTGAGCAGGACGGAAAGCGGCTTTGCGAACATCGGGCCGGGCTTGGCCATGTGTGCTTCATTTCCAATCGAAGTTTTCCTGGTGATTTCCGTCAGGAGCTTCGGCCGCTTCCTCAAGTGACGCTATAAGACGGCATGACCTTAGCAAATGCGGCCGTCCGGCGGAAGAAAACACCGTCCCCCGATATTGCAGACCCGCTGGCTGCGCGTCCCGCGCTGCTTCTGGCCTGGTACGACCGGCATCGCAGGGTCTTGCCGTGGCGTCCGCCGGCGGGCCGTCGCCCCGATCCCTATGCGGTGTGGCTGTCGGAAATCATGTTGCAGCAGACCGGGGTCAAAACGGTCGGACCTTATTTCGAAAAGTTCCTGGCGCGCTGGCCCGATATTGCCGCACTCGGCCGCGCCTCGCTCGATGACGTGCTGCGGATGTGGGCGGGGCTTGGATATTATTCGCGCGCGCGCAACCTGCACGCCTGCGCGGTATCGGTACTCCGCGATCACGGTGGGATGTTCCCCGGCACCGAGGAAGGCCTGCGCGGCTTGCCGGGGATCGGGCCCTATACCGCTGCCGCCATCGCCGCGATCGCCTTCGATCGCCGGACCATGCCGGTGGATGGCAACATCGAACGCGTGGTGTCGCGGCTGTTTGCCGTTGAAGAGACGCTGCCACAGGCGAAGCCTGTCATTCAACGGTTAGCGGAGACGTTGCTTGGCGACTCCCGCGAAGAGAAGTCTCGCGCCGGCGATAGCGCGCAGGCGCTGATGGATCTCGGCGCCTCGATCTGCACACCGAAAAAGCCGGCATGCAGCCTGTGTCCTCTCAACGAGGGATGTTCGGCCCGCCAGCGCGGCGATCAGGAAAGCTTTCCGCGCAAGGCGGCCAAGAAGTCAGGCGAACTGCGCCGCGGCGCGGCCTTTGTCGTCACGCGCGGCGACGAACTGCTGGTTCGCAGCCGCCCCGAGAAAGGCCTGCTCGGCGGCATGACCGAAGTGCCGGTCTCGGAGTGGCGCGCCGGACAAGACGACAAGGCGGCGCTGGGGCAGGCGCCTCAGGTCGGCGGCGTTTCGCGCTGGCATCGCAAGCTGGGCGTGGTCACCCACGTCTTCACGCACTTTCCGCTCGAGCTTGTGGTCTATACGGCGCATGTCCCGGCACGTACCCGCGCGCCGAAAGGCATGCGCTGGGTGCCGATCGCAACGCTTGAGGGCGAAGCGCTGCCGAATGTGATGCGTAAGGTCATCGCGCACGGAATTGGTTAGCCGATAGCTGCTGACACCATGCTGGCAGCAGCTATCGGCTAGGTTGCCTCCGATGGAGGCTTGCAATGCTCAAAACCGCGCTCGACGATATTCCCGCTGCGCCGTCTGCCAGGCTGCTCGGTTGGCGGCTGATCGATGCCCGGCCCGATAGAGGCTGGCTCAAGGTCGGCTTCGACGGAAGGACCGAGTTTTGCAATCCGGCCGGCTTCATCCAGGGCGGCATTCTCTCGGCCATGCTGGACGACACCATGGGACCGGCTGCGCTTATGACGAGCGAAGGAAGATTCTACACCACCACTATCAGCCTGACCGTGAACTTCCTGGCGCCCGCCAGGCCGGGACCGTTGATCGTGGAGGCGCAGGTCATCCAGCTCGGCAAAAGCGTTGCGTTCATGGAGGGCAAGCTGATGGCCGACAACGGCGCCGTGCTCGCAACCGCCAGCACGACGGCGCGCCTGATCGAAGCGGCGAGGGCGCTTCGCCAGGACGTGTACTCATGAATCCGCAACGTCCGCTGTATCCCCGATAGCGACGCAAAGGATCCGGTGTTTATCAGCGCCCGAAAAGGTTCGCCCCGGTCCAGCGGCATGACCAAAATGATGCTTCGGGTTCAAAACCGGCCCCGTTCCGGTTGAGCGGTAGATCTCTGCCAGGCATCGAGAGTCGACGTCCCGCCTTTATGGGTTCGCGCTTAGATCGCCCTTTGCTGCGGCACGATCGGTGGTTTCGCGTTGAGGCCTTCGACCTGGAAACCGGCGACACGCTTGTAGTTGGCCGCGATGTCTTCCAGTTCCTGCCGCGACAGCACGTCGGTGACTTCATTGAAGCCGTCGGGGGCGCGTTCCTCGACCAGCTGCATCACCTGCTCGGGCCCGTTGCGTCGGTTGAGCAGGACAAGATCGGTCGTGGCAGGACGGCGCTCTGCTTCGTAGGCCTTTAGCGCTGCGTTGGTCGGGCCGTGGGCCAATATCTCGCGTGTCAGAACCCTGGCATCGAGAATGGCCTGCGACGCGCCGTTGGAGCCGACCGGATACATCGGATGCGCGGCATCGCCCATCAGGGTAACGCGGCCGAACGTCCATTGCGGAATCGGATCGCGATCGACCAGCGGATATTCGAACGCGTGTTGGCAATTGCGGATCAAGCCGGGGACATCGAGCCAGTCGAATGTCCAGTCTGTAAACCACGGTAGGAATTCTTCCAGCCGGGCGGTGCGGTTGTAATCCTCGCGCCGCCATCGATAGGTCGGCGGCATGTGCCGCTCCGCGATCCAGTTGATTTTGAAGTTGCCGTCGCGGTCGGGCTCTTTTGAAATCGGATAGCAGACGAATTTCAGCATCTCGTGGCCGGCCATGATCATGGTGCGGCCGGAAAGAAAGGCTTTCGCCGCGGTGACGCCGCGCCAGAGAATGCGTCCGTTCCAGATCGGCGGGCCTTCCTTCGGGTAAAGTTTTTCCCGCGCCGCGGAGTGAATGCCGTCGGCGGCGATCAGGACCGCGCCGTCGTAATCGCCTGCCGGTTTGCCGCTTGCCTTGTCGACGAAACTTGCACGAATGCCGTCGGGAGTTTCGGTCCAGCCGCTCAGGTGATGGCTGGTGAGGATGTTCTCAGGTCCCAGCCGTTTGATCGCGGCATCGAGCAGGATTTGTTGCAGCGTGCCGCGGTGTATCGAAAACTGCGGCCATTTATAGCCGGCATCCAGGCCGCGCGGTTCGCTCCAGATCGGCCGGCCGCGCTTGGAGAAGTAGGCTAGTTCCTTCGTCGCCACGGCCGCGGCATTGATCTCGTCGTGCAAGCCCAGTTCGATCAATTCGCGGACGGCGTGCGGAAGCACGTTGATGCCGACGCCAAGCGGCTTCAGCTCGACAACGCTTTCGAAGACTTTGGCGGGAACGCCGATCTGATGCAGGCTGAGCGCCAGCGTCAGCCCGCCGATGCCCCCACCGGCAATAAGAACTGTCATGATCCCCTCTATGTCAGCGTCATGACATGAGGGGCGAGCGCGGGCAACAGTGAAAAATGGGCCGATCCGCCCTCCGTGCTGCTGACAACACGCTGTCAGCAGGCCTGCGTTAGACAAGACGCAACGGAGAATGGCCATGACAGGGATTGCCAACGACTGCCGGAATATTCCGGTTGGATTGTACTGCGATCGTCACGCCCGGCGGCCGCGCCTCATTGCCGGCGTGGCCTTGAACGCATTGTCGACGGTGCGGACCTGGCGGGCCCGCGCGCGCTTTCGCCGCGAGCTCGCCGCGCGGAGCCACTATGAACTTCAGGATATGGGAACCTGCTGGTCGTCGATATCGGATGAAGTCAGCAAGCCGTTCTGGCGTGCCTGACCTGCCGCGCGGCGACGCCAATCAGGCTGCCCGCCGAAAACGGCGCCCCTCAAGGCGCCGTTTCATGATTTGGATCGGATCAAGCGGCTTTGGTCTTGAGGTGGCCGAACATGATGTGCTTGGCCTCATCATCCATTTCGGCCTTGAAGGTGAACTTGTCCTTCAACGCGATCGCGCGCGCCGCCGCCGGCCGTGCCGAGACTTCATCGTGAAGGCGCTTCACGTTCGGATATCTGGTGAAGACGTCGTCGCCGAGCACGTACGGCGCGAGGCGCGCCCAGCCCCAGAACGCCATGTCGACGATCGTATAGGTATCGCCGACCATGTACTTGCTCTTGGCGAGATGCTCGTCGAGGATCTTGTAGTGGCGATGGGCTTCATACTGATAGCGGTTATGCGCGTATTCGAGATCCTTGGGCGCCGCGTGCTTGAAATGCACGGCCTGTCCTGAATAGGGACCGAGGCCGGTCGCAATGAACATCAGCCATGACAGCAACTGCGCGCGGTTTTTCGGCGTGTTGGCGGGCATGAACTTGCCGGTCTTTTCGCCGAGATAGAGCAGGATCGCGTTGCTATCGAACACGAACACGCCGTCATCGTCGATCGCCGGCACCTTGCCGTTCGGATTCACTTTAAGGAATTCCGGCTTGAACTGATCGCCCTTGCGGGTGTCGACCGGAATGAGTTCGCAAGGCAGGCCGGTTTCTTCGAGAAACAGCGCGACCTTGTTGGGGTTCGGCGCGCCGTTGAAGTAGAATTTGAGCATTCTGATCTCCCTTTTTGTTTGTTGCGGCAAAATTCCAGCGCGGCAGGGCGCCACGGGCGGAGGTTCTTGCGCAAATTTTGCGGCAAAGGGCAAGCGACGAGTTTGTGAAGGGCGACGGGAAGCGGCCAAAATCCAGGCCGTGAACCCGTTGACCTCTCGCCGCCGACGGCTTGTCAGAGTCCGCCCCGCGTCGGTAGCGACCAAATTCCGCGGCGCAACCCCTCAGATTTGTTTAGGTGAGGCCGAGAGCAATCAGGCCGATTACTCCCGGTCCTTCCCGGTATCTTCAATCAAAACTGACGATTTCGACCCAGTTCGCATCCTTTCCTGCCGGATACTTTCCGATCAGCGTCAGACCGCCGCTGGCCTCATCGATCTTGTAGGATGAAATCGTGTCCGACTTTTTTCCGGAGACGACGAGAAACCAGGATCGCGAACGGCCGCCGCCGAAGTTGCCGACCAGCGCGGAGCCCGCGTGAAGGCCGATCCGGGTTGCGCCGAAATTAACGCCTCTGGATTTCCAGCGCTCGCGAAACTCCTCGGCCCATATATCGAGTGCGAGCGCGCAGGCAATTGCGCGGGTCGGGTTCGTCATCGACGACGAGAATGGTTGCGGTCATGCGGCCTGCCCAAGACGGGCGTCGATCTCCTGACGCAACAGCGCAAAGTCGATCGGTTTCGTCAAAAGACCGACCGCGCCGCCTTCGATCGCCTTGCGCCGTGTTTCTGCGTCCCCATAGGCGGTTATCATGATGACGGGAACGTCGGGCCGCTCCGCGCGCACCTTCGGCAACATTTCCAACCCGCTCATGCCGGGCATATTGATATCGGACAGGATCAGGATCAGCGATGGATCTACAATCTCGTCGGAAGCCCTGGCCAGTGCCGCCGGCGCCGATGGCGCAAACTCCATCGTGAAGCGTCCGGATTTGAGATCACGCCGGAATTGTTGACGGAAAAGGGTTTCAACATCGGGCTCGTCATCTACGACGAGGACGTAAACACTCAATTTGCGCTCCCCGCTTTTGCTGGTGCCGCCGCCGATCGCGGCAGCGAGATAATGAATTCAGTAGATTGGCCTGGCTCTGTCTCGACCTCTATCCTGCCCCCGTGTTGTTTCACCACGATGTCGTGGCTCATCGACAGGCCAAGTCCGGTGCCCTCGCCCGCCGGTTTGGTTGTGAAGAAGGGATTGAACATTTTCTCCTTTACTTCCTGTGGGATCCCGGTCCCGTTGTCCCGGATGCGGATTTCGACCCTGTTGCCGAAATCTTTTGTGGTCGCGCTCAGCGTCGGCTCGTAGCCTTCTTCGCCGGTTTCCTTGCGCTTGGTGGCTGCGTAAAAGCCATTCGAAATCAGATTGAGAAATACCCGCGTGATCTCCTGCGGGTATAGATCGATCATGCCCGCTTTGGGGTCGAGGTCGCGCTGCAGGGTGATATTGAAGCCGGGGTTCTCCGCTCGCGCACCATGATAGGCAAGGTTGAGACTGTCTTCGACGATTGCGTTGATGTCGGCAGGCCGGTGCTCGCCCGAACCTTCACGCGAATGCAACAACATGTTCTTCACGATCGAATCCGCGCGCCTGCCGTGCTGCACGACCTTTTCGAGGTTGCTCTTGAGCATTTGCGTGAGCTCGTCGATCTCTTGCCGGACCTTGTCGTCGAGCGCAGCCGGTTTGAGCACGCCGTTCAGTTCGTCGATCAACTCCGCCGAAAGCGCCGAGAAGTTGTTGACGAAGTTGAGTGGGTTCTTGATCTCGTGGGCGATGCCGGCCGTTAGCTGACCGAGCGAGGCGAGCTTCTCGGTTTGCACAAGGCGATCCTGCGCGGTACCAAGTTCTTCCAGAGAAAGCGAAAGCTCCCTGGTGCGCTCCTGTACCTGCTCGAACAAGCGCACGTTCTCGATCGCGATGACGGCCTGGTCCGCAAAGGTCTGAACCAGATCAACCTGCCGCTGGTGGAACGGCCCCGGCGCCGGCCTTCCCAGAAGCAGCACGCCTTCGACCGCACCGTCGCGCATCAGGGGCACAGCGAGCACCGCGCGGTATTCGCCGATCGCCGGAGCGTTGCCAAAATTATATTCGGGGTCACGTTCTACGTCCGGGATATGGACAGGCTTGCCGTCCATGAAAACCCGGCCTGTGATGGTATCGCGGCCGGGTTTGATCGGGTTGGCGTGCATAAAATCGAGAAATGCCTGCGTGCAACCCGACTCGGCCTGCAACCGCATGACCTCGCCGTCGCGCAGGCATATGATGCCGAGCGATGCGCCGCACAGCGATTTCGCGGACTCGGTCAGCGTCGTGAGCACCGATTTCAGGTCGAATGCCGAACGGCTGATGACCTTGAGCACATCAGCGGTCGCAGTCTGCTGCTGCAGGGCTTCGCTTAACTCTAAGGTCCGCTGTTCAACCTTGCTCTCAAGGCTGGCGTAGGATTCCTGCAGTCTTGCGCCCATGTCGTTGAACTGGTTGGCGAGGCCCTCGAGTTCGTCGCCCGTCTTGATCGAAATGTGCTGGGCGAAATTGCCACTACCCATGCGCTCGGCCCCGGCACGCAGCGCCTGGATCGGACCAACCATGCGCCGGGCCAGGAATACCCCGGCAAGCACCGCGAAGAGCGATGCCGCCACCAGCACGATGGCAAGGCGCTGCAGCGCGGCATAAAGCGAGGCGTAAGCCTCCTCCACCGGCAGTTCGACGAACATCGTCCAGCCGAGGGCGCCGATCGGCGCCGATGCCGTCAGCACCTCCTGGCCCTGTATGTTTTTTGTGCCCTCCAGCGATTCGGCGTCAGTGCCGGCCCGCGCCGCCTGCACCTGCGCGAGTTTCGACATATCGGTGTTTCGCAGAACGAGGCTGATGTCGGGATGCGCGATCAGCCGGCCTCCCGGGCCGACGACATAGGCGTGACCACGTTCGCCAACCTTGATTTGCGACACCACGTCCCAGATCAGTTTGAGATTGACCTCGGCAATGCTGACGCCGGCGTCCTTGCGGGTGCCCGCAAGCGCGAGCGTCATGTAAGGCTCGGACTCCCGGCGGAAATATACCGGCCCATAATAGACTTTGTGCGCGACCGCTTCGGTGAATTTCGGATCCTTGGAAAGATCAAGCCCGCTGTCGACGACATCCATGGCAAGACGTGATACCCGCAGCCGTTCCTTGCCTGTGGAATCGACTTGCGCCAGTTCGGTGATGGCGGGCACCTGCCGCAGCAGGCGCAAGGCATCGAAGCGCCGCTGCTCAATCGAGCCCGCCGACCACGGCAGCTGGGTGGTCCAGCCGAGCTGGCTTTCGATTTCCTTGATGAACTGTCCGATCTTGGCCGCTGCTGCCTCGGCCTGTTCGTGCTGAATCCGGATCAGCGCCGCCTTGTGTTCGCGATAATAGAAAAAAACCTCGAAAATTCCGTTCGAAAAAAGCGCGGCGCCGACCACCACGACGAACAGCGCGACGTATTTGGTGAACAGCCGGCTGCGGATTTTCGGACCCGATGGCTTGGCCTCTGCAGCCGCTTGCTCTACTTGCGCCGCTGCGAGCGCCCGGTCCTGAGAAGCATCGGAGTTGAGGGAAATGCTCATCCCTTACAATCTAGTAAGAATGCAACGGCGTGTCTTTTGGCTCATTCATTCGATCACCTCGTCGGCACGGGCGAGCACCGCTGGGGGTAGCGCGAGGCCAAGTGTCTTTGCGGTCTTTAGATTGGCGATAAACTCGTATCCAGTTGGCGCCTGGACCGGAAGATCGGCAGGATTTTCGCCCTTTAGAACGCGATCGACATAGCCGGCCGGAAGCCGGGCCAGTTTGATCAGATCGGGTCCATAGGATATCAAACCACCACGATCCACCCAGATCCGATGACTGTGAACCGCAGGCAATCGATGCTGGGCCGCCAGTTTGATGATGAGGTCGCGATGCGCAGACACGGCCGCGCTGGTCGTTGTGATAAGCCCCGCATTTGGAGAGCGCGCGATCTTGGCGATCCCGCTTTCGAGCTCACCATCGTCGCGCGGATCGATCGGAACAACGTCGACACCGAGCGAACTGGCGACCGACTGGATGACCGCAAATTGACCGACTCCAGATGTAATTGTGTGATCCCGAACGACGCCGGCGCGCGTAACGGCAGGGGAAGCCTGTTTGAGTATTTCCAGCCACTTGCCGCTCAGGCTGTAATCGAACCGCATAAAGCCGGTTGCATTGCCGCCGGGGCGCGCAAGACTCTCAACCAATCCCGCCCCGACGGGATCGACGACTGCCATGAACACGACCGGCACGGAGCGGGTCGCCTGCAGCAGCGGTCCCGTGGCGGTACCACCTGATGTAACGACGATATCGGGCTGTCCGGCGAGCAATTCCTCAATATGCCGTCGGATTTCTGCGGTCTTCGGAGCGACGCGGTGAATATTGATCGTCAGGTTCTGGCCTTCGATCCAGCCAAGGTCGTGCAGTCCGTCCCTGATCGCTTTCAGTGGGGCCTCATAATAAGGATCATCCTCCACCGTCTCGGTGAGAAGAATGCCGATACGCCGCACCCGGTCGGACTGCTGCGTGCGAGCGGCCAGAGGCCGGCAAGCAGCCATTCCTCCGATCAACCAGATGAATTCGCGTCGCCGCATTTCCGACCCCAGGGCCTGGACACAGCATCTTAGCGGCTCAATCGAACACTTTGATAGGGCCAAAATCCGGCTTTTGCCACCGCAACATAAGATGCTGACCTACGTCTGCTTCGGGTCATCAGCGTCAATTTTGGCCGAATATCAGCGACTTCTGGTCTTCTCCCCACAACCGGCGCGCCGAGCGCGAACCCGCTGGGCGTCTCGGGGCTCGAAGCGGACACAGGCTGGGAAATCTACAACGTGAGTGCATCATCGGATATGTGGCGGCCGCCTTCTTACCCTTTATCGTCGGTCGCCCCTGAAATGCAAAAAGGCGATGCTGAATTGGCGCCGGCTGGTCAGGTGATCCCATAATCGCTTGAGCCATGGCGCATGGCCCGTCGCTCCCGCACGGTCGGCGCGATGCGTAGCGCCCATATAGCGTGGGCGCAATGTGGTAGTCTTTCCATTGGATGGAACGGGTTGCTCGACTGGGTAGCTCACGCGCTCGGCGACGATATCCTTCGGGCCGATGAAGCCATGAACACCTGGTTCGTTGTCGTGATTATCCTGTTCGGAGTCGGCGCGCTGACCTTGCACGGGTACGGCCTGCGGCGCGTCCTGAGCTGGTTCGGCTGATTCGGCTGGTTGGTGCTCGGCGCGCTCCGGCTCGGTTACGGGGGCGAGCACCTGTGGCTTCGCTGCCGAGCTTGCAGTCTGCACATTGGCGCCATGCAGACAGCGACGCGCCGTTTCGATTTCGGCATCGCCGGCGCCGTGACCTCGTGCCCACTTTTCGGCGGCTGCTTCTGAATATCTGGCGACATAGAAACGAACAACGCCGCAGGAGACATGGCCAAACAACGGCACGCCCGCTGTGGCGGTTTGGCCGAGTGCAATCAATGTTACAAAAACAGGGATTGCTCGCCTGATCATCACTATCCCACCGTGAAGCAACTAACGCAGCACTCTCGATCGCCTCTGCTTTGGTCCACTCGCTATCGTCCTTGGATTGCGCGCTGGCTAGTGGAGTGGATTGACATTGGCAAACGGGGTCGCTGCCAGCATATCTGGCAGCCATCAAGC
>NZ_JBAVCF010000381.1:0-16309 GCF_049586575.1 Bradyrhizobium sp.
CCGATAAGGGAAGCCGAACGCTCGGATCCTGGCTCTACCGGCTTGCGAAGGCGGCCGATCCCAGGGCGGCGATCATCGAGGCCCAGTTTTCCAATCTACGCTCGATATGCCGGGCGGCCCGAATGACACAGATGCTTAGGTAATTTGCTGTTTCATGGAAGAGCCCGCGTTGTGTATGGGCCGAGTAGCCGGGCGCCGCCCTTTTTTACCTACCCCAGAGAGCGAACGCTCGGCTACTTCGATACGACACCGCCACAGCCCCCGGTGTTGCCCACACTAGTCACGGCTGGTCGCTGGTGAGGAGTCCTAAGATCAGTTGCTGACCTAGGAAGATGTGGCCTGTTGCGGAGAAGACACAAAGCGATGCAGGACTCGCCCATGCGCTAGCGCCGATAGGCCAGAACAACGCAGCCATCAAACCAAACACGCGCCGGCGGGCTTCCTAGAGTCGGGGAGAGCCTATCGCCGGTTCGCGGATCTCCGCCTTGGCATCGTCGGCGCCGGCGAAATCCCAATCTTCTTGGTCCTGACATAGCACCCGCTCCGAGTGCGTAACGCGTTTGCCAATACAGTGCCCACACGAGGGTTTTTCGATCTGCTGGAAGATTTGTCTAAGTGATTGGTTTACTTGGTGAGCGCGCTGGGGATCGAACCCAGGACCCCGTGATTAAAAGTCACGTGCTCTACCATCTGAGCTACGCGCTCGCTCAAGGCCGCTGTGTAGGGGGCGGACGGGTGTGGGTCAATAGCATGGCGCGCGCCCGGCCGATCGGACCAATCGCCGAATTTCAGCAGTACGGCGAGGCTCAGGCAATGCCGCTCACGCGACAGGTGCTTGCCATCAACTGGCTTCGGGACGGACTTCGCTCGCGACC
Organism: Bradyrhizobium sp.; assembly: GCF_049586575.1. Classification (GTDB taxonomy): domain Bacteria; phylum Pseudomonadota; class Alphaproteobacteria; order Rhizobiales; family Xanthobacteraceae; genus Bradyrhizobium. The sequence goes on from NZ_JBAVCF010000381.1 coordinate 876, forward strand.
GGCTGCGAGGGGCCGGCAACCGTCGGCATCGCAACCGGCCGCAAGCCGATCAGCTCGGCGCTGCGGACGCCGGTGTCGTGCCAGAACTTGAACGAGTTGATGCGCGAGCTCTCGAGAACGGCGATCGCTACCGCCGAGAGAAACGGCAGGCTTTCGAGCACCAGCACGCCGGCAAAGATATAGATCTCGCGGATCTGCTTGGAATTGTTGGTGACCACCAGCACGGCCGCACCCACCAGCAATAAGACGCCGATCACGGCTTCCCAGAATGCCTGGAACTCGATCGACATCCGCGACAGGCCGCCCTTGGAGGTGCGAGCGAATGGCAGATGCTCGGTAATCAGCCCATTGGCGACCGCGCGCGACACCGTCCATTGCACCGACATCGCGGCGATCATGGCGCCCAGCATCTGTCCCCATTTCACCGGCACCCGCAGGCGGTAGAGGATGAGGAAGTGCAGCAGGGTGACGACGAAGGCTGCGATGATCGGCAGCGTCAGAATCTTGTCGGGACTGGCGATGTCGGCAAAGGCAACGATCGGCACCCAGATCAGATTGAGGATCGCGACCACGACGCCGAGCGTTTCCGCACCAAGCCAGTTCAACCAGCCCAGCAAAAATTCGCGCTTCTGGTCGGGCGTCAGGCGGCTCGCGTTGGGCAAGAATCGGCGCCAGTGCTTCTTCACGATCTGGAAGCCGCCATAGGCCCAGCGATGGCGTTGCTTCTTGAAGGCTTCATAAGTGTCCGGCAACAGACCCTGGCCGTAGCGATGGTTGGTGTAGTGGGTGAGCCAGCCGAGTTCCTGGATTGCCAGCCCCAGATCAGTGTCCTCGCAGATCGTGTCGCTCGACCAGCCGCCCGCCATGTCCATCGCCGCACGGCGGATCAGGCACATCGTGCCATGCACGATGATGGCGTTCGCTTCATTGCGCTGAACCATGCCGATATCGAAAAAGCCGGCATATTCGCCGTTCATGATGTAGTGCATCAGCGAACGGTCGCCGTCGCGGTGCTCCTGCGGCGCCTGCACGAGGCCGACACGCGGATCGGCGAATACCGGCACCATATCCTTCAGCCAGTCCGGACCGACGACATAGTCCGCATCGATGATGCCGATGATCTCCGCATCTGCTGCCGTACGCTCCATGGCGATGCGCAAGGCGCCCGCCTTGAATCCCTGCACCTTCTCGGCGTTGATGAACTTGAAACGCTCGCCGAGCGCGCGGCAATGGTCCTGGATCGGTTGCCAGAACGCGGGATCGGGCGTGTTGTTGATGATTACCACGCATTCGAAATTCGGATAGTCGAGCCGGGCAACCGCGTCGAGCGTCGCCTTGAGCATCTCCGGCGGTTCGAAATAAGCGGGAACATGGATCGAGACCTTGGGAAAGCTGACGCTGTCGCCGATGGTCGCCGGTACGGTCGGGGCGCCCTTGCCAATCAGCCGTCGCGGCTTTTGGCCAAAGGCAACGGCTGCAATTTCCTCTATTCGCGCCATCGCGATCAGCACCAGCGGCACCAGCAGCGTCAGGCCGAGCATCAGGGCGAATGCCGAGCCGAACACGAAATAGTGCTCAGTCCAATAGGCGAACACCGTCGCCCCCCACGCGCCGACGCCATTGGCCGCGGCCGATAGCGTCAGTGCCTGCAAAACGGTCGGCTGCGCCAGCCGCAAGATCGGCAACGACATCAGGATGCCGACGAGTACCGCGATGGTGGCAAGCTTCCAGTAGTCCGGGTTGACGATCGGGCCGGTCCAGCTGAATTTCGGTTCGCGCGCGGCGTTCAGGATTCCCCAATAGGGACCGACGCCGCCTTCAAAAAACTTCCACGGCTGATCGACCGCCTCGACGATGTTGTAATCGATGCCGATGGCTTCGGCGCGCGTCACGAAGTTGCGAAGCACTGTTGCTTGCGCAATGCGATCCGGGAAGGCTTTGCCCAGATTGTAACCGGCGCTCGGCCAGCCGAACTCCGCGACCATGATACGCTTGCCCGGAAACTGGTTGCGGAGGAACTGGTAGCGGTCGATGGCTTGGTCGACTGCCTCGGCCGACGAATGGCGCTCCCAGTAAGGCAGCACGTGCGCGGCGATGAAGTCGGCGGAGTAGGCAAGCTCCGGATGTTCGCTCCAGATGCTGTAGATTTCCCCGGTGCTGACCGGCACATTGACGGCTGACTTCACCTGCTTGATCAGTTTGATGAGATCTTCGACTTTTTGCTCGCCGCGGAAAATGGTTTCGTTGCCAACGATGATGCCGATAACATTGCTGTTACGGCGGGCGAGATTGATGGCGGCTTCGATTTCCCGGCTGTTGCGGCTGTCATCTTTGCCGATCCAGGCGCCGACCATGACCTTTATGCCGAACTCGGCAGCGATCGCGGGCACCAGCTCACTACCTTCCGTAGAGGTATAGAGACGAACAGCCCGTGCGATCGTGGAGAATTTCTTCAGGTCAGCGCGGATCTTTTCGGAATCGGCAGCGGGGTCGGCCTCGGTATGACCGGGCTCAAAGGGCGTGTAGGAAACGCTCGGCAAGATGCCCCGGAAGTCAGGCGCCCGCTGTTTTTCCTCGAGGAGACCCCAAAGCCCCGCATGGGCGGCAGCAACCAACAACAAAACGGCGACGACGGCGCGCATCGCAACTAACCATAGGGGGCCTGCAACAGAAGAACGCGAACCCGTCCCCAAGGTTCGGCCGACACGGGAGCGATTCTGAGGATAATCCTGCCACGCGATTTAACAACCGGTATGCATGGCGTTTTAAGGGCGCAACGTCGCAAAGAAGGCTTGGCTCTGCCAAAATTCGTCCGGCTCGCGGGGTCGCGCGCAGACTATTTCGTGGCGGGCGTCGTCGTCGGAGCGGCGGGAGCCGATGCACCGTTGCCGGCCGTGGCGGGGGCAGGGGCGGGAGCCGTGGCTACCTGGGGCTGGGCGTTCGGATTGATCCAGCAGGCGTGGACGCGGTCGTCCAGGCTCTTTTGCGCCTTGTCGTCGATCTGGGCGCCAAATCGGGTCAGGCAGCGGAAGGCCGCCTGCACATGGCCGCCCGGACAGCCGAAACGGTCGTACAGGTCCAGGTGACGAAAAGCGGTATCGAGGTCATCGCGCCACATCAGGCGGACGACGCGGCGACCGAGCCAGACACATTCCGGGTTGCCGGCGGGGCCGCTAATGGCCTGGGCGGCTTCGGCGAATTCGTCCGTCTTGCGCTGGTTTTCCTTGGCGGCCTCAGCCGCCCCCGCGGCGGCTTTGCCGGCCTGATCCGGGTTCGCCGGCGCCCCGCTCTGGGCCAGCGCGCTGCCCAAACCGAGCATCAGGGCCAATCCGGGAACAACGAAATACCGCAAAACCGCAAATCGCCCCTGAAACAACCGCTGACGCATAAATTCCCCGAATTGGTTCCAGCCGAAGTCTTGCCTGAAGTCCTGTCGGATACGTTCCGGCCCACAAATGCTTGCCGCCGAAATGGGTCTCCAATGCGGCGAGCAACTGCGATGGAATCCCATGACGGAGATTTTGGATTTTGTCCAGCAAACACACAACTTTGTCGCATCTTGGTAAAGCCCACCGGGGAAAGAGCACGGACTCGCCGGGTCCCGCTCTTGGCAGACGGCCTGCGACCGGTTAATCGACCATCCTGGTCGAAAGGATGGAACCGATTACTTTTCGAACGCCGCTGGCTCTGCTTTTACTGTCTCTCGGTTCGATTGCCGCGGCGTGGTTGTGGCTCGCCACGCCGATCTCGCTGTCGCGCGCGCCGATCGATCCCAACGCCAAGTTGATGTGCGTTTCCTACGCACCTTTTCGCGGTGAGCAGACACCGTTGTCGCCGACGACCTATGTTTCGGCAGAACAGATTTCCGCAGACCTCTCTCAGTTGGCCAAAATCTCCAATTGCGTCCGAACCTATTCGATCGAAAACGGACTCGACCAGGTACCTGAACTCGCAGCCAAAGCCGGGCTGAAGGTCATTCAGGGAATCTGGCTGACCAGTAACCGCCAGAAGAATGCGGTTCAGATCGCGACTGGTATACGGCTCGCCAAGGAGTATCCTTCAACCGTCACAGCGCTCGTGGTTGGGAACGAAGTGCTGCTGCGCGGGGAAATGACCCAGTCTGATCTCGCGGCCACGATCCGTTCAGTCAAGGCGCAAGTCACCGTTCCCGTCACCTATGCCGACGTCTGGGAATTCTGGCTGCGGTATCGCGAGATCTACGAAGCGGTCGATTTCATCACCATTCACATCCTTCCGTATTGGGAGGATTTTCCGATCCGCGCGAAATATGCCGCCGCCCATGTCTCGGCGATCCGGCATCGGATGGAAGTGGCTTTTCCGGGCAAGGAAATCCTGGTCGGCGAGACCGGCTGGCCAAGCGCAGGGCGCATGCGCGATGCGGCGTTGCCATCACGCACCAACCAGGCGCGCGTTGTTTCGGAAATTCTCGATCTCGCCAAGCGCGAAAACTTTCGCGTCAACCTGATCGAGGCCTACGACCAGCCGTGGAAGCGCCAGCTTGAAGGGACCGTCGGTGGTTATTGGGGCCTGTTTGATTCTGTCCACAGGGCGCTGAAATATCCGCCGGGGATTGCAATCAGCAATTATCCTCGTTGGAAGATGCACATGGCCGGCGGCATCGCGTTTGCGTTCCTTGTGTTTGCCGTGGCCTGGCTCACATTGCGGCGCCGGCCCTGGACGCCCCGGCTCGCCGCGTGGATTGCGGTCGGCATTTCGGCCACCACGGCCGGAGCCTTGCTGGGGATCGCGGTCGACAAGATGCTCTACGAAAGCTATGGCCTCGGCGGCTGGCTGCTTTGGGGCTTTCTGCTCGCCGCCGGCATCGCTTCGCCGCTATTCGGCGCCCACGCTTTGATGTCCGGTCGCAGCTTGCCGACCTTCCTGGAGCTGCTTGGCCCGTCCGACTATCGCGACAGGTCGTGGACCGCGGTGATCCTGGGCCTGGTTCTGGCCGTGGCCACGGTGATCGGCGCCGCCACCGCGCTCGGCCTCGTGTTCGATCCTCGCTACAAGGATTTCCCCTTTGCGGCGCTGACCATGGCGGTCGTGCCGTTCGCCGCGCTGTCCCTAATCAATCGGCCAAAAGCAGGCTTTCGTCCTGTCGCCGAGGCGGTGTTTGCTGCGTTGCTGGTGATGGCTGCCGTTTATGCCGGCTGCAACGAAGGATCGGAGAACTGGCAGTCGCTATGGACTTGCGGGATTTATGTCCTGCTCGCCGCTACGCTGTGGCGGGCGCGGGCCGCGCAAATCCCAGAATAAGCAGGCCGATCGCGAGTCCCGACAGGACAACATTGTAAAGCACGACGCCGAGACCGGCGGCGATCAGGCCGAGCGTGAGCAACACGATCGACGGCCGGATCACATGGAGTGCGGCGATGACAACGGCGACAGTTCCGAAAACCGAATTGCGAAACAGAGTCGTTGCCAGCGCGCGGGATTTGCAGAGCAGGGTTTGAAGGCCGGCATCGCAGGCGAGCGATGTGCTCGAAAGCTCGATCGCCATGTAACGAACGTAGATCGCATAGCCGACGGTGAGGAAACCCACGACCAGCAGCCACTGCACCTGATAGGGGGTGAGGCGGAACGGGGCTTTCTTCATGGGCAAATCCTTGGAGGGGCGAAGGCCGATTTGCCGCTTTTGGTTCGACCGCGCAAGGCCAATCTGGTGCGCATCGGACGAACTTCTTGAAAGCGCATCAAGAAGAGGCGTTAACCGGCTCAAATAACGAGTTTTTCGCCCCGACTGCGCTAACGCTTGCCAAAGATCAAGGACAGCGTCGAGGGCTCAGGTTTTGAAGGAGGAGGGTCATCCTCCTTCGGAAGATGCTTTGGCACGTAGCGGTGGTGATAAGACAGCTTTGGTGCCGGTTCAGGTTTGGAGTCGGTGGCAGGTTTGGTCTCGGAAGCCGTTTTGGTGTCGGCTTTGGCCTGCTCGTCGGCATTCACGACCAGCCGCTGGCCTTCAAACACCGTGGTGTTGCAGCCTCGATCGTTCACCGTCAAAGAGGCGCAGATTTTCGCCGCCGCCGCCGCATCGCTGATCGGTCCGGCCACCAGCCGTAACTGCATGCCCAAGCCGTTGTTGTTTTCCTTGATCACGATGATGGGGCGCAGCTTCGTCAGGGCGCCATTCGACCTTGACCTGAGAAGTCCGCGCCAAAGTGCGCGCAATCCGGGGACTGAATTGGCGCCGCCGACATCGACGCCGAATTCAGTGCGCTGAACCGTCGGGGCCGGGACTACCGGTGCCGGCTCGGATTCCGTTTCTTCAGAGACCTTTGGGGCGACAGCAGCGATTTCGGGCATTGGAGCTGACGTCACCGTCTTGGGCGGCTTGACCGGTTCGATCAGCTTGCCCGCCGCGGGATCCGGCGGACCCATCATCGATTTTGAAGCCATCGGGGAGCCCGACGGTTCGACCGGCAGGGACGACTGCGCCGCTGCCGATTTCGCAGCGGGGGCGGGACTCGGTTCGGACGGGATGGCGGCTGTGACTTGAACGGCCGTTGTGACTTGAGAGGCCTGCTTGTCCCTCTTATCCGCGACCTTGTCCTTTTTATCCGCAACTTTGTCCGGCTTGTCCGCGCTCGCGGAGGCGGTTGCAGCTACCGGCGCCACCACGGGAGCCGCCGGTATGGGTTTGGCGGCGGCGGGGGGCGGGTCAACCGATGCGGTAACGGCCGGGGGCGTTGACGCGGTCGAAGCCGGCGGCGGGGAGGGAGCTGACGCCTGCTGCGATGGGGCGGATGGGTTAACCGGCGGAGCCGCGCTTGCACCGGCTTGCTGGCCTGTACCGGTGGGACTTGTGCTCGCTTGCGGCGCCGGCGCCGGAGCTTGTCGCGCGATCGCGCCGGTCACGGAATCGAGCCCCTGCTCAAGGACGGCAACCCTGGAGTAGAGCCGGTCGCGATCGCTGTTGAGGGTGTCGATGGCTGAGGCCAGTCGCCGGGTCTCGTTCTGGCTTTCCCTGGCGGCGAACTGAATCTGCTGCGCCTGCTTGATCAGGTCAGCCGACGCGCTTTGTTCTCGCCGCAGACCGATCGAAGACTGATTGGTGACAAGGGCCAAAACGACAGCGCCGACGGAGAGAGCCGCCCAGGTTCCAAGCCGCCAGAGGGTGCGGCGGTCAAATTCGTCTTCCTCGGCGAGCAAGCCGGATAGCCCGCCGCTATCATCGGGCTCGAGGCCGCCGCGCCGCCTGTCGGAATCCTTCGCCATGAGATGTCTTCGGCCCCCCTGAAGCCCCAACCGAATCAATCGGTAAACATTAACAGGAAATCGGCCGCCATCTCCCGTCCCCGACAGTGAGTCCCGGCGAATCCGGTTTCCATCGGGGACGAAAACGCTCTATGAGGGCGGCAAGGTACAGGGACATCCAAGGGAATCTCGATGAGCGGCAGGACCAGCCTGACCATCGTGCTAGCAGCCGGTGAGGGAACGCGGATGCGTTCGTCCTTGCCGAAGGTCCTGCACCCGGTCGCCGGCCAATCACTGTTGGCGCACGTATTGTCGGCCGCACCCGCGGGCGCGGGCACCTCGCTTGCGGTGGTGGTCGGGCCCGATCATCAGTTAGTTGCTGACGAGGCCCGGCGATATCGGCGCGACGCCGAGACGTTCGTTCAGCGTGACCGCAAGGGCACCGCGCACGCCGTGCTTTCGGCGCGCGAGCCCCTGGCGCGGGGGGCGGACGACCTGATTGTCGCCTTTGGCGATACGCCGCTGATTTCGGCCGCCACGTTTGCGCGGCTACGCGCGGCCTTGAAGCAGGGCGCAGAGCTTGCCGTGCTCGGCTTTCGCGCCGCTGACCCGACCGGCTATGGACGGTTGTTGGTCGAGGGCGGCCGCCTGATGGCCATCCGCGAGCAGGCCGATGCGAGCGCGGCCGAGCGCGAAGTCACGCTCTGCAATGCCGGCGTCATGGCTTTTGATGGCCGCAAAGCGCTTTCGATACTTGAGAAGATCGGTAATGCGAACAGCAAGGGCGAGTATTATCTGACCGACGCAGTTGCCATCGTTCGGGACCTGGGATTGGAGGCTGTCGTGATCGAAACCAGCGAGGATGAAGTGCGTGGCATCAATACCAAGGCGCAGCTCGCCGAAGCGGAGAACGTGATGCAGGCGCGCTTGCGCAAGGCCGCGCTTGATGCCGGGGTAACCCTGGTCGCGCCCGAGACGGTCTATCTGGCCGCCGACACCACCTTTGGCAAGGATGTGACCATCGAGCCGTTCGTCGTCATCGGTCCCGGCGTTTCCATCGCCGACGGGGCCGTCATTCACTCGTTTTCCCATGTCGTTCAGACCTCGATCGGCAAGAAGGCTTCGGTCGGGCCGTATGCGCGGCTGCGTCCGGGGACTTCGCTCGGCGATGGCGTGCGAATTGGCAACTTCGTGGAGACAAAAGCCGCAACGCTTGAGGCCGGCGTCAAGGTCAATCATCTGAGCTATGTCGGCGACGCTCATGTCGGAGCAAACGCCAATCTCGGTGCGGGCACCATCACGTGTAACTATGACGGTTTCAGCAAGCACAAGACCGAGATCGGTGAAGGCGCGTTCGTAGGCACCAATTCGTCGCTGGTGGCGCCTGTAAAAATAGGTAAAGGCGCCTATATCGGCTCAGGTTCGGTGATCACCCGCGACGTGCCCGACGACGCCATGGCGGTTGAGCGCAGCCAGCAAACCAACCGCGAGGACGGAGCCAAGCGCTATCGCGAGATCAAGACCCGCGCCAAGGCGCCGAAAGCTGATTAGGGCGATCTGTTAAGGCTTCCACTTAACGCTGTCTCAATCTAGCGCTGTCTCAATCGGCAATAATTATTGAGTATCTTGGCGCGGCCGAACTTCGTTAAGAGAGGCCGGGCTTTCCATCGGGGGTTAACAAACCGCATGTGCGGCATTATCGGCATTCTCGGGCGTGGACCTGTCGCCGAGCAATTGGTGGACTCGCTCAAACGTCTCGAATATCGCGGTTATGATTCCGCTGGCGTCGCGACGCTGGAAGGCGATCGCCTCGAACGCCGCCGTGCCGAAGGCAAGCTCAAAAATCTCGAAGCCCGACTGAAGGACGCTCCGCTCAAAGGCCATACCGGAATCGGCCATACGCGCTGGGCGACCCACGGCAAGCCGACCGAAAACAACGCCCATCCGCACGCCACCGAAGGCGTCGCCGTCGTCCATAACGGAATCATCGAAAACTTTCGCGAGTTGCGCGAGGCGCTGGAGAAAAAAGGCACGATCTTCAAGACCGAGACCGACACCGAAATTGTTCTTCATTTAGTCGATGACCAACTCAAAAAGGGCGTCAAACCGATCGAAGCGGTGAAGACGACGCTGAAGCAGCTTCGCGGAGCGTTCGCGCTGGCTTTTATTTTTGCTGGCGACCAAAACTTGATGATCGGCGCTCGCAATGGACCACCGCTGGCGGTCGGCTACGGCGACGGTGAGATGTTCTTGGGTTCGGATGCGATCGCGCTCGGCCCTTTCACCGACACCATTGCCTATCTGGAAGATGGTGATTGGGTTGTTTTGACGCGGGCCAGCGCCACGATCTACGACAAGGAAGACAAGCTGGTCCATCGCGAAGCGCACAAGCACAGTGCCGCGACCTCGCTGGTCGACAAGGCCAATTATCGCCACTTCATGGCCAAGGAAATCCACGAACAGCCGGAGGTCGTCGGCCACACGCTCGCGCGTTACGTCGATATGGCGACCGACCGGGTGTCGCTGCCGCTAAGCCTGCCGTTCGACTTCCAGAATATTCAGCGTATATCGATCACCGCCTGCGGCACGGCGAGCTATGCCGGCTATATTGCCAAATACTGGTTCGAGCGGCTGGCACGCGTCCCCGTCGAGCTCGATGTCGCGTCGGAATTCCGTTACCGCGAGCCGCCCGTGAACAAGGGCGATCTTGCGATCTTCATTTCGCAATCGGGCGAGACCGCCGATACGCTGGCGGCGCTGCGTTACGCGAAATCGCAAGGTTTGCACACGCTCTCTGTCGTCAACGTGCCGACCTCGACCATTGCGCGCGAAAGCGAAACGGTACTGCCGACGCTCGCGGGTCCTGAAATCGGCGTGGCCTCGACCAAAGCCTTCACCTGTCAGCTGATGGTACTGGCCGCGCTTGCGGTTGCCGCCGGCAAGGCGCGCGGCGTGCTCTCCGATGCCGACGAAACCAAGCTCGTGCACGGTCTCGTTGAGATTCCGCGGCTGATGGCGGCGGCGCTCGCGACCGAACCGCAGCTCGAACGGCTCGCGCGGGATATTTCGAAATCGACCGACGTGCTCTACCTCGGCCGGGGCACCAGCTATCCGTTGGCGCTGGAGGGCGCTCTGAAGCTCAAGGAAATTTCCTACATCCATGCGGAGGGGTATGCGGCCGGCGAACTCAAGCACGGGCCGATTGCCTTGATCGACGAGAAGATGCCGGTCGTGGTGATCGCGCCTTACGACCATGTATTCGAGAAGACCGTCTCCAACATGCAGGAAGTGGCGGCGCGCGGTGGACAGATTATCCTGATGACGGACGCCAAGGGCGCGGCGGAAGCGACCATCGAGTCGTTGGTCACGATCGTGCTGCCGGATATGGGGGCGATTTTCGCCTCCATGGTTTATGCCATTCCGGTGCAGTTGCTGGCCTACCATACCGCCGTGGTCATGGGCACCGACGTCGATCAGCCACGAAACCTGGCCAAATCGGTAACCGTCGAATAAGGCCTTGCCCGGGTTAACCTTAGTGCGGCGGATTTGACATTCGCTTCGGGTCGCATCGCGGTCCGTTTAGCGAATGTCGGGACGCCAGGGGTCTTCAAAAGTCTGCTAGGATGGCTTAGCTGGCATAGTCTGACCGCCCGCTAACGGTCCGATTCTTACATTCGCATCCCATCTCAGCGGGCAACTTTGCGAATGTTAGAATCTTAGGACCGCTAGCAAGTATTAGATTTCAGTGGAGTTTTGGATTTGACATTCGCTTTGCGAGCGAGCGGCTAGCTGGATAGCGAATATCAAATCCACTCCACTGGACCACCCTGGAACCCCAATGAACCGCGACGATTTGACCCCGCCTGTGCCGCCGGCCGAAACCTCGCCGGAAGTCCATAGCGGCTTTGTGGCCCGCTTCCGCAACTACTTCCTCACGGGCCTCATCGTCGCCGGTCCGATTGCGATCACCTTCTACCTGACCTGGTGGTTCGTCACCTGGGTCGACGGGTTGGTGCGGCCGTTCGTGCCGATCGCCTACCGGCCGGAGACTTATTTACCGTTCGGCCTGCCGGGATCAGGCCTGATCGTCGCCGTGATTGCGCTGACGCTGCTCGGCTTTCTGACCGCCAACCTGATCGGACGCACGCTTGTCGATCTCGGCGAGCGGCTATTGGGGCGCATGCCGGTGGTTCGTGCGATCTACCGCAGCCTCAAACAGGTATTCGAGACGTTGTTTTCGGGCAAGGGATCCAGCTTCCGCCACGTCGGCCTTGTCGAATTTCCTTCGCCCGGCATGTGGTCGATCGTGCTGATCTCGCAAGCGCCCAGCGAAGAGATCGCCGAAAGTATTCCCGGCCAGGAAGAGCATATCTCGGTCTTTCTGCCCTGCGCACCGAACCCGACCACGGGGTTCTTCTTCTACGTGCCCAAGAGCAAGGTCATCGAGGTCGAGATGAGTACCGAAGATGCCGCCACGCTGATCATGTCCTGTGGCGTGGTTCAGCCCGGCATCGGCTCCGACCCGCAGAAGAAAATGGCTTCGCTCGCCAGCATGGCGAATGCGGCGCGGGCCGCCAATTCATCGACGTTGTTGCCGGAGCCCGCAAAAGTCGAGTGACAGGTCGCTCAGCTCATCCCGCGCCCATCAGCGGGATAGCTTCGCCGCGTTCGTACAGGTAGAGCAGGCAGCGCAAGGCTTCGCCGCGCGAACCTGCTAACCTGGGATTTTCCTTCATGATCCGCAGCGCCTCGTCGCGGGCCTGCGCGATCAGTTGGCCGTGAGCCTCAGGCCGCGCAATCCTGTAACCAGGCAGGCCGCTTTGCCGCACGCCCAACACGTCACCTTCGCCGCGCAACTTCAGATCTTCCTCCGCGATGCGAAAGCCGTCGGTGGTCTCCCGGATCACCTTCAGCCGTGCTTTTGACATTTCGCCGAGTGGCTCCCGGTAGAGAAGGAGGCAGGTCGAGGATTCCGAGCCGCGGCCGATCCGGCCGCGCAACTGGTGCAACTGGGCGAGCCCGAAGCGCTCGGCATTCTCGATCACCATGATGCTGGCGGCGGGCACATCGACGCCGACCTCGACTACTGTGGTCGCGACCAGGAGGCCGACTTCGTGCGCGGCGAACTGCGCCATCACGCGATCCTTCTCAGTGCCCTTCATCTGACCGTGCACGAGGCCGACTTGATCGCCGAAGCGCTTTTGCAGGCTTTCGAAGCGTTCGGTCGCGTTGGTGAGATGGCCGGTGCCCTCGGCCTCGGATTCTTGGACCAGTGGACAAATCCAGTAAACCAGCTTGCCCGCGCTCAAGGCACGGCCGACTGCGTCGGTCACCTCGTCAAGACGGCTCATCGGCACCGCGCGTGTGTCGATTGGTTGCCGGCCGGCCGGCTTCTCACGCAACTCAGAGACATCCATGTCGCCGAAATAAGTCAACACCAGCGTTCGCGGGATGGGCGTTGCACTCAATACCAGCACATCGACCGCTTCGCCTTTGTCGGTCAGCGCGAGGCGCTCGCGAACGCCAAACCGATGCTGTTCGTCGACGACGGCAAGCGCCAGTGACTTGAAAATCACGTCGTCCTGAATGAGCGCGTGAGTGCCGACCAGAAAATCGATTTCGCCGGCTTCCAGCCGCGCCAGGATGTCCCGGCGTTCCTTGCCCTTCTCGCGGCCGGTGAGAATGGCAACGCTCATGCCGGCACGTTCGGCAAGCGGCGTGATGGTCTTGATATGCTGACGCGCGAGGATTTCGGTCGGCGCCATCAACGCGGCCTGTTTGCCTACCTCGGTGACAGCCGCGGCAGCCAGAAGTGCCACGACGGTTTTGCCGGAACCGACATCACCTTGCAGGAGGCGCAGCATGCGGACGGGATGCCGCAGGTCGTCGGCGATGGCCGCCGCCGCTTCGCGTTGCGAGGAAGTCAGGGCATAGGGCAGCGCGTCGATGACCGTCTTGCGCAAATGACCATCGCCCGCATGGCGATCGCCGGCGGGACGTCGCAATTGTGAGCGCACCAGAGCGAGCGCCAGTTGCCCCGCTAGCAGTTCGTCAAAAGCCAAGCGCGACCAAAACGGCCGATCAGGCAGGATATCGGTCAATTCGAGCGGGATATGGACGCGGTTCAGCGCTTCCCTGATTGGCGGGAAATGGCAGCGGCGCACCACCTCCGGGCTGATCCATTCGGGCAGAGCAGGCAGCTTCTGGAGCGCCTGCGCGACCGCCCGGCGCAGCGAGCCCAGCGCCAATCCTTCCGTGAGAGGATAAACCGGATCGATCCCGGACAACTTGGCAAAGCCGGCTTCATCGACGACGCGATCCGGATGCACGATCTGCGGGACGCCGTCGAACATCTGCAACGTGCCGGAGACGTAGCGCTTCGAGCCGACCGGCAGCAACTTCTCGATATAATCGGCCTTGGCGCGGAAATAGGTCAGAACGACGTCGCCGGTATCGTCACTGGCATAGACCAGATACGGCGCGCGGGCGTTGCGGGGTGGCGACGGCCGATGGCGATCGACCGTCACTTCCAGCGTGACGACTGTCCCGGGAACCGCATCGCGGATTTTCGGCCGGGCGCGCCGATCGATCACGCTTGAGGGTAAATGCAGCAACAAATCGATCAGCCGCGGCGTTTCCTCGCAGCCAAGCAGGTAGCGAAACAGCTTGTCCTGCTTCGGGCCGACGCCCGGAAGGCTCGTGACCGGCGCAAACAGTGGATTGAGCAGAGCAGGGCGCATCAGCGGAACCTAAGTGTCCGACTCATAATGATTTCATTTGATTTCAAGCTCTTGCGAGGCGCCGCGTGAGGGTTCGGATGTGGGCGACGAGCGCCCATGCGACTGCGCTGGCGATGGTCGCTTCGAAATCTTTTGCCAGTCTACGACAGCGACCAAGCCATGCGAAAGTACGTTCGACAACCCATCTGCGTGGCAGAACTTCGAAGCCCTGCGCCGTGTCGGATCGTTTGATAATCTCTATCGTCCATTTGCCGATGCGCTTTAAGGCCGTGCGCAGTTTCTCTCCGGCATAGCCACCATCGGCGAATATGTGGCGTAGCCAGGGATAGCGCGAGCGGATCGCAGCAAGGACGCACGGTGCGCCATCGCGGTCCTGAATGTTGGCTTCGTGCACGACGAGCCCGACCAGGTTGCCTTCGGTGTCGGTGACGATGTGGCGCTTGCGGCCCTTGATTTTCTTTCCTGCATCATAGCCCCGTGGACCACCGCTTTCCGTGGTTTTTACCGACTGGCTGTCAATCACTCCGGCCGTCGGGCTCGCTTCTCGGCCGGCCGCCTCGCGCGACGCCATCACGAGGGTGTAGTTGAGCGAGGCAAAGATTCCGCCGCGCGACCAGGCGTAGAAATAACCCTGCACCGTCGAGTAGGGTGGGAAGTCCTTGGGCAACTGCCGCCATTGGCAACCGGTGGACGCAATGTAGAGGATCGCATCTATCACCGTTCGCATGTCTGTCGCACGCGGACGCCCGCGGGCCGATGCAGGCGGCAGAAGTGGCTCCATCACAAACCACTCTGCATCAGTCGTGTCGCTTCCATATCGCAAGCCCTCGCGCCTATAATGTCGGCGAGTGATTTCAGTCCAGGCCATCGTGCTCTCCCTCGAATCTTTGCAAATCCGAAGGAATCACAACTCGCTGAAATCACTCAGCTTCTTTTTCGGTCCGGCTCTAAGAGACAGTTCTACGAACTGCTCCACCAATCTCGAATCGCCAAGGCTGGAGGCCGTCCCGATTACCGTAGGGTCCTCTCCATCCTCTAGGCGAGGTTTTGCGATTGTCATCCTTTGCTCCTTCGCCAACGCAGAAAGGCTTTTGCCTTCTGCTTAGAGGTGCGCGGCTTTGTCAGCAGGACGATACGTGAGACGTTTGCCCTCGATACCAAAGAGAGCTTTTGCCGCACGTTCCCATCGCTTACGCCAAGCTTGGCGCGGTTGTTGTAACGGAAATCAAATTCAGCCAGATAACGCTTCAAATGGGCTTCGCTGGCGTGGTGATACACGCCGTTAATCCCACGCTTTAGCGTCGCGAAGTAGCTCTCAACCGTGTTGCTATGAGCATCACCACGCACGTATTCGTCAGCGCCATGATCGACCATTTCATGGCGCTCAAATTCTTTGCCGACGCCCATGTAGCCGCCTGCCGTATCGGTCATCAGTGTGGACTTACGGCTAACGTGAGTGACGACCAAGTATATAAT
>NZ_JBAVCF010000382.1:0-2468 GCF_049586575.1 Bradyrhizobium sp.
GGTTATCCGCCGTACAACATCGAACGATTGGCTGAGGACCGCTACCAGATCACGCTGGCTGTGGCAGGTTTCTCGCCCGACGAAGTCTCGATCACTGCCGAGCAGAACGTCGTCACCATCGAAGGCGGCAAGACCGAAAAGACCGAGCGCGAGTTCCTTTACCGGGGTATCTCGACCCGGCATTTCAAACGGCAATTCAGCCTGGCCGATTATGTTCAGGTGAAGGGCGCGACGTTTGACAACGGCTTGCTCAAGATCGAACTGATCCGGGAAATCCCCGAGGCCATGAAGCCGCGGCGGATCGCCATCGATGGCGCATCGCCCAGCAACGTGCATCAGCTCGAGGGCAAAGCCGCCTAGATTTAATTCAGAAAAGAACAGGCAATCCCGCCCGAGGCCCGGGCGGGAATGCACCCTCTTGTCCTATCGGGCGAAACATCAACGGTATCGGAAAGAAGGAGGACATCCGATGATCGAACATGCCGACAACATTGTTGACCTGAACGCAATATTGCACCCCGGTTCTGTCTACGACCATCCGCGCGACGTCTTGGCGGACCAGACCATATCGATCGGCGAGAAACGGGCGATCCTCGCATCCTGGGCATCAGATGCGGCTGCCGTGGCATCGAACCCCGCGCTGAGGGAGTTGCCGGGCTCGCGCCGTGTAGTGACGATCGATGAGGTGCTTGAGGCGCTATCGTCGCTCGATCCTGGACCCAGGGAGCCGCCCGGCGGCAAACCAGCCCGCACGAAATCGGCCGCTCGCGTCGGCATGGCAGCATAGAACGTCATGGGGATGAAACGATGATTGACGAAAAGCTTGCGCTTTTGCGAACGCACCGGAACAACATCGGCCGCTACCGCGGGTTGCTCAAGACTCAACTGACGGACTGCGAACGCCAGTTCATCGAAAAGCGGCTGTCGGAGGAGCGGACCGCGATGGCAAGACTTGCCGCTTCCACATTCCCTCTCACCTTTCAGATGCCAGCGCGGGAAAGTTACGCGACGCCGACAGCGGAAGCCGTTACGTGATCTTCTGGTGCTTCAAAGGATCACAATGCTCAGTCGATTTCCGACTTTCGAAATCGTCGTGAAGAAGGGCCGGCGAACGACATGGCGGTGGTGCGTGTGCACCAGCGATGGGGTTGTTGTGATGCGTGGATCGGAAACGACTCGGTCCGCGGCCAGATACCAGGCTGAAAGAGCATTCTTCATGTTGCTGCTATCCGCACCGCATCACCCCGCCATAAATCGCCGACCCTCCTGCTAGGACCACCTGCCGGCGTTCGCCGCCAACCGTTGCCGTCTGCCTGCCAAATCAGGAAGCGCCGGACTGGACGCCATCTGTTGGCGACGTTTACGCCCTGGTCTCGTACCGGCCCGTTTCAATTTCGGGCAGATACAGCGAACAGAAGAAATGAAGTTCACCCGACCAATGTTGCAAAACGTCACAAAGTTCTTGCCAGGGCGCCGTGCACACGTGACCCATAGCGTCATCTTGCGGCAGTGCAGCCGCTCAGTCAGTTTCGGACCGTAGCGGACATTGAGCCACTCTCGCAGAACTGGCTTTATGATGAGCACACATCCTGAGACTCGGGATTGCTTCCGCCTGCGCGCAAGGCCGCTTCGGCGGATCGCGGCCCCACGAAGCTCGCGCGAGCCGAGCGAAGCCGGGTCGTCGCTTCACAATGAAAGCTCAAGCAATTGCTCTTCACTTGACAGGATTTGCGGTTGCTCACCTGATTTGCCCGTCGCGTTAAAGTGCCGCAGCTATTTGCCTTGTGACGTCGGGCAAATCAAAGGCATTTTTCCGCGCGTCCCGCGCCCTTGGATGGAGGGGCGTTTCGCGATCGTCACTAAACGTTGGGCGCGGGATGCGATGGACGCTTCGACGCGCGAAAGACGAACGCGTGGAAAGCGGACGGCCAAGCCGTGTGGTCCTGATTTCTCGACGCTGATATCAACTCGCGACAATGCTTCGCATTGCGCGGGGATGGTGACAAGAAAGCCCGATCACCAGGGAGAGCTCGGAGAAAGTCGTAAAACCATCGCGCAGGGAATGCCGGAATGTTCGGCGTACCTGTGGTCGACTTATCTGCGTGCTTTCATTCTTTGCACGCGGAGCTACGGGTGCGGAAAACACCCGGCATTCCCTGCACCCTCTCATTTTCGGAGGGACAATGATTTGGCAGAAACTCGGGCAAATCAGGCCGCGAGAACGCGAAGGCTTGGCCGTTTGAAAGAAGGCTTGGCCGCGTGGAAAAGGAATCTGTATACGTCGTCCCGGACAGGCGAGGCCATCGGGTCGCGCGAAAGCGCGCCCGATGACGGGCTCCGCCGAGCGCGCTCCGGGACCCATAGCCACCGGCGTGAACATTGTGCGAGACTGGAACCACAACCTTCGTAGGTCCGGCATTGGTGGTTATGGGTCCCCGCGTTCGCGGGAACGACCAGAGGATTTGAAG
>NZ_JBAVCF010000383.1:0-3103 GCF_049586575.1 Bradyrhizobium sp.
ATCACGCTGCCTCGTGTGTTGCGGCGGCGGCGCTATCGGGAGGTGTAATGTTATAAGTGAGCACCAGACTACGAATCTGGGGGTCAGGAGTTCGAATCTCTTCGGGCGCGCCAGTTTCGTGCATTTCCCATGTGATTCACACGGCATTCACACGGCTTGTCCAGCGCCTGCTGAGCGGCGAAGCGGTTTCGTCCACCCAAGCAACTGGCCCTTGCGGGCTGCAATGCCTATCGCGTTGACGCGATGCCCCGACTTGGCGACAACGGCCAAGCCTTCCACTAATTCTACACCATAAGGAAAGTTTAGAGGCGGTGTCCCCCGCTGCGTTAGCGCTATCCGTCCTTTCCGGCAGCCTATGATCCTGTTATCATGGTTTCATGATCTGCGGAGCCGCATATGCGACCTATAAAAAAAACTGATGCAGAGGAAACCCTTCAGATCGCAATCCCGCCCGTGACCAAAAAGAGTCTCAGAATGAGGTCCGCCGAAACCGGCGATACCTTGCGCGTCATCGTTCTGAAGGCGCTTGCCAAAAACGGAATTCGGGTCCCAGACGAGGAATTGCAGGATCGAAGAAAGACAAAGTGAGAAGCGGGTGTGCTGTGGGGACAGTAAATAAGATAAAACGAAAGCCGAAGAGGCAGGGGAACGCCGAGAAGACGCAAGTTCTTGCTTGCGATCTGTTCGCCGGCGCTGGCGGATTTTCGCTGGGCGCCTACTTGGCAGGGATCACAGTCGCCGCGGCCGTCGAATGGGATCAATATGCCTGCCAAACATACCGAAATAACCTTCATCGTGCCGCGACGCGGCGAGTGCAGCAAGGTGCGATGCGCGTCGATTTGGCGCCGCAGCAATTCCGTTAACCCGCTATGGCTCGATGTTTTCGCGCTCAACCACCAAGCACCGTGCTTTGAGGCGGAATCTGCCGTATCCGCGTCCCGATATTCGCCGAATAGACGCCTACGCCGTAGCAGACATCAAGAGTTAGCTTCCGCTTACAGGACAGATCCCGAACGGTACAGCATGCAACTGCTGCCGTTCGCCTTAAGCAGTTGGCCGTTCATATCACCGTTGCCAACTCTCTGTGCGTCGGTGGTTCATTCGCCGCGTCGAGTGCGGCGATCATGCTCTCACTACGAGCGATGACGTTGCGCGAGAATGAGCCAACGTCCAGGTATAGCGCCATTAACAATACGATTCGGCTCGTCGCCTCTGGATTGCTCGCGAAGCACTCGGCCAGTGTGCGATGAAAGAGGTCACGCGGCTCGGGCAGGTTTGCCATAATTCGCCGCAACATTTCGAGACGGCTAAGCCCGCGCCGCAATTCCTGCTTTCGTGTCGATTGCTTGCGACTGGAATTGTGGAGCAGCGGGGAAAGACGTTTGAGGCGCCCGGCAAAGGCCGCCGGATCATAAATGCGCTTTAGAATGTGCACGTAGTCGGCCAGAATTTCCTGGCGCGGCCGCAGCGTGTCGAAATTGAGCCCCATAGTGCACTGGTCTGCGCTCTTCACGTCTTCACGTTGCACAGGCGGATGCAGGCGAGCCTCCCGTTCTAGTCGACGCGCGAGCTGCGTGTTCGGCAAAGCATAAAGCAGGCCGACCATGCAAACTGGAATCGCTGCCTCCTCGATCAAATCCACCATCGCTTCCGCCATTGACTCCTTCTCACTGTCAAAGCCGACGATGAAGCCAGCGTGCACAAAAATACCGGCGGCGTAAATCTTGTGGATGCTCTGCGCGATGCTTCGCCGTGTGTTTTGTTTCTTTCGCATCGCAATCAGTGTAGCGGGGTCAGGACTCTCGATTCCGACAAAAACGCCAACGAAATTCGCTCGATTCAACAACACCAGGAGCTCGGCATCGTCAGCGAGATTGAGCGAGGCTTCCGTGGTGAACTCAAATGGGTAGTCGTGGGCCTCGAGCCACTTGGCAAGCTCCGGAAGGAACGCCTTGACGGCTTTTTTGTTGCCGATGAGGTTGTCGTCGACGAAATCGACGTGGCCGCGATAACCAAGGCGGTAAAGCTCGTCAAGTTCCGCGAGCATCTGGGCGTTAGTCTTGGCGCGCGGCACGCGTCCGTAGAGTTCGATGATGTCGCAGAACTCGCAGGTGAAGGGGCAGCCGCGAGAGAACTGCACACCGATGTGGAGGTAATCGTCGAATTTCAGGAGATCGAAGCGGGGGATTGGCGACTTGGTCACGTCGACCTGAAATTTCTCCGCCTCGAAGACCCCTTGACGTTCGCCCGATTCCCAGGCCTCCACAAATTTATCGATAACTCCTTCGGCTTCACCGAGGATCTGAATATTCGCGTTCCGATAAAACCACGGTGATGACGTGACCCCCGGACCGCCAACAACGACGGGCTTCCCGCGCGCGCGGCAGAGATCAACAATGTCGAAAATGTCGCCCCCTTGCGGAAGCATACCGCCAGTAAAGATCACGTCGGCCCAGTCAAGGTCGTCGTCGGTTAACTCCTCGGTGTTTCGGTTGAGCAAGCGAATCGACCACGCCTGAGGCAGCAGAGCCGCGACCGTAATCAAGCCAAGCGGCGATGCTGGATGTTTGGCACCGAAAACTTCGGACGTGCGCCTGAAGCTCCAAAACGTTTCCGCCTCGAACCGCGGATAGATTAAGAGGGCGTTGCAGGCCTTTGCACTCGATACACGGTCCACTTGCGCGTCCCCTCGCCAACGCCGGAGCGTAGGTGGAAATGCTCCGTAGGTCTAGCCATAGACCGATGATGACGCCGCAAGCCTACTCGGCGAATTTGAGATCGACGAGTTCCCGTCCGGCCTTGCTGCGGTTGCGATCGTTTCGACGCCTCTTGCACCGCCGTCGGCAGTCTGCGCCCAAGGGCGTCGCGCTTCAAGCGGGGAATGATTCTTCCGCGTTGCGTCAATTGATGGAGTGGAAGTGACGTGACGGGTCATCAGTGTCGTTTTAGGCGTGTCGGCTCATAGTCCGCTAATCACAAGAGATGGGGTAATCGGCCTGCAGCTTGTGGATAGCTGAAGTTTTTGGGTGCTGCGCTTCAGGCTGATGGTTCAACGAGGTCCGTGTGAACGGCCTCAAGCATCAGAAGGAGAAGCGCAGCATGG
>NZ_JBAVCF010000384.1:0-9306 GCF_049586575.1 Bradyrhizobium sp.
CGCGAGCGTTGTCCCAGCGCGCGCAGGAGGAGGCTTATTTCGTCAGCGCCGTGAATACGCTCGCGCAAGGCCGTCTGGTGCCGGTGCCCGGCGGCGTCTTGATCCAGAACGGCAGCACGTTGCTCGGCGCGGTCGGCGTCAGCGGCGACACCTCCGACAATGACGAGATCTGCGCCATTGCCGGCATCGAGGCCGCGGGACTGAAAGCCAATCCGGGGTAGTGGCTTCGTAAAATCGAACCCGCGTCGTCATTGCGGAAGCGACACTCTCTCATTCGTCATGGCCGGGCAAAAGCGCGAAGTGCATCTTCGCGCCGGACGACCCGGCCATCCACGTCTTTCTCGCCGCGGTTGCGGCCCCGGTTTCAAAACTGGAAGTAAAGAAATTCCAGGCGCTGCCACATGCCGAACAGCGAACTTGAAAGCGCCAGTGCGGTGAATAGCGCCCATGCTGCATCAGGCCGCCATCGCACGAAGGCACCCGGTTCGGGCGCGCGGCGATATTCGCGATAGCCAAAGATTTGCGGGACGTTGGGCGACAAAAGCGCGATCCCGAGTGCCAGCGCTACGGCGCCTCCGCCGATCAGCCGTAGCTGCTCTTCGCCGACCAGAATCGGTAAATCCATCAAGCGCAGGATGCCGGGAGGTGCATAAGGCGAGCTACCGCCCTCGAATCCGAAGAGGCCGCCCAGCATCTGCCAGGCGCCCGCCATTGTCCTGGACCGGAAGAACACCCAGGCGACGACGACGGCAAAGAAGGTGAGTAACCAGGATAGCGTCCTGGCGATCAATCCCGACGCTTCCCCTCGCCATTCGCGCCAGAGATGATTGATGCCCAGATAGACGCCATGCAGGCCGCCCCAGACCAGAAAATTCCAGCCGGCGCCGTGCCAGAGACCGCCAAGCAGCATCGTCACCATTAGATTGATGTAGCGGCGTGTCTCGCCGAGCCGGTTGCCACCGAGCGGAATGTACAGGTAGTCGCGCAGGAAGCGCGAGAGCGTGATGTGCCAGCGCCGCCAGAATTCGACGACCGACGTTGCCCGATAGGGTGATCGAAAATTAACGGGCAAGCGGATGCCAAACAACAGCGCGAGCCCGATCGCCATGTCGGAATAGCCTGAGAAATCGAAATAGATTTGCAGCGTATAGGCCAGTGTCGCAAGCCACGCCCATGACGAGCCGACGGCGCCGCCGGCGTCGAGATGTGCGAACACCGGCGACACGAACTGGGCGAGGTTATCGGCGATTACCACTTTCTTGAACAGGCCGGCGGCGAAGATCGCCAGTCCCCGCGCTGCGAGCGCCGCGGAACGGGCGGTGCGGACCCGTTTGAACTGCGGAATCATTTCGGCGTGGTGAACCAGCGGCCCCGCGATCAGATGCGGGAAAAACGACACGAACAAAACGTAGCTGACGATGTCACGCTCGACTCTCGCCCCGCGCATGATGTCGACGAGATATGCAATCTGCTGGAACGTGAAGAATGAAATTCCGAGCGGCAGGACAACGCCGGCAAATGGCAGCGGCAGTCCACTCAGCGCGCTGACGGAATCGAGAATAAAGCCGGTATATTTGAAATAACAAAGCACTGCGAGATTGAGCACAACGCCAAACGTGCCGATGGCGCGGCGACGGAGCGGATCCTCCATCCACAAGCCAAACGTAAAATTCACCGCAATCGAGGCCATCAGCAGCAGCAAATAGATCGGCCGCCAGGCGCCATAGAAAAACAGCGAAGCGCCCGCCAGCACCAATATGCCGGCGCGCGGGGAATGACGGCGCGCCGCGGCGAACGCCAGCACCGTCGCGGGCAGGAACTGGAATATAAAAGTGTAGGAGCTGAACAACATCCGGCGGCTCAGCTATAGCCGAAGCTGGGCAACGAGATATCGCGTATAGATCGGAATGCCGGAAACATTGACGTGCATTTCGTCCGCGTAGTTCGACTGGCCGAGCCCGGGAACGGCTTGAATATTCAGAACGTCGAAACCGCAGCGGCGGCCCGTATCGATCACGAGCGCAGCATATTGATGGTCCTTTTCTCGCCATAACGGATCGTTGGCGCGGTCGTAGCGCGGCGCCCACGGCGGAACCACGACGGTCAGTTTGCGAACCAGCGGTACCATGTCACACAGCGCTGCTGTTTCGAAACGCGCCTTCGGACCCGATAAATTCCAGTTACCGTAGTGCGGGTGAGTGCCGATATCCTTTGGCCAACGATCGTCACGTTGCGAACCTTCAATGGTTGAAAGGCCGAAAGCGCGCGGCTGCGGTCCTCGTTCCGCAATGTGCTGTTCGGACGCAAGCCGGGCGTCGAACGCTTCGCGGACAAAGCGGAACAGCGTGCCGATGCGCAGCGGCAAGAAGGACGTCATCTGCTCGAAGACGCCGAGCCGGGCCGCGACGTCCAAAGGATAGACGGCGGCAGAGCGAACACCCTCGTTGAAGGTAAAGGGCGCGACGCTGATCACGACATGTGCCCGCTTGAACGACTCCGGCTGCTGGTGAATCGCTGCGAGCACGGCCAGCGGCTCGCCGGCATCATAAGCAATGTTCACCGCCGTGCCGACCGGCCGGCCGATCAGCTTTGCCACCAGTTCGGTATCGACCTGGTACTCGGTCCGGCTTTCACCTGCAAAAATCAGATCGGGCCGCGATTGCAGCAAGGGCAATTTAACCGCAAAGGCATGGGGAATATCGACGTGGATGCGGTCAGCGATCGAGAGCAGTCCTGCGAACGCCGCGATCCAAATCGTTCCGGTGAGAACGAGCGTGCGAGCGATCCAGCGCGCGGAACGGCCTCGCACGTCCGAGCGCCAGAACATTATCATCGGAAGTCCTAGATAGGCTTTGTCAGGCATCAGAAGGGGAACTTTGAAAAATATGAATGACCTGCTTCGGTCCACCTTGACTACTTCAGCGCGGAGCATGCTCTTTCTGCCCAACCAAGCGACGCGTTCTATTTTGATCGGGATACAACGTTCCTTTTGCAAATATAACATTTGCGAATTCCGTGACAGAGAATTTCTGTCGTCATTCCGCTACAGAGAATTTTCGTTGCCAAAATTCCCGCGGATTCGCTTGCGTGCAGATTGGATCGCCGCCATCCTCCCGTTGTCGGCAAGGCGCCGGCAATGGATGACCGACACCACCGAATGGTGGGCGGCTATAGGCCGGCAATGCCGGCCCTTACAAAAAGGGGAGGAAGGCCTATGAGAGAGCAGCTACGGCAGTTGCGGCTTGGCGTCATCGGCGCGATGAGCGTCGCTTGCATCCTGGCGACCACATCGGTGTCGCATGCGGTCACGCTGACCGCTCCCGTCGCCACCACGACCGGCACCTATGCGGGCATCATGAATCTCCAGGAACTACCGGGAGATCCGGCGACCGGAGTGAACGGATTCCTCGGCATCCGCTACGGCCAGCCGCCGCTCGGCACGTTGCGCTGGAAGCCGCCGCAGGCACCCAATCCCGGACAGGGATCGATCGTCGCGGGCGCTTTCGGCCACACCTGCACGCAGGGGCGCCCAACCGATAACGAGGATTGCCTGTTTCTCAATGTCTATACCCCGTCCAACGCCACACCGAGGTCCCACCTGCCGGTGTTCGTCTGGATTCATGGCGGCGCGCTCGTCAACGGCGCCGGCTCCGACTACGACCCGTCGGTGATGGTTGCCGACAACGACATCATCGTCGTCACGATCAACTACCGGCTCGGCAGCCTCGGCTTCCTTGCGGCCAGCGTGCTGGCGGCGACGCAGCCCAACGCCTTCCAGAACGTCGGCGACGCCGGCAACTACGGTTTCATGGACCAGCAATTCGCGTTGGCCTGGGTCCAGCGCAACATTGCGGCATTCGGCGGCGATCCGGACGCAGTGACGATCGGCGGTGAGTCAGCCGGCGGTCTTTCCGTCTCCTCGCAACTTGCCTCCACGAACACGGTCAGGAGCCTGACCGGTCGGCCGCTGTTCCGCGGCGCGATCATCGAGAGCGGCGCATACATGTATCACGACGTGCCATCGCTCGCGACTTACCAGACCCTGAGCAACACGTTCGCTCAGGACGACTGCGGCGGCACCGCGACGCTCGCCTGCCTCCAGGGACTGCCGGCAGCGCAACTCTTCGCGCATGAAGCGGTGTTCGGCGGCTTCGGCATTGCGCCCAATTTCGGCACGAAGATCCTGCCGCTTGACCTCCACACGGCCTTCTCGACCGGCCGGTTCAACCAGGTGCCGGTGCTCCAGGGCACCAACGCCAATGAGGGCCGGCTGTTCGAGCCCGCCTTCTTCCCCAGCGTGGTCACCGGTCCCAGCGGCACCCCTGCGACGATCGTCGCCGCCGGCGGCCCGGCGAGCTTCGATCTTCAGGTCCCGAACATTCTCTGTTCGACGCCGCCTTTCGCCGGCCAGCCGGCGACCTGCACCTACGCGCAGGAGATCGCCTTCTTCATGCAGACCCTCGTGACGGCGACACCGTCCAACCAGACCGCGACCTCGGCCTTCACTCAGGCGGTCGTCGCCGCTTCAGTGACCGCGTCAGGCAAATATCCGATCGCCAATTTCCACAACTTCGTTCCGCAGACAGGTTCAGGCCTCAACAACAACTTCGGCGGTGGCAATGTCGACGAGGCGCTCTCGCAGATCTTCACCGACTTCGTGTTCGCCTGTAACGGGTTCGATTCGAACAGCGACCTGTCGAGGCACGTCCCGGTGTTTGCCTACGAGTTCAACGACCCGAATGCCCCAAGCAAGGCCGGCGTCCCGGGTCCGGGGGCGAATGGCTCAGGCTTCACGACGGCTTCACAGCACGCAGCCGAACTCCAGTACATCTTTAACTTCGGCTCTGCGTTCAGCGCCGCGCAGGCAACGCTGGCGAGCGACATGAAGACCTATTGGGCCAACTTCGTGAAGACTGGCGATCCGAACGGCAGGGATGATCTCAAAATGCTGGTTAGCCTCAGGCCGCATGTCCAGCTACCGTTCTGGCCGCGCTTCAATCGGGACCGGGACGCCGACGGGGACGACCAGAGGGTTCAGTCCCTGACACCGCCGGGGCTGCTCACACCGCAAGGGCCTACTCCGTTCAACACATTCAGCAGCGCGCATTTCTGCGCGACCTGGCAGCCGCTGCTCACCTTCAACAACGGCAACGAGCCGCAGCAGCCCTGATTTGAACGCCAACTGGCGATCGACCGCCGCAAGGCGATCGATTGCCGGATCCCAGGAAGCCCTGCCTTACGGCAGGGCTTTTTTTGAGGTGCGCCTGCTCGGCGATAATTGCGCAAGCCTCGGCAAACAGGAGCGAATTCCTTCCGAGGACGCGTCAATTTCCTGACCATCGGCACTGCGGCTCTTCGCTATTGCAGCAAGCCGAACGGTATCTCCGGATCATTGACGGTGTACCTAACAATGAGCACTATTGCCGAACTTGCCCGTCATTCATTTCGCATCGTTACAAAAGAGCCATGGGGGAAATCATGAAGTACTTGAAAGGCCTTGCAGCCGGTTTCGCACTGCTCGGCAGTTTTGCGCTGTTGCAGGCGCCCGCGAGCGGACAGGAAGTCAAGCAGGAAGGAAAGTCGCAGATCGGCAACGCCAAGGTTGCGCCGGTCACCCAGCAGCAGCTCAACTCGGCCGACAAGAACTCCAAGGATTTTCTGCTTACCAACGGCAACTACGCCCAGACGCGTTTTTATCCCGCCAAGCAGATCAATCGCGACAACGTCAAGCACCTGCATGTCGCATGGATCTTCCAGACGGATGTCAAGGAATCGCTGGAAACGTCGCCGATCGTCGTCGATGGCGTAATGTACGTGACGACATCGTTCAGCCATGTCTACGCGCTCGATGCCAAGACCGGCCAGCAGCTCTGGCACTACAATCACAAGATGGGACCGATCACGACCTTCTGCTGCGGGCCGAACAACCGCGGCGTCCAGGTTCTCAACGACAAGGTCTATCTCGCGACGCTCGACGCCAAGCTGGTCGCGCTGAACGCCAGGACCGGCGAAGTGGTCTGGATGACCAACATTGCCGATCCCGAGCTAGGCTATAGCGAGACGATGGCGCCGACCGTGATCAAGGACAAGGTGCTGATCGGCACCAATGGCGGCGAATACGGCATCCGCGGTTTCGTGCGCGCCTATGACGCCAACACCGGCAAGCAGCTCTGGAATTTCAGCACCATTCCTGACAGCACCGTCGGCGTCTGGGCCACCAAGGACGCCACCGGCCGCGACATGCACCGCAACATCCAGGCCGAAAAGGATCAGCTCGCCAAGACCGGCGATCCCGCTGCCAAGCTCGGCGGCGGCGTGTGGCAGAACCCCTCGATCGACCTTGCCACCAACCGGATCTATTTCGTGGTCGGCAACCCGTCGCCCGACCTCGACGGTTCGATCCGGCCCGGCGACAATCTCTACACGGACTCGCTCGTCTCGCTCGACCTCGATACCGGCAAATACGTCTGCCACTTCCAGTATATCGCCCACGACGTATGGGACCTCGATGCGGTCAGCCCGACGGTGCTGGTCGACGTCAAGGACAAGAACGGCAAGACCATCCCCGGCGTCATCCATGCCGGCAAGACCGGTCATATCTACGTGCACAACCGCAAGGACTGCAGCCTGATCCGCTTCTCGGATGCGATGGTGGCGCAGGAGAACATGTGGACGCTTCCGACCAAGGAAGGCGCGCGCATGCTGCCCGGCGCCAATGGCGGCGTCGAATGGTCGCCGATCGCCACCGATCCGGGCCAGAGCCTCGCCTATGCCATCAACCTGCACCAGCCGATGACCTACCATGTCGAGAACTCGGCCTACCCGAACGGCAAGCTGTGGCTCGGCGGCGCGTTCAAGGTGATCCCGACCGAGCAACAGTCCGGCAACATCACCGCCGTCAACTACAACACCGGCAAGATCAAGTGGCAGGTCAAGACGCCGGAGCCGATGATCGGTGGCATTCTCGCCACCGCGGGCGGGCTGGTGTTCACCGGCGAAAGCAACGGCAAGTTCGCGGCTTATGATTCCTCGAACGGCAAGGAGTTGTGGAACTTCCACGCCGGCGCCGGTGTCAACGCTCCGCCGTCGAGCTATACGCTCGGCGACAAGCAATACATCGTGGTCGGCGCTGGCGGTAACGTCCAGGTCAACGCCAAGCGCGGCAACAACATCATCGCGTTCTCGCTCGATTAAAGGTGAGGCGTTCATCATCGACGACGGGCGGGACCGCTTGCGGTCCCGCTTCTTTTGGAAACGTGTGAAGGCTTAGTCGATGGGCGGCAGGCTTTATTCCGGGTTCGTTGGCGGCATCGTGGCTGCGACGGCGTTGGCGATCGCGCCGCTGCACGCGCAGACACTGGACCAGAAAGTCCAGATCTGCTCCGGCTGCCATGGCGAAAACGGCAAGCCGGTCGACAAGACGATTCCGAACATCTGGGGACAACAGGCCGGCTATCTCTATATCCAGCTCCGCGATTTCAAGCGTGGCGATCGCAAGAGCGAGATCATGCAGCCGATCGCCTCCGCCTTTGAACGGGACGACATGATGGCGATCGCCGAATACTTCTCGACGAAGCCGTGGCCGGATCTCGGCCAGCCGCGCGCGCCGAAAGATGTCGCGCAGCGTGCCCGGACCGCGGACGGCTCGGTCGGCTGCACCGGTTGTCATCTCGACCATTTCCAGGGCGACAGCACGGTGCCGCGTCTGGCCGGCCAGGGCCGCGACTATCTGGCGAAGACGATGGCGGACTTCCGCACCCGCGCCCGCGGCAACAACCCCGGCATGAGCGACCTGATGATCGCAACTTCAACCGACGACCTGACCGCGCTGGCGGAATATCTCGCGGGGCTATGAGGCGGCTCAGCGCGGCGTCAACGCCTCGCGCAGCGCCGACAGCGTGGTGAGATCGGCGGCGCGCTTGCCGGCCTTGTCGCGAAGGGATGGATCGGCGCCGCGCTTCAGCAGCAGTTGGGCGATCTCCGCGTGGTTGCCTTCGGCGGAGGTCATCAATGCCGTGCGCCCGCGGTCGTCCCGGTCATCGATGTGGGCGCCGGCATCGACGAGATAGGACACGACCTCCAGCGCCTGCGCCTCGGCGACGCTCTGGTCGGGGCCCGACGCCCACATCAAAAGCGTGAGGTCGTTGGCGTAGCGTGCATTCACGTCGACATTTAGCGCCAACAACTGCCGGACAATATCGAGGCTGCCGCTAGCGGCGGCATAGACGATCGGCGGCTTGCCGGTATCGTCTGCCGCTCGCCCGTCGGCTCCGTGCGCCAGCAGCATCCTGACGACCTGATTCCTGCCGGCAAACGCAGCGACCGCTACCGGCGAGGTGCCGCTTCGCCCCCTGAGATTGGTGTCGGCGCCTTTGTCGATAAGGCGCTGCACGACGGCGTTCTGGCCGCGTTCGGCGGCAACGTAAAGCGCGGTTGCGCCTGCAAGATCGCGCGCGTCGATCGGCGCACCTCGCTGCAGCAACAGATCGACCATCTCGAGATGGCCGGATCGCGCCGCGCGGCTGAGCGGCCGGACGCCTGCCCGATCCCGGGCATCCACCGAGGCCCCTTGGTCAAGCAACATCGTCGCAAGATCGATGCAGTTGCGATCGGCCGCCGCAAACAGCGTCGATGACACTTCAATCGCGCTCAATTGGGACTTGTTGGTTTCATAGCGGCGGGCCAGGTCGCGGCACCGCGCCGGGTCCGCCGCGAAGGCCGTGTGGCCGACGCCGAACAACAATGTCGCAACCAATGCAATGTGACGCAATCTGCCCCCTTCACTCGCTCTTTGGCCACCAGTCGTGCCAGCCGGCGCGAGCCGCCGTCCAATCCCGAGTTGATAACTGCGGTCGCGTTCCAGCTCAAGGCGGACACACGCGGGCTGCAAAATTTGAGCCCGGCGTACCCGAAGCCCCGCGGCAGCGGCAGGTAAAGTGAGACTTTCCACGTGACAAGTGTAAGATAATCCGATTAGAACATCTGCAAAAAGCAACATCGGGGGGAATATTTCATGCGTTACATCGTTCTTGCCGCGATAGCGGGGCTTGGCTTTTCGACCAGTTCCGCTCTCGCGCTGGATTCAAGCGTCAGGACGCCCTCATCCATGTCGGCAGACGCGCTATGGAAAAAAGTAGGCGACTTCTGCGGCATCGCCTCATGGCATCCTGCGATTGAGAAATGTGTCCTTAGCGCGGATGGCAAGCAGCGCACGCTTTCGTTAAAGGGAGGCGGAACCGTCGTCGAAGCGCTGGAGAACTGGGACAACGCCAATCACAGCTACAAGTACACCATCCTGTCCAGTCC
>NZ_JBAVCF010000385.1:0-3081 GCF_049586575.1 Bradyrhizobium sp.
GAACTGTGGTGAAACGGCGATAGAAAAAGACCGGGTCCGGCCCCCCGGCACAATTGGTTCTGTTCCGGCGATCGGATAGAATGGTACGTTGATTTGAAGACACGATCGAGCCCGCATGTACCGCACCGTTACCCGCGACATCGAAGTAACCGTAGAGCCGAACTTCCTCCCCGAGCGCTCGTCGGTGGAAAAGCAGCAATATTTCTGGTCCTATACCATCGTGATCACCAATTCCGGCCATGAGACGGTGCAGCTGCGCACGCGGCACTGGATCATTACCGATGCCACCGGCCGCCGGCAGGAAGTCCGCGGCGAAGGGGTGGTTGGCGAACAACCGGTGCTCGCGCCAGGCGAACGCTTCGAATACACCTCCGGCGTTCCACTGCCGACCACCTCCGGATTCATGACCGGCCGCTATCAGATGGTGAACGAGAGTGGTGAGAAGTTCGAGATCGACGTGCCGACTTTTTCGCTCGACAGCCCCGAGGCAAAACGCGTGTTGAACTGACGCAGATAAACCAAATGCGTCCGCCTCGCCGCTAAATTAATCCCGGAAATTCCGAAATCATCGCAGCAGGCCACTAATTCCTGCAGAATCGTCCGCCGTCGCGATGGCCGGAAGAATCCAACGCGCAGCTCCCGCCCAACGGCTTGGCGGATGGCAATGCAGGAGCAACGGTAGGCATCCTCGTGCGCGCAGAAGCCGCGCTTTAGGCCGCGCCTTCTTCGACGCCAGCTTCCAGCGGCGTGAACTGGTAGATCGAGGAACAGAACTCGCAGGTCACCACCACCATGCCGTCCTTGACCATCTCGGCGCGGTCTTGCGGGGCGAAGCTCTTGAGCATCGCGGAGACCGCATCACGCGAGCACGAGCATTTCGCCTGCAAGGCAAGCAGATTGAACACCCGCACACCGCGTTCGTGAAACAGCCGGTAGAGCAGCCGCTCGCCCGACAAATCGGGATCGATCAGTTCGACATCCTCAACCGTCGAGATCAGCGACTGGCCCTCGACCCAGGCATCGTCGTCCGCAACCATGTGCGCTAACGTACCCTCCGGCGCGTCGCCCGGATCGAGATCGGCCTGCCGCGCGCGCTCGGGCGCCTTGGGGAGAAATTGCAATAGCATGCCGCCGCCGCGCCAACGGCGTCGCGCACCGCCCTCGCCGCCCCGCCACTCCTCGCCGACGGCGAGCCGCACGCGGGTCGGGATTTGCTCCGAGCGCAGGAAATACTCGTGCGCGGCGTCTTCCAGGCTGCCGCCATCGAGTGCGACCAGGCCCTGATAGCGGCTCATCTCCTGGCCCTGATCGATGGTCATCGCCAGATGGCCCTTGCCGAGCAGGCTGCCTGAATCCTGGCCCTCCTTGATCCGGCTTGCATCGAAGCGCGCATAGGCGCGCAGGCGATCGGGCGCCTGGAAGTCCACAATCAAGAATGACACCGGACCATCGGTCTGGGTCTGCAGGATGAAGCGGCCATCGAACTTCAGGGACGAGCCAAGCAGTGTCGTCAGCACGATCGCCTCGCCGAGCAGCTTGGCGACCGGCGGTGGATAGTCGTGCTTGGCAAGGAGGTCGTCGAGCCCGGGACCGAGGCGCGTCAGCCGCCCGCGCAGATCGAGCGCCGCGACCTCGAACGGCAGCACGGCATCGTCCTGCGGCACGTGCGACGGCGCCCGCACCGGCGTTTCCTTGATTTTAATGTCGGGGGGATTGGAACTCATGGCGCTTATCTGGGGTCGGATGGTACAAAGTGAAAGCCTGAAAGGCGCGGAAAATTATCTCTACAGTCGTCCCCCGCGTGCGCGGGGACCCATAGCTACAGGCGTTCGTTACGACGCAGGGCGTCCACCGCCATGCCATATCCGGCGATCACGCGGTATGGGTCCCTGCTTCGCAAGGACGACGCTACCTTACCCCACCGCCTCGAGGCACCAGGCCAGAATGCCTTTTTGCACGTGCAGACGATTTTCGGCTTCGTCGAACACTACCGATTGCGGGCCGTCGATGACTTCATCGGTGACTTCGTCACCGCGATGGGCGGGCAGGCAGTGCATGAACAGCGCGTCGGGCTTGGCCAGCGACATCAGCCTGGCATTGACCTGATACGGCCGGAGCAGGTTGTGACGATGCTCGCCGTCCTTGTCGCCCATCGAGAACCAGGTGTCGGTGACCACACAATCGGCGCCGCGCACTGCAGCCTCCGGATCGGAGCCGAGCACGATCGGCGCCTGCGTCGCCTTGATCCAGTCCCGCATCGCCTTGTTCGGCGCGAGCTCGGGCGGCGTTGCCACCTTCAGATTGAACTTGAAGCGTTCGGCCGCATGCGCCCACGACGCGAGCACGTTGTTGTCGTCGCCGCTCCAGGCCACGGTGCGGCCCTGGATCGGACCGCGATGCTCCTCGAACGTCATCACATCCGCCATCACCTGACAGGGATGGGAACGCCGCGTCAGCCCGTTGATGACGGGCACGGTGGCGTGCGCGGCCAATTCCAGCAGCGCCTCGTGGTTGAGAATGCGGATCATGATAATGTCGACATAGCGCGACAGCACGCGCGCGGTGTCGGAGATCGTCTCACCGCGCCCGAGTTGCATTTCGGCGCCGGTCAGCATGATCGCCTCACCGCCGAGCTGGCGCATGCCGACATCGAACGACACACGCGTGCGCGTCGAGGGCTTTTCGAAAATCATCGCGAGCGTCTTGCCCGTCAGCGGCTTGTCGGCCGGCATCCCGCCGCTCTTTTGCGCCTTCAGCTTCGCCTTCATGGCAAAGCTCGCCGCAAGCACGCCGCGCAGCTCTTTCAGCGGAAGCTCGTTGAGGTCCAGGAAATGACGCAGCGCCTTGCTCATGACCCCGCCTTCTTGTCATGCGCCGCTGAAAGCGCGGCGCATGCTCGCTCAAGCGACTGCACGGATTGTTCGATCTCGGCCTCCGAGACGATCAGCGGCGCCAGGAAACGCACGACGTTGTCGCCGGCGCCGACCGTGAGCAGCTTCTGCTCGCGCAGCGCGGTCACAAGATCGGCTGACGGCACCACCGCCTTGACGCCGATCAGAAGCCCCTCGCCGCGCACTTCCG
>NZ_JBAVCF010000386.1:0-1907 GCF_049586575.1 Bradyrhizobium sp.
GGAATAGCGAGGCCGCGCGCCTCGACCTCGATCTGGTCGGACTTGACCTTGCCGTTGCTCATCGCCCAGGTCACCGCGTCATAGGCGGGATCGAGCAGGTAGGCATAGGTGACCTTTTCCTTGGCGAGACCCGGACGGGCGATGGTCATCAGCGCCGGCGCGGCGATCAGCTTGAGGACGGAGCGGCGTTTCATCATGGTGCGTTCTCCTGTTGCATGGCCGGCTGCTCGAGCGAACGAAAGAGCTTAGCCAACTTCTGGCGCTGTGTATCAAGAGCGGGATCGCCCGGGGTTCGCGGGCGCGGCGTCTTCAGTTCGATAATCTCCAGAACGCGGGTCGGTTTGTTTGACAGCACCACGGTGCGGTCAGCGAGCTGAAGCGCTTCGTCAATATCGTGGGTTACGAACACCACGGTCTTGCCGGTCTCGAGCCAGATACGCTCCATTTCGCCTCGCATGCGCCCGCGCATATTGGGGTCAAGCGCGGAAAATGGTTCGTCCATCAGCACGATCTTAGGATCGACGGCGAGCGCACGGGCGATTGCCACCCGCTGGCGCTCACCGCCCGACAGCATGGATGGGTATTTGCGGGCGTCGGCGGCGAGACCGACAAGATGGAGGAGGTCGGTGGCGCGGGACCGCCGCCGCTCGCGGTCGCCGGAGCCGAACCGGAGCTCGGTGCCGAGCATCACATTGTCGAGCGCAGTCCGCCATGGCACTAGCCGTGGCGACTGGAACACGAAAGCAATCTCCGGCCATGCCTCATGGGGATCGCGTCCGTCAACGGTGACGCGACCCGAGCCGACGTCGAGCAGACCGCCGATCATCCGCAGTGAGGTGGACTTGCCGCAGCCGGACGGACCCAGGATGCAGACGAACTCCCCGCGCCGGACGTTGAAGCTCAGCCGGTCATAAATCCGCTCTTCGCCAAATGAGACGCCTACATTGTCGAAGGTAATGATCGGAGCGGCTTCCATGCGGATGCTTGGTGTGCGATCGAAACGAGCATAGAGGCGTTAGATAGCCCTGGAAAGACTGCGTTCCGCCCTTACGCGCGCGCGAGGCGGGCGGCGGCAATAGCAGCGATCGACCAGCTCGACCTGCTGGCGCCGGCGGTGTGCCGGCTGGCGCCGTCGGCATCTCCGTTTTAGCAAAATTGTTGCTCGCAGATTCGGGGCGACGATGGAGCTCGGGCGGTGAGCGAGGCTGGCGCCGTCGGCATCGCCTGGTCGCGGCGGTGGCAGGCGAGGGCGGCGAGGTACGGGGTCAACTTCTTCGATGCCGGCCAAATTCTGCAGCGGGCACATAGCTGACGTGGGAGGAGATCGTCGCGCTGTACCGACTCACGCTCGACCAGCCGGCGGTGAACACGCAGGCCCGCTACAACGTCTGCCCGACGACAACGATCGACACCATCGTAGGCCAAGACGGCGCTCGCGGGCCGGTGCCGATGCCGTGGGGCCTGGTGCCGCGGTAACTCGACCGACCCAACGCGCTCGCCGCCAGATTCCTTTTCCTTTCCGCGGACATATCGCGTATCCTTCTGATACGAATGAGGGAGCCGGGCATGACCAAAGGCGCTCTGTTGGCGGCCATTGCTGCCTTGGCCATCTTTCCGGCGACGTTCGCCGGCGCGCAGGAGGATCCCGTCCGCTATCCGAGCCGGCCGGTCGAGTTCATCGTGCCGTTCGCCGCTGGCGGCTCGGCTGACGTGATCGCGCGCATGGTAGCGCAGGCAGTCTCCCAGCATTGGCTGCAGCCCGTCGTCGTGCAGGACAAGCCTGGCGCGACCGGCGCCGTCGCTTCCGAGTACGTGGCGCAGGCCGCGCCTGACGGATACACACTACTGTTGTCGACCGCGTCTACCCATGCCGTGCTACCGGCCTATCGTCACGATCTGACCTACGA
>NZ_JBAVCF010000387.1:0-7819 GCF_049586575.1 Bradyrhizobium sp.
CCTTTGACCTTTTGGAAACGTCCTAAGGTAAACACCACTGCTCGCTCATATTCGCGCAAAATCCGCACACTCGCCCCGATCAGAACGAGCGCCGCAATTACGACGACTGGAATCACATAAAGAGAAGGTGAGAAAAGCATAGCAGTGCTCCCTCCAAGACGAGAGTAGAAGACTCCCAGCGGCGAGCGCGGAATAGCCGGATCGTCGATGCAAGCGCTCCGTCGGCTTCAGCCGAGGTCGGTCGCCCTACCTAGGGCTGTGATGAAGGATATCGCGCGACGATGCCGCCGTGATAGGTTCGGAAACTACGTACCGGTTGTTTACCGCGCGGTCCCGACCGGTGATTCACGTTGGACGGGCGGTCCGCAACTTGCCCGACAGCGGCAAGCGCTAATCGCGCCAGCGCGGGAAGCCGGTTTTCTTCATGATCGAGGCGCGGTGGGTCTATAACCCAGTAGCCTACCGGCAACCGGAAGATGACCCCCACGAGCGTCAGCGACAACATGGCAATGAAGAGTATGTCGTGAAGGAACCACCGCAGCGCGACACGGTTTCAAGAGTGTCAGATGCCGACTGCGAGGTCTGATTTACTTTTATGCATCATCCGGCGTCTGACGCAGCATCTTCCGATATAGTTTGACATAATCGCGCGCCATTCGCGTAGAAGAGAAACGCTCTTCGAAGCGTCTGCGGACCATTTTCCGGTCCATTGCCAAAAGTATCGGAACGGCGGCAACGGCCTCATCCATCGTTTCAACAATCATGCCGCTAATGCCCTCGTCAATAATTTCAGGAACCGAACCGCAGTGGAACGCTAAACAGGCGTTCCACAGGCCATCGCCTCGATCATGACGAGCCCGAAAGGCTCCGGCCAATCGATCGGAAACAGTAGCCCCGTTGCATTTCCAAAAAACTCATTTTTGTTTTGCTCATTGATCTCACCGACGAATTCGACGTGGAAAACATGATTGGCCCTTGTGTCACCAACTGTCTGTCCAACGTGACGAAAGCCTAACGGTCCGAAAAGCTATGTCTTCGGACGGTCCAAATATGATATAATCAAAAGATGGCTTGCTGAACGGGGCGAGCATGATCCTTGCAAACGTAGCTTCGCGAGTAAGGTCGAAGGAGCGGCTCGAGACGATCCTTCCGCCGATGGGGCGCGACTATCGCCTTGATCTGTTGCGTGGATTTGCCAACTGGGCGATCTTTCTCGACCACATTCCCAACAACGCGGTCAATTGGATCACCCAGCGCAATTATGGGTTCAGCGACGCAGCCGATCTGTTCGTTTTCATCTCAGGCTACACCGCGTCATTCGTCTACGCGCGTGTCATGATCGAGCGCGGGTTCGTAATCGGCGGCACCCGCCTCATCAAGCGTGCCTGGCAAATCTACGTGGCGCACGTGCTCCTGTTCGTGATGTACATCGCCGAGATCGGTTATCTCGCTCAGCGCTACAACGATCCAAACCTGGAGAACGAGTTCAACGTTGCCAACTTTATGCGCAACCCGGCTGAGACACTCTACCACGGCCTTATCCTCTCGTTCAAACCTGTCAACATGGACGTGCTACCACTTTACATCGCGCTGATGTTGGTCTTCCCTCCGGTGTTGTGGGCGATGCTGCGGCGGCCGAACCTGACGCTCGTGGCATCCTTCCTGCTCTATCTGGCTGCACGTCACTTTAGCTGGAACTTGTCCGCCTATCCGATCGGTTCGTGGTATTTCAACCCGTTTTGTTGGCAGCTTCTGTTCATCCTGGGCGGATGGTTCGCGCTCGGCGGCTCAATCGAGTCCAGGCCGCTGATCCGGTCGCGCGGGCTGCTCGTGCTCGGGAGCGCCTACCTCGTGTTCGCACTGGTCATGACGATGGCGGGACGTTTCCCCGAGCTCGCCTACTTGATGCCGGCGTGGCTCGTTGATACGTTCAACCCTAATGACAAAACCAATCTCGCGCCCTACCGCCTCTTGCATTTGATCATCCTTGCGTTCTTCATCACGCGGTTCATGCCACGTGACTGGTCGGGCCTGCATTGGATGATATTCCGGCCTCTCATCAAGTGCGGTCAACAATCGCTTGAAGTGTTCTGCTTCGGTGTCTTCCTTGCGGTCTCGGCCCATGTCGCCCTCGTCGAAGTCTCGAATGATATCTGGATGCAGTTTCTGGTCAGCGCCGCCGGAATCGCACTAATGACACTGCTCGCTTACTACGGCTCCTGGTCCAAGGATGCCGACAAGTCGCATGCGAAGGCTTCTGAAAGCACAGCGCCGGCACCCCTGCCAGCCGATCTGCACAGCGCCTGAGAGCAAAGCAGTCGTAACGTAGCGTCACTGAGGTTCTGTTGATGGAGTTGTTTCCTTGGACGTCCCGATGTTCCAGCCAAAAAGTGCGGTTCCCACAAGTGGACTACCAAGCAAATTGCAAACTGAGGACTACCTCATGAAATGCGTTGTCTCGCAATTGAAACCGGTGATGGCGTTCTTATATTGCACTCATGTCTGGAAATGCTCAGGAAAAACGTCGGTTTCCACCGCCTTGGCGCGTCGAACAAACGCCCGGTGGGTTTGCGGTGTATGATGCCAATCGCAGACGTCTCGCTTGGACGTGTGGTCGGGACGACCGTCAGCAAAATGCTTCGGACGATCAGCACATGACTACTGATGAAGCACGACGCATCGCGTTGGCAATTGCCCGGATTCCTGAGTTGATGATGAAGTGATGAAGGGTGCGACCGACTTCTTTCACGCGTGTTTCTTCAACCGGCTACCCGTCCTCTCAGTCAACGGATCTCCATCTGAGGCCGCAATATGACCTTCGTCGTCACCGACAATTGCATCAAATGCAAATACATGGATTGCGTCGAAGTGTGCCCCGTTGACTGTTTTTACGAGGGCGAAAACATGCTCGTGATCAACCCCGATGAATGCATCGATTGCGGCGTTTGCGAGCCGGAGTGCCCGGCCGAAGCCATTCTCGCGGACACCCAGCCAGGTCTCGAAAGCTGGCTTAAGTTGAATGCAGAATACGCCGCGACCTGGCCGAACATTGCGATCAAGCATGAACAACCCGCTGATGCAAAGGCGTTCGACGGTATAGCCAACAAGCTTGAGCAGTATTTTTCACCAAACCCTGGCCACGGCGGCTGAACGACGAAATCCGTCGGATTAACAGACCTTCGCGCGGCGAGGAGTTCGTTACAGCGTGGCGCTTGGACGGCTTAAAGCTTTTTGAGGTTTTGACCGATCGCCTTCACCGCGGAGAGAGCTTCCCGACATTCTGATTATCACGTCATTGTCAGGCAGTCGTGGCGGCCTTGGTTATTTGGCGAGGTCATCCACTTGTCGCCTTGCAGACGAAAAGGCATCCTTGATCGCGACCTCGACGTGTTCGTGCCGCACATCATCGGAAGGCGCATGATTAACCATGACGTTTTCGTGAGGCGGAATTGTCAACGAGATGCGGACCTGAAACCCTCTACCGTGTCGCTGTTTGTGGCTCGGTGCGATCACAGCTACGCGGCATCCCGTTACGCGTTGATTGTGCGCCTCTAGCCGGCGGATCTCGCTGAGAATTTGAGCGCGGGCCGTGTCCGACGGCTCCGAACCTTCGAATGTAATTTGCGGGTCAATTTGCATATCCGTGCCTGGCTCGGTAGCGTTCGTCGCTGCAACGTCTTGATGTCATTGGCTCGAAAGTGGCGTTAAAAGCAAATCAATTTTCGTCGCCTGACACAAGTGATGTCTACATGCGTAGTGAATGTTAGTTCAAGGCATCTTGTTGGGATTTGTCTCGTCGAAGGCCGCCTTAACTTCGTCCTTCTTGATGCGAGATTTCGGAATCCCTTTTTCACCAAGGTTTTGCTCCTCGGTGCCATCGCCCATCATACCGGGGTGCGTGATCTTTGGCGCCTTCGAGCGCTTAGGTGTATCGTCTTTATTGGTCATACCAAACACTCCGGCCGCGAATGCACATTTCTCAACTCGGAAAGCGACAAGCCGTTCCGGTTAAAAAGACCACCGACATCCGCGAGTGCGCTCGGAATCATGACAGCAACGGTGACTGATCTGCGAGTCAGAAGCGGGCATCCTGAAAAAGGCTTGCTTTCGCAGCTTGATCTCGGACCCAATCTTTCGGTGACCGGTTCGCTCGCAACAAGTTTGTGGCTAATCGCGCTCCGACGGGAAGGCGACGTCGTAACTAGGAAATTCCCGAAACTCGGGATCATCATCATGCCTCCAGCACTGGCGACGATGCTGCCGTCGATGGTGCTTATGCTGTAAAAGTGAGAATGTAATGTTGGCACGAATGCGAAGTGCCGGCAGGCTCGGAAGTTGTCTGCTTCTCCAATCACTCCGTTCGGGGTTGAGCACTTTTGGACTCTTCCTCGCACTTTAATACCGCGCCGGTTCGGCTGCGGGATTAGCCGCGACCAACGTCCGACCTACTTTGGACGGTAGCCGAGCCTTTGAGCTAAGACAGAGTCGGAGCTACGTACGATCGGAACCCGGCAATAGCGTTTGCCGATCTTCGATTTGGCTAGATTACCCCGATGGCGCGGCTCTCGCGAAAAGCTCGTTCGTCCCGCCGTCAGATCGAACGAAGGTGGCGCGGGATGGAACGCGACTGGGTTTTTCTTACAAAGCTGAAGGCGGCCTATCGCCTGAGATCGCACGCAGACTAGGTTGTCGGAATCGCGCGGATGAAACCAGAGGGTAGAACCGTTGCAGAGGTCGCGGCGTCACGAACCGTCGCGCCCGGAGCTACCCGGTCCGATAATTGGGGGGCGCCGCCAGATGATCCCGCGCAAGGCTCGCGCCGGTCAAGATTCGGATGAAAACCGCCATCGGATTCGAGTACCTCAGTAGTTTCCGAGGCTGATGCCGGCTGCGCGATAGCGGTACGGTTGGGGTGAGCCAGATAGCCGCGATCCGAAACAAACGGCGGCTACTGCGACTATCGTCATCTGACATTAGTGCTTCATGGGATATCGAGACACGCTCTTACGGTATCCAGTTGGATTGGTTGGAGAGCGTAATGGCAATCAGAACGGTCGACGACGAATGGCGCGGATATCCTGCTCAGGCTCCGGCCACATGCGGATGTGTGGAACGGCGCGTTTGAGGGCATACGACTTCCATTCGAGCTTGGGTGAAGGCAACGGCATGAACCCGAAGGAACTGCTTGTCGCCGCTTATGCGGGGCTTCTCGATGGCGCTTCAGCTGACCAATGCGGGCGTCATTGTCAACCACATCCATGCAACAACGAAGACGGATTTCGAAGAGCACGACGGCGGATGACCTAACCACCAGGATCGATCTCGACACGGAAGCGTCGATCTCGAATGTCACGACGGTCTTCGAGGAACATGCGCAGAATGCCAAGAAGAACTGTCCAGTTTCGCGAGCCTTGTCCGGCGTCGACATCTATCTGCGAGCCGAGCTCATCTGCGTTCGGCCTTCGCTATCGCCCTGAGTCTACACCCTCGTTTGACGCGCAAGCCAGGAGGTAACCACAGAATGATCATCAGATCCTCGGATCAAGTCCCGCGTACTTCCCTGTTCAAGCGGTTTCCGATACCGAGGAACTTCGGCGTGACCCCGGAATCGCGCATCGGGCGCGGGAAGATCTGGCC
The DNA here is from genome assembly GCF_049586575.1 of Bradyrhizobium sp. Taxonomy (GTDB): domain Bacteria; phylum Pseudomonadota; class Alphaproteobacteria; order Rhizobiales; family Xanthobacteraceae; genus Bradyrhizobium. Next base: position 5,638 of record NZ_JBAVCF010000387.1, read on the forward strand.
AGCGCCGAAAGCCGCGAGCCGAGTCAAAACGTTCGAGATCTATCGCTACGATCCGGATTCCGGCGAAAACCCGCGCCTCGATGTTTTTGAAGTCGATCTTGATGATTGCGGGCCGATGGTTCTCGATGCGCTCATCTGGATCAAAAACAAGGTCGACTCAACGCTGACCTTTCGCCGCTCGTGCCGCGAGGGGATTTGCGGTTCTTGCGCGATGAACATCGATGGCACGAACTGGCTGGCCTGCACGCGGTTCATTTCTGATCTCGCCACGCCGACGACGATCTATCCGCTGGCGAACTTAAGAATCATCAAGGATCTCGTCCCCGATCTCACGCATCTCTTCGCGCAATATGCGGCGATCGAGCCTTGGCTCAAATCCAAGACGCCCGAGCCTGAACGTGAACGGCTCCAATCGGTGGATGAACGCAGCAAGATCGACGGCTACTACGAATGCATCCTTTGCTTCTGTTGTACCTCGGGTTGTCCGAGCCACTGGTGGAACGGCGATCGCTTCCTCGGGCCCACGGTGCTCCTGCAGGCTTGGCGCTGGCTGGCTGACAGCCGCGATGAAGGGAAGGAAGAGCGGCTTGACAACCTTGAAGACCCGTTCCGGCTTTATCGCTGTCACACTATTCTCAACTGCACGCGCACCTGTCCGAAAGGCCTCAATCCTGGCAAGGCGATCGCTGAAATCAAAAAGATGATGATTGAGCGCCGAAGCTGAGTACGAAGGAAGAGACGAATGTCCAATCCCGCGACAACCCGACTGAGGCCGCTGTCTCCGAACGTACAGATCTATCGGCCGCAGCTGACGTCGGTTCTCTCTATCCTCAATCGGATTACCGGAATATTTCTGAGCGCCTGCGCCGTTGTCCTGGTTGTCTGGTTGGTTGCGGCTGCGTGGGGGCCGCAGACCTATGCGCCGGTGCAGGCAGCCATCGCATCCTGGATCGGCCGAATCGTTCTGTTCGGGGCTACCTTCGCCTTTTTTCTGCATCTCTGCGGCGGCATCCGCCATCTGGTTTGGGACAGCGTCCACGGTTTCGAGCTCCGATCGATTTACATTTCGGGGTGGACCGTCGTGGCGGTGAGCGTGACGCTCACCGTTGCGGCCTGGGTCGCCAGCGCGTCGATCGGAGGGTAGGGCCGTGGACCCCCAAAACATGCAGAACATGCGCTCGCCGATGGCTCGTGCGATTGGACTCGGCTCGGCCAAAGAAGGCGTCGGAGCCTGGTGGGCGGAGCGTGTTTCAGCGGTCGCTCTCCTTCCCCTGACGCTGTGGTTCGCCGCCTCGATCATCGCGCATACCGGCAGCGATTACGCGACGCTCGTTGTCTGGCTGAGGACACCGCTCGCCGCCATCCTGATGACCCTGCTTCTGATCGCGCTCTTTTACCACACCGCGCTTGGCCTGCAGGTCGTGATCGAGGACTACGTTCATTCCGCAACCAAGTTCGCAGCGGTGATCGCGGCGCGTCTTGGCTGCTGCGCGCTCGCGACCGCGGGTGTCGTGGCCATCCTGCGCATTGCGCTCAGCGGTTGAGAGGAACGATGCGCGAGCTTAGAAAACCCTCAATGACGCTGGCGCAACCCATTTAGTCGCGATGGATTAAAAGGATGCTTGATCATTCGGCTGAATAACAAGCCTGGAGACAATGCGATGTACGTAGATAGATTATTGTCTGCGGCGCGTGAAAAGGTCGTCACGATAGCAGATGATGCCCCCCTGACCGAGGCAGCAGATTTCCTGCGCAAAGGGACTGACCTCGTGATCGTATGCGATTCCGCAGGTCTTGTGACTGGAGTCATCACAAAGACGGACGTTGTCGGCCAAATGAGCCGATGTCAGGGAGCGAGCTGCACGATGGCAGCCTCGTTGGCGATGACGCGCGACGTCGTGGTCTGTCGGCCAGGCGAACTGCTCCAGGATGTCTGGAAACGAATGAAAGAGCGCAAATTGAAAAATATTCCTGTCGTGGACGAGGAGTCGCGACCAATGGGAGTACTTCATGCGCGAGATATTCTACAAGTTCTCCTGGAGGAGTCTGAAGACGAGGAGTCAATATTGCGAGATTATGTTATGGGCATGGGGTACTGAACTCGCTGCGACCGCGTGTCGAAGTTCTCCGGAAACATCTCATGTCCGATTTGAAACCAGAGTCGTTAGCCTCTTCGCAACAG
>NZ_JBAVCF010000388.1:0-1511 GCF_049586575.1 Bradyrhizobium sp.
CCGATCGACGTGCCCGCCATCAAGGGTGTCGATGAAGACGGCAACGAAGTCGTTCGCCTTCCGAACGACAAGGAGCCTCTCGCGCTGCTCGCGTTCAAGATCATGGACGACCCGTTTGTCGGCACCATCACGTTCTGCCGCATTTATTCCGGCACGCTGTCGTCGGGCACCGGCGTCATCAACTCGACGCGTGACCGCAAGGAACGTATCGGCCGCATGTTGCTGATGCATGCCAACAATCGCGAAGACATCAAGGAAGCCTATGCCGGCGACATCGTCGCGCTCGCGGGCCTCAAAGAGGCGCGCACCGGCGACACGCTGTGCGATGCGAACAAGCCAGTGATTCTGGAAAAGATGGAATTCCCCGAGCCCGTCATCGAGATCGCGATCGAGCCGAAGTCGAAGGCCGACCAGGAAAAGCTCGGCGTGGCGCTGGCGAAGCTCGCCGCGGAAGATCCGTCGTTCCGGGTGTCGACCGATCAGGAGTCGGGCCAGACCATTCTCAAGGGCATGGGCGAGCTCCATCTCGACATCAAGGTCGATATCCTCAGGCGCACGTACAAAGTCGATGCCAATATCGGCGCGCCGCAGGTGGCGTTCCGTGAACGCGTCACTCAGCGGGTGGAGCACAGCTACACCCACAAGAAGCAGACCGGCGGTACCGGCCAGTTCGCGGCGATCACGATCGTGGTCGAGCCCAACGAGCCCGGCAAGGGCTACGAATTCGAATCCAAGATCGTCGGCGGCGCAGTGCCGAAGGAATATATCCCCGGCGTCGAAAAGGGCCTGGAGAGCGTTCTTTCCTCCGGCGTGGTTGCGGGCTTCCCGGTGGTGGACGTCAAGGTCCAGCTCATCGACGGCAAGTACCATGACGTCGACTCGTCGGCGCTGGCGTTCGAAATCGCGACCCGCGCCTGCTTCCGCGAAGCGCTGCAGAAGGGCAAGTCGGTCCTGCTCGAGCCGATCATGAAGGTCGAGGTGGTGACGCCGGAAGACTATACCGGCTCCGTCATCGGCGACCTGAACTCGCGGCGCGGCCAGATCCAGGGTCAAGACATGCGCGGCAATGCCAACGTCATCAACGCGATGGTGCCGCTCATGAATATGTTCGGCTACGTGAATAACCTGCGCTCGATGAGCCAGGGTCGTGCCACCTTTACGATGCAGTTCGACCACTACGCGGAAGCGCCGGCGAACGTATCGGCGGAAGTCCAGAAGAAGTTTGCCTGATTGTCGTTGGCGGCTGCTAACGATTGAACGGAGAGTCAAATGGCCAAAGCAAAATTTGAACGTAACAAACCGCACTGCAATATCGGAACCATCGGTCACGTCGACCATGGCAAGACGTCGCTGACGGCGGCGATCACCAAGATCCTGGCCGAAACCGGTGGTGCGACGTTCACGGCGTACGACCAGATCGACAAGGCGCCGGAAGAGAAGGCGCGCGGCATCACGATTTCGACCGCTCACGTCGAATACGAGACGCAGAACCGCCACTACGCCCACGTCGA
>NZ_JBAVCF010000389.1:0-8300 GCF_049586575.1 Bradyrhizobium sp.
CGGGAGCGGCGGCATAGGCGGCAGGTGTCGCCGCGGCATAAGCGTTGCCCGGGGAGCCGGTGAAACTCGCGCGCAGCGCGCTGATCGCCCCACCGGAATCGGCTGTCGGCGAGGGATAATAAGAAGGCTGGCCGTAGGCCATGGCGTCGAGGTCGCTGCGCGGATCCATCGCAACCTGCGAACCCGTCTGCATGCAACCCGCAAGCGCGAGCGCGGCCATGGCAGCCGTAAGCGGCAATAAAAGCGCGCGCGTTACTCGCAACTGAGCTGTCCTATTTAACGAAACGGCCTCAGTCTTGCACTCGTTATGGTTAACAAATCGTTTTTTCGCACGCGGTCCGTCTGGGATGAAAGCGGCCGGAAGCACCGGCCGCTCTCCAGGCGGATGCGATCAGGCGGTGACGCCTGTCGGAAGCGGGCAGGACACGCCGGTCCCGCCCAGCCCGCAATAACCCGCCGGGTTCTTGGCGAGATACTGCTGATGATAGTCTTCGGCGAAATAGAACGGACCCGCCGGTGCGATTTCGGTCGTGACGGTGCCGAGACCTTTGGCCGCAAGCGCCTTCTGGTAGGCGGCTTTCGAGGCGACCGCGGCATCGCGCTGCGCATCGCCATAGGTATAGATCGCGGAGCGATATTGGGTGCCGACGTCATTGCCCTGGCGCATGCCTTGCGTCGGGTTGTGGCTTTCCCAAAATGTCTTCAGCAACTGATCGTAGGAGATCTTGGCCGGGTCAAACGCCACGAGCACCACTTCGGTGTGACCGGTGCGGCCTGAACAAACCTCTTCATAGGTCGGGTTTTTGGTGTGGCCGCCGGCATATCCAACGGCAGTGACGTAAACGCCATCGCCGCGCTCCCAGAACTTGCGCTCCGCGCCCCAGAAGCAGCCTAGTCCGAACACCGCTTGCTCGAGGCCCGCGGGGTAGGGCGGCTGCAACGGATGACCGTTGACGAAGTGCCGCGTCGCTGTCGGAATTGGATCGGCCCGGCCTGGCAGCGCCTCGGCGGCATCAGGCAAAGTGGTGGTCTTGCGCATGAAGAGCATGGGTTACCTCCTTGAACGGACGTTTCCGATCCCGGCGACGACAAGCCGCAGACCTAATATAGGTCGGTACGCGAAATCCGGCAGCCCTGTTACGGTGCGGCTAGCGTCAGTCCCTGGAGTAGCCGATCAACGGCTTCTTTGGCCGGAACAGCAGCATCAGCAAGATCCCGAGCACCGCCATCACGGCAAAAACCGGCTGATCGAGGATGACGCGAACCACATTGTTCCAGAGCCAGGGCGAATGAGCTTCTACCCAGGCCCGAAAGGCTTGCTGGCTGGATTGATGGACGTCATTCCAGAACTCGCCAAAGCGAGTGAAGCGCAGCGTGTTGTCGGCAACGTATCTTGCCCCGTCATAGACCATGAAGATGAACCCGCCGGCCAGCAGCAGTAACCCCACCAGACGGAAAAAGCCGCGGATCATGCCTCACCCATTATATGCCGTGTCCCATCGCTGTCAGCCATTAGCGGTGCGGTGGCGGAAATTCAACCTCGTCAGCATCTTATCGGCAAATACCGCCCGGTCCGGAGCCCCGGCAGACCGTGGAAGCCGTTGACGCTGCATCCTGCGGCCTCTATAAGACCCCTCAATTGGCGGCGGGCGCAATCCCGCCGCCGCTGTTCTTTTGAGCGCTACTGCCGGAGCACACGTTTCCGGTGAGGCATTCTCGATAGAGCACCCGAAAACAATCAGCGTCGATCAGGCAAACCGTGGGTCATCATTTCGCCCACCCGCGATCGGTCACTGCCGAAGGACATTTGAGAACATGGCCAATACGACTTCCGCCAAAAAGGCGACGCGCAAGATTGCCCGCCGCACCATCGTCAATAAATCGCGCCGGACCGAGATGCGCAGCTCCGTGCGCTCGGTCGAAGAGGCGATCAAGCGCGGCGACCGCGACGCAGCGCTCAAGGCGATGGCGGGCGCCGAGCCCGAGTTGATGCGCGCAGCGCAGCGCAACATCGTTCACAAGAATGCCGCGAGCCGAAAGGTTTCACGGCTTGTGCATCAGATCGCCAAGCTGGCCAAATAAGCCAGCCGAAAGCAACGACTGCAAAAGCCCGGCATTGCCGGGCTTTTGTTTTTTGCGGAGTCCTTCCAGGCTGGCAAAAACTCTTCCGTGCTTTTGCGGACGGCGGAAGGTTGCGGAAGCCAGTGCTTTTACGGGAAGTGAAAGCGCGGCCTGCGCGTTGAGGGACGTATCTTCGAAAAATCCCTGCGGCCGTCGGGTGCACTGCGATTTCGAAAGGTTACCCTTGTTCGACGAGCAAAAAAAAACGCGTTTGCGTAGTCACTTATCGGCATAGCGATAGCGGGTTGTTTGAAAATTCGCTCCCAACTCCGTCAAACATGACCAATTTATGATTTTTATTTTTGGTGTGGCCCGAAATATGACAGCGGCTTTTTGTTTCGAATCTCCGCACAGATTCAAAACGTTGCAGCTTTGCAGGAAAACCGCCTGCCGATTGGCCGAAACGCCAAGTTGTTTTTGCAAGCGATGAAGCTGAATCATTTTCGTTGCGGGAAATGAGGCTTGCTGTATCTCTTAGATCGTTCGCAGCGCCCACGGCTCTTGAGACCAGCGCGGATTAAGGACAGGGGCGGACGTGCAAATCGGCGGCGGTGTGCGCGTTAGCGACGCTCTCCAAGCGATCGTTGAGTTCTAGCCTGTAGTAATATGGGTAAGGCAGTTCTGTGTCGAAATTTCTCAAGGCGATGCGTTCGTGTTTCGCCGGCTAACAAGAGAGATACGAAACAGTCAAACCGGCGGCGAGGATAGCGAAGCGAACGAGCAGACGAGGGTGAGGGCGGGCGGAACGAGTGGCGTAGCGGCTTGAACGGTGTTTCAGTTTCGGGCGCCGCCGGTCAGTTTTGAGACGATTGGATTGACTACTTGCTGCGCTCGGTCGCGGCAGGAGGGGGAGGCAGCATGTCTTACAAAATCATTCGAATTTTTGATCTCGGTTCAATTGCGAACAACGGTGCGTCGAACATCGAGGCATTGAACAATGCCTTGGAGGCCGTCGGCGCACAGCCTCCCGCGCGAACTCCGGACCGACCGTCGAGTACGCGCTAGCCTCGCGAAGCTCCTCTTCAAGCCCAAGACCTACCTGACGGCGTTTCGCCGAACGGCCGGACTGTGCCTGAAACAGGCTTCGCGCAAGGCTTTGCTCCCGTGCGGCACATGCACGGTGGATCCACCATCACCATCAGCATCAGCAGATTTCTTCATGACACACACAGAAAAGCTTCAGGCAATGACAAATATCGAGCAGGACCGTTGGTCGCGTGTGAAAGGAAGGTTGCGTTCGAGCGTAGGTGAAGACGTCTACACGAGCTGGTTTGCCCGGATGGATCTGGAAAGCGTGCAGGATGAAAGCGTCCATCTTTCGGTTCCGACGCGCTTCCTCAAGAGCTGGATTCAGGCGCATTACGCGGAGCGCGTTCTGTCCTGCTGGCAGACCGAAATGCCCAAGGTGCATCGGATTGATCTTTCCGTGCGCACGGCGATGCGCTGCGCCGCGCCGGCCAAGGACGCCGCCCATGCCCAGCTTGACCAGCGCCGCGTCGAACGGTCGGATAACCGCCCGGCGGTAGAACTGCGCTCGGTGGCGATCGCGCCGGTTTCGGCCAGCCACGATGCGCTCGGCGGTTCGCCGCTCGATCCGCGTCTGACGTTTGCGAGCTTCGTCATCGGCCGTTCGAACACGCTTGCCCATGCGGCGGCGCGTCAGGTAGCCGAAGGACGCCGCGGCGATCCCGTGATGTTCAACCCGCTCTATATCCAAGCCGGCGTAGGGCTCGGCAAAACCCACCTGTTGCAGGCGGTGACCTGGGCCGGCAATTCCGGCAGCGAGCGCAAGGTGCTGTACCTGACAGCCGAAAAATTCATGTACGGCTTCGTCGCGGCGTTGAAGACGCAGACGGCGTTGGCCTTCAAGGAAGCCTTGCGCGGCATCGATGTGCTCGTGATCGACGACCTGCAATTCCTGCAAGGCAAATCCACCCAGGCCGAATTCTGTCATACGCTGAACGCGCTGATCGATGCCGGACGTCAGGTCGTGATCGCGGCCGATCGTCCGCCCTCCGATCTTGAAAGCCTCGATGACCGCGTACGCTCGCGGCTCGCCGGCGGCCTGGTCGTGGAAATGGGATCGCTCGGCGAGGAACTGCGGCTCGGCATTCTCAAATCGCGCGTCGCCGCCGCCCGCGCCCATCACGCGAGCTTCGATGTGCCCGAGCAGGTGCTGGAATATCTGGCCCGCACCATCACGCATAACGGCCGCGATCTCGAAGGCGCCGTCAACCGCCTGCTGGCGCACAGCAAGCTCAACTCGCAGCCGGTGACGCTGGAGATGGCCGAGCGCGAGGTGCGCGACCTGGTCCGTCCGCAGGAACCCAAGCGGATCAAGATCGAGGACATTCAAAGAGTGGTGGCCCGCCAATACAATGTCAGCCGTTCCGACCTGTTGTCATCGCGTCGCACGGCCAACGTCGTTCGCCCCCGGCAGGTGGCGATGTATCTGGCCAAAACCCTGACGCTGCGCTCGTTGCCGGAAATCGGCCGCCGGTTCGGCGGGCGTGATCACACCACCGTGCTGCACGCCGTCCGTAAAATCGAGGCTCTGGTCGCCAAGGACGTGTCGCTGTCGGAGGAGGTCGAGTCCTTGAAGCGGCAATTACAGAGCGAGTGAGCGACGGACACTCCCGTCCCCCTCGAGCGGGGAAAGGACGGTCAGGGTTCCAGGGCTGACAGCGGGCCTTTTTCAAGAGGCGCCAAAACGTGGGGAACGGGGAGCCGCCTCTCTTGCGCTTGCGGGCCATCCGCGCCACCTTGGGGTCCCCCCAAAGGCTTGATCAAATCCAGCTTTGATCGGGTTTTGGGGTTCAGATGCCGCGGCGCGCCTTCGGGGCCGCCCGGCTTTTCCATCTTCGGATCAGGCGGGTGTGGCTATGAAGGTTACCGTCGAACGTGCGCAACTCCTGAAATCGTTGGGCCACGTCCATCGCGTGGTCGAGCGGCGCAATACCATTCCGATCCTCGGCAACGTGCTGGTCCGGGCCGAAAACGCGCGGTTGTCGCTGAAGGCGACCGACCTCGATCTGGAAGTCACCGAGACGCTTGCGGCTGAGACGGCGACCGCCGGCTCGACCACGGTTCCGGCGCACATGTTCTACGACATCGTGCGCAAGCTGCCCGACGGCGCGCAAATCGTGCTGGAGGGCGATGGCGACCGCTCGGTGCTGGCGATCCGGGCCGGCCGCTCACGCTTCACACTGCAGACGCTGCCCGAGAACGATTTTCCGGATCTCGCCGCCGGCGACATGACGCATTCGTTCACGCTTGCGGCCGCCGACGTCAAACGGCTGATCGACCGGACGCAGTTTGCGATCTCGACGGAAGAGACCCGCTATTATCTCAACGGCATCTATCTGCATTCGGCTGGCACCGCCAAGGCGGCGACGTTGCGCGCGGTGGCAACCGATGGCCATCGCCTGGCCCAGATCGATTTGCCGCAGCCAAAGGGAGCGGCAGGAATGCCGGGCGTCATCGTGCCGCGCAAGACCGTCGGCGAGGTGCAGCGCCTGATCGAGGATAATGAGGCCGAAGTCAAAATTGAGCTGTCGCAGGGCAAGATCCGCCTCACCATCGGCAACGTGGTTCTGACCTCGAAGCTGATCGATGGCACCTTCCCCGACTACGGCCGCGTGATTCCGCAAAACAACGACAAGGAACTCGTCGTTGACAAGAAGGATTTCGAGGCGGCGGTCGACCGCGTCTCGACGATCTCAAGCGAGCGAGGGCGGGCGGTGAAACTTGCCCTGTCGGCAGGCCGGCTGGTGCTGTCGGTCACTAATCCTGATTCGGGAAGTGCGACGGAAGAACTCGAAGTCGAATACGCCTCCGATCCGCTCGATATCGGATTCAACTCACGCTATTTGCTCGACATCGCCGCCCAGATCGAGGGTGAAGTCGCGGTCCTGCGGTTGGCCGACCCCGGTTCGCCGACGCTCATACAGGACAAGGATTCCAAGGGCGCGCTCTATGTGCTGATGCCGATGCGGGTGTGATTGACACCTTTCCCGCAAGGGAAGGGGGAAGAAAGATCACATGACCCCATCCCGCATTCATCGCCTGACGCTGACGCATTTCCGTAACTACCGCGCGGCGAGTCTTGAGACGCGCGGTGACGTCGTCGTGCTGGCGGGACCGAATGGCGCGGGAAAAACCAACTGCATTGAAGCGATTTCATTCCTGTCGCCGGGCCGCGGATTGCGCCGCGCCAACCTGGAGGACGTCGCCGACAACCAGGGCGACGGCTCGTGGGCGGTTTCAGCGGAAGTCGAGGGCGCGTTGGGGCTGGCGACGCTCGGCACGGGCATCGATGCTCCAATCGCAGACGCCTCAATCAGCCGGCGCTGCCGGATTGATCGCGAACCGGTGGCCTCGGCGACGGCGTTCGGCGATCACCTGCGAATGGTGTGGCTGACGCCCACGATGGATGGGCTGTTTCTGGGGCCGGCGTCTGAGCGGCGGCGTTTCTTCGATCGGCTTGTGCTCGCCATCGACAGCGAACACTCGGCGCGGGTCTCCGCGCTCGATCGCTCGTTGCGTTCGCGCAACCGGCTGCTGGAAGTGCGCAACTACGACGATCACTGGTGCGACGCGATCGAGCGCGAAACGGCCGAGCTCGCGGTTGCGGTCGCGGCGATGCGTGGCCAGACCGCGGCAAGACTTGGCGCGATGCTGCGGGCCCGCGGCGAAGCCTCGGCCTTTCCCTCCGCAGAGATTGCGCTCGATGGCTGGATGGAAAACGCGCTGATGTCGGAACCGGCGACGTCGGTGGAGGATCGCTACCGGGACATTTTGCGCAATAACCGCGCCCGCGACGCCATCGCCGGGCGCACCCTCGACGGGCCGCACCTCACCGATCTGCAGGTCGTCTACGCGCCGAAAAACATGCCGGCGCGCGATGCTTCGACCGGAGAGCAGAAAGCACTCTTGATCGGCCTGGTGCTCGCGCATGCCGGTCTGGTCGCGGATATGACCGGCATCACTCCACTGCTGCTGCTCGACGAGGTGGTGGCGCATCTCGATCCGCGCCGCCGCGCGGCGCTGTTCGATGAGCTCTCAAAGCTCGGCGCGCAGGTATGGATGACCGGCGCGGATCCTGCGGCGTTTGCCGATGTCGGCCCGTCCGGCGAAATCTTCAACGTCGAATCCGGCGAAATTACTCCTCGCGCCTGACGCCCAAGCGAGTGGAAAACTTCGCTTTGGGCGGGGTGGAATCGGCATGCGAATCGCGCTTTTACCGGGTCGCCGAATCGGTCCGCCGAGGGCTTGAAAAACCTCTTAAAAATCCCATATTTTCAATATCTTGCGGGTCCAGACTTTGCGCTAGGCGCGCTTCACCTTTCATGGCAGAAATACAACCAATCAGCCCCTCGTTGCGCGGCTGATTCGTGGAAATTCCAAAGGCCTCACATGACAGAACCTGCGCGGCAACCGATCGCCGACAACGAGCCTCCCATTCCTGCTGAATATGGCGCGGAATCGATCCGGGTGTTGAAGGGGCTCGATGCCGTTCGCAAGCGGCCGGGCATGTATATCGGCGACACCGACGATGGCAGCGGCCTGCACCACATGGTGTACGAGGTCGTCGACAACGCCATCGACGAGGCGCTCGCGGGCCATGCGACCGCCGTTGAGGTCGTCCTCAATGCGGATGGATCCGTCACGGTGCGCGACGACGGCCGCGGCATCCCAGTCGATATCCACAAGGGCGAGGGTATTTCAGCTGCCGAAGTCATCATGACGCAGCTGCATGCGGGCGGAAAATTCGACCAGAATTCCTACAAGGTTTCCGGCGGTCTGCACGGCGTCGGCGTTTCCGTCGTCAACGCGTTGTCGAGCAAATTGCAGCTCAAGGTCTGGCGCGACGGCAAGGAACATCTCATCGAATTCGTCCACGGCGATGCGGTTGCGCCGCTGAAGGTCGTCGGCGACGCTCACGGCAAGCGTGGCACCGAGGTGACGTTCCTCGCCTCCACCGAAACCTTCACCAACGTCGAATACGATTTTGCAACCCTCGAACATCGCCTGCGCGAACTCGCTTTCCTCAATTCCGGCGTCAACATCGTGCTGTCCGACATGCGGCATGCGGTCGAGAAGCGGGAGGCGATGCATTACGAGGGCGGCGTCGAGGAATTCGTCAAATATCTCGACCGCAACAAGAAGGCGATGGTGCC
>NZ_JBAVCF010000390.1:0-3352 GCF_049586575.1 Bradyrhizobium sp.
GGGAAGTCTATGCCTTCCCGGTGTTTGAGAGCGTATTCAAGGAGTTTGGCCTGCCGCGGGCCATCCGCACCGACAACGGCGTTCCCTTTGCCAGTCCCAATTCCCTGTTCAACCTCTCAAAGCTCTCCGTCTGGTGGCTCAGGCTCGGCATCGAGATCGAGCGCATCAAGCCCGGCCATCCGCAGCAGAACGGCCGACATGAGCGAATGCATCTGACCTTGAAGCTGGAGGCCACCAAGCCGGCCGCCAAAAACTTCCTGCAGCAGCAGGCCAGGTTCGACGACTTCATCGACGGCTACAACAACGAGCGACCGCACCAGGCGCTCAACATGCAGTGTCCGGCCGAGCGCTATCAGCCATCGTCACGGCCCTATCGCGGCTTGCCGGACATCGACTATCCGCTTCATGACAAGGCAGCCACTGTCACTACCTGCGGCCGCATCTGCTTCAACAACCAGAAGATCAATCTAAGTCAGGTGTTCGCCGGCCAGACTGTCGGCATCAAGCAAACCGACGACCGCATTTGGCTGGTCAGCTTTATGGACTATGATCTCGGCTACTTCGATGATGAGACTTGCAGGCTCGAACCCCTTGCAAATCCCTTCGGACCGAAAGTGTTACCTATGTCTTCGGAATAAAACGTAACCCATGTGTCCGGAATGGACCGGGTAAATGCTGGCTGGGGCGGGAGGATTCGAACCTCCGTATGGTGGAATCAAAATCCACTGCCTTACCACTTGGCGACGCCCCAACGGCCGGAAGAGGCGGAAGGCAGATGGCTTTCCGGGACTCAAATCTTCGGCCACGCCGGTCTATAGAGGGAGATCAGCTATTTCAACAGGCTGAAGGCCGAAAATCACGTTGAATTCGGCCGCGTATTTGGACCGGAAACCAGCTATTTTCGCTCCTGCGGCACGCCTTGCCGATCCGGCCGGGAGTTGAGAGACGCATCGTTTCGTGGGAAGACGGATTTCGATCTTCCATCCGAGGCTTAAAGCCATGACCTACCGCGCGCCGATCAATGACATGCTGCTCGCCCTCAACCACGGCGCGGGGCTCGAGGCCGCGGTGAAGGCCGGGCATTACGGCGACTTCGACGCCGATATTGCCGCAGCCGTGCTGGAGGAAGCCGGCCGGTTTGCCTCCGACGTGCTGGCGCCGCTCAACCGCGTCGGCGACGAGAACGGCATCAAGCTGGAAGACGCCAACGTGATCACCGCCCCCGGCTGGCCTGATGCGTACAAGCGCTGGACCGCAGCCGGGTGGAACGCGGTGTCGGGGCCGGAAGCTTTCGGCGGCCAGGGCCTGCCGCTCGCCATCAACGCGGTCTGCACCGAAATCTGGAGCGCCTCCAACATCGCCTTCGGCCTTTGCCCGCTGTTGACGCTGAGCGCCATCGAAGCGCTGGATGCCCATGGCAGCGAAGAGCTGAAGAAAATCTATCTCGAAAAGCTGATCTCTGGAGACTGGCCCGGCACCATGCAGCTCACTGAGCCGCAAGCCGGTTCTGACGTCGGTGCGCTGCGCACCCGCGCCGAGCGTAACTCCGACGGCGCCTACCGCATCAAGGGCACGAAAATCTTCATCACCTATGGCGATCACGACATGAGCGATAACATCGTTCATTTCGTGCTTGCCCGCCTGCCCGACGCGCCCGCGGGTACCCGCGGCATTTCGCTGTTTCTGATCCCGAAATTCCTCGTCAATGCGGACGGGTCTCTCGGCGCGCGCAACGACATCTATGTCAGCGGCATCGAGCACAAGCTCGGTATGCACGCGGCCCCAACCTGCACCATGACGATGGGCGATCATGGCGGCGCCATCGGTTACCTGATCGGTGAAGAAAATCGCGGCATGCAATGCATGTTCACGATGATGAATCAGGCCCGGCTCGGCGTTGGCCTCGAAGGCGTCGGGATAGCCGACCGCGCCTATCAGCAGGCGCTGGCCTTTGCGCAAGAGCGCCGCCAGGGCCGCGCCGCCGGCAAGCCGGGGTATGAGTCCGATCCGATCATCGTGCATCCCGACGTCAAGCGGATGCTGATGCAGATGCGGGCGCTCACGGCTGCCGCGCGCACGATCTGTTATGCCACGGCTGTCGCCCTGGATGTTTCGATACGGGCCAAAGATACCTCAACGCGTGCAGCCGCTGCGGCGCGCGGCGCGCTGTTGACGCCGATCGCGAAAGCGTTTTCCACCGACATCGGTAACGAAGTCACCTCGCTTGGCGTGCAAATCCACGGCGGCATGGGCTTCATCGAGGAAACCGGCGCCGCTCAGCATTATCGCGATGCCCGCATCACGCCGATCTACGAAGGCACCAACGGCATTCAGTCGATCGACCTCGTGACGCGCAAGCTCGCGGCCAACGGGGGAGAGTCGGTCTGGGCCCTGCTTGATGAACTCAAAGGCACCGTCGAGCAGATCGAAGCCTCCAACGATCCGGCGTTCGGCACCACGGGGACAAAATTGCGCGACGCGCTGGCTTCGCTCGAACGCACGAGCCGCTGGTTGCTCGAACGCGTGACGTCGGCGCCCAATGAGGCGCTCGCCGGCGCGACGCCTTATTTGCGGCTGTTCGGCGCAACACTCGGCGGATGCATGCTGGCGAACGAGGCCTTGGCCGCGCGCGGGACCAGCGAAGCCGATCCACAGCGCTACGTCACGCTGGCGCGGTACTTCGCCGAGAACGTTTCGGTGCAAGCGGGCGCGCTGGAACGGACCGTGATGGACAGCGCCGAGGCTGTAAACGGCGCGGATGCGGTGCTGCTCGGCTAGCGCGTGATCGAAGCGTCACGGCAGGAGCGCGTTATCGCCTATCGATTTTAGTAATCGTCTTGGCCCCGTCGGCGCCGGAAACCGAAAAGCTGACGCTGTCGCCGGCATGCAATGCCTCCATTGACACTCCGCTTCCGACCTTGAACTGTTCGGCGGCGCCGCTGGTATTCGCACCGACGGTGCCGTTTTGGGTTTGCCGGATCGCGACCGTGTTGTTGAGCCGGTTGACTTCGGTCAGGATTCCCGTGTGGGCCTGTTGCGCGAAAGCGGCCGAACTCACGACCACAAATGCAGCTGCGCCGGCCGAAATAATCCTTGCGATCTTCATGGCATTCTCCCTGTTTTGGGAAGACGTGCGTTAAGCCCCCTGCGACAGATTGGTTCCGGCCCACGCCGGTTTCCCGGGCACTGCCCTCTCGCCGGTTCGTTAACGACGCTTCAACAACGAGCGCTATTGCACCGGCAGCGGTGGCCGCGGCGCCGTCGCTGGCAATCCCGGATCAGCCTGCGGCTGCAGCGAAATCGGCGGCGGTGGCGCCGAGGGTTGGGCCGTAACCGGCGGTGAGGCCTCAGT
>NZ_JBAVCF010000391.1:0-31395 GCF_049586575.1 Bradyrhizobium sp.
AGGAAACGCACGACGTTGTCGCCGGCGCCGACCGTGAGCAGCTTCTGCTCGCGCAGCGCGGTCACAAGATCGGCTGACGGCACCACCGCCTTGACGCCGATCAGAAGCCCCTCGCCGCGCACTTCCGAAAGCACAGCAGGATAGCGATCGACCACAGAGGCGAGCTTCTGCTTGAGCAGCAGCGACATTTTCTGCACGTGATCGAAGAAACCGGGCTCGAGCATGACGTCGAGAACAGCATTCGCGGCCGCGACCGCGAGCGGATTGCCGCCGAAGGTCGAGCCGTGCGAGCCCGGCGCCATGCCGGAGGCGGCTTCGGCCGTCGCCAGCACCGCGCCGATCGGGAAACCGCCACCCAGTGCCTTTGCCAGCGACATCACGTCCGGTTCGACGCCGAGGCGTTTGTAGGCAAAGAGATCGCCGGTGCGGCCCATGCCGGTCTGCACCTCGTCGAAGGCGAGCAACAGCCCGTGCTCGTCGCACAGCGCGCGCAGCGCCCTGGCAAATGCGTGCGGCGTCGAGCGCACGCCGCCCTCGCCCTGCACCGGCTCGATCAGGATGCCGGCGGTATGCGGGCCGATCGCCTTCTTCACTGCCTCCAGATCGCCATGCGGCACCTGATCGAAGCCGTCCATCGGCGGGCCGAAACCTTCGAGATATTTGGCCGAGCCGGTCGCCGCCAGCGTCGCCAGCGTGCGGCCATGAAACGCGCCTTCGAACGTGATGATGCGGAAGCGTTCGGGATGCCCCTTGGAGAACTGATAATGGCGCACCAGCTTGATCACGCCTTCCAGCGCCTCCGCGCCGGAATTGCAGAAGAACACGAAGTCGGCAAAGCTTTGCTCGCACAGCCGCGCCGCCAGCTTCTCGCCGTCCGGGCTCTTGAACAGGTTCGACATGTGCCAGAGCTTGGCCGCCTGCTCCTGCAGGGCTTTCACCAGATACGGGTGCGCGTGTCCCAGCGCGTTCACCGCAACACCGGAGGTGAAATCCAGATAGCGCTCGCCATTGGTGGCAAACAGCCAGCAGCCCTCGCCATGCGTAAAGCCGAGGTCAACCCTGGCAAATACCGGAAGCAGATGCGACGTCATGACGATCACTGCTGGTCAGAGCTGGAAAGCAAAAACAAAACGTGCCGCCTTTTAGGGGCGGCACGTACCGGTCATTTTATGCCCGTGGCGATCTGTGTCAACGGGCGGATTCCGTAAATCTCCGGTGTCGCCGAAGGATCGCAATGCAAGCGTGAAAACAGTGGAACATGTGGACGCATGCGCGTCGACTCTTGCGCGGGAGTCACGCCATATTGTAGCTTCTCGACTGTCGGATACGACATCTCGTGCGGTAGTTATTGCTCCTCTAAGTCGCCAGAGTTCTGCGTAAACGTTCGAGCGCATATTTTGCGCCCGGCGAGGGCTAAGGGATTCTGCCGGAAGGGATTTTAGAGACGATTGGCATCGCAGCGCTGCCCCGTAACAGGCCGGCGCGACGCGAAGGAAAGAGTGCGATGACGGTACTAACCTGGTCTGACGATCGCGTGGAGCAATTGAAAAAGCTCTGGGAAGCAGGCCTTTCGGCGAGCCAGATCGCCGCCGAGCTCGGCAATGTCACGCGCAACGCGGTGATCGGCAAAGTGCACCGGCTGGGCCTTTCCGGCCGCGCCAAGAGCCCTTCTTCCGCCGCGCCTCGTCCGCGCAAGGCGCGCCCCGCCCAGCATATGATGCGGGTGTCGCGCCCGGTTTCGCGCGGCAACACGGCGCTGGCGCATGCCTTCGAGGTCGAGATGGAGCCCGATCCGATCGCCTATGACAATGTGGTGCCGATGAGCCAGCGGCTGTCGCTGCTCGAATTGAACGAGGCGACCTGTCACTGGCCGGTCGGCGATCCGTCGAGCCCAGAATTCTTCTTCTGCGGCGGCAAGGCGCTGCCCAGCCTGCCCTACTGCGCGCATCACTCGCGGATCGCCTATCAGCCGACCGGCGACCGCCGCCGGCAGGCGCCGAAGACGACGAGATAGTCCTACCGACTTTAGTCGTCGTCCCCGCGCACGCGGGGACCCATAACCGCAGACTTCGTTGTTACGAAGGTTTTTGACCACCGCACGCTGCGGATAGAGTCCGCTACTTTAGCAGGGAGAATGTGGCCCCGCCCTATTCGACTTTCGCGAAGCGATCGTCGAGCGCGTAGCCGGCGCCACGCACGGTGCGGATCGGATCCTGCTCCCGGCCGGGATTGAGCAATTTGCGCAACCGTCCGATATGCACGTCCACCGTGCGCTCATCGATATAGATGTCGCGGCCCCAGACGCTGTCGAGCAGTTGCTCGCGGCTGAACACCCGGCCCGGATGTTCCAGGAAGAATTCGAGCAGCCGGTACTCGGTCGGTCCGAGATCGACCGGGCGGCCGGAGCGCGCGACGCGGCGCTTCTCGCGGTCGAGTTCGATGTCGCCATAAGTGAGCACGGTAGCGAGCCGCTCGGGACTGGCGCGCCGCAGCAGGCCGCGGACCCGCGCCAGCAATTCGGGCACCGAGAACGGCTTGACGATGTAATCGTCGGCGCCGGTCGCAAGCCCCCTCACCCGCTCGCTTTCCTCGCCGCGCGCGGTCAACATGATGATCGGAAGCTGTTTGGTTTCCGGCCGGGCGCGCAAGCGCCGGCACAGCTCGATGCCGGACAGACCCGGGAGCATCCAGTCCAGCACGATCAGGTCGGGAACCCGCTCCTTCAAGCGGGTGTCGGCGTCGTCACCCCGCCCAACCGTTTCGACGTCATACCCCTCGGCGTCGAGGTTGTAGCGCAGCAGCGTCGTCAGCGCTTCCTCGTCTTCCACCACCAGAATGCGTGCGCTCATGTGCGTAGCCTTCTTTCGTCCTTTTCGTATGATGCCCTACCCTGGAAACGGCGATCAGCTTCCAGGCACGGTTGTAGCAAAGGTCGTCATGTCACCCTTCGGCCGCTTGTCGAGGATCTGCTGGCCTTCGATCATGTAGAAAACGGTCTCGGCGATATTGGTCGCGTGGTCGCCGATCCGCTCGATGTTCTTGGCGCAGAACATCAGGTGAATGCAGAAAGAGATGTTGCGCGGATCTTCCATCATGTAGGTCAGGAGTTCGCGAAACAGCGAGGTGCAGATGGCGTCGACTTCCTCGTCGCTCTTCCAGACCGTCATCGCCGCCGGCAGGTCGTGCGCCGCATAGGCGTCAAGCACCGACTTCACCTGCGACTGCACGAGGTCGGTCATGTGCTCGAGCCCGCGGATCAGCTTCAAGGGCTGAAAGTCGCTCTCCAGCGCCGCAACGCGCTTGCCCATGTTCTTCGCAAGGTCGCCGATCCGTTCGAGATCGGTCGCGACCCGCATCGCGCCGACGATCTCACGCAGATCCACCGCCATCGGCTGACGCCGCGCAATGGTCAACACCGCGCGCTCCTCGATCAAACGCTGCAGATTGTCGATCTCGGCATCGGTCTCGACCACCCGCCGGCCGAGCGCGACGTCGCGGCGGATCAGCGCATCGACGGCATCCACGATCATGCGTTCGGCAAGGCCGCCCATTTCGGCCACCAGCCGGGTCAATTCCTGCAGATCGCTGTCGAACGCCTTGGCTGTATGCTCTGCGACCATCTTATTCTCCTTAACCAAAGCGCCCAGTGATGTAGTCTTGGGTCCGCCGGTCGTTCGGCGAGGTGAAAATCTTGTTGGTCTCGTCGAACTCGATCAGTTCGCCCAGATACATGAACGCCGTCTTGTCGGAGACGCGGGCGGCCTGCTGCATGTTATGGGTGACGATGGCAATGGTGTAGTTCTCGGCCAGTTCCTGGATCAATTCCTCGACCTTGGCGGTCGAGATCGGATCGAGCGCCGAGCATGGCTCGTCAAACAGGATCACCTCGGGACGGACCGCCACCGTGCGAGCGATGCACAGCCGCTGCTGCTGGCCGCCGGACAGGCTCAAGCCCGACGCGTTGAGCTTGTCCTTGACCTCGTTCCAGAGCGCGCCGCCGCGCAGCGCCTTCTCGACCCGGCCGTCCATCTCGGAGCGGGAAATCTTCTCGTACAGGCGAATGCCGAAGGCGATGTTCTCATAGATCGTCATCGGGAACGGCGTCGGCTTCTGAAACACCATGCCGACGCGAGCCCGCAGCAGATTGAGATCGAGCTTGGGATCGAGAATGTTGGTCTGGTCGAGCATCAACTGGCCGGTGGCGCGTTGGCCCGGATAGAGGTCGTACATCCGGTTGAAAATCCGCAGCAAGGTGGACTTGCCGCAGCCCGACGGGCCGATGAAAGCGGTGACACGATTGGTGCCGAGCATGATGTTGATGTTCTTCAGCGCGTGATGCTCGCCGTAATAGAAATTCAACCCGCGTGCGGTGACCTTGGCCGGCGGCTCCGCATGGCCGGATGCGTGAGCGGCGACCGGCGGCGGCGGGGTCGCGGGAACACTGGCGGAAGCGAAAACGTCGTTCATTTTGCAGTCCTCTCGGCGCCAAGAATGCGGGCGCCAATGTTGAGAGCGAGCACGGCCAGCGTGATGATGAGAGCTCCGCTCCAGGCTAATTGCTTCCAGTAGGCGTAGGGGCTCTGGACGAAATTGTTGATAGTCACCGGCAGGTTCGCCATCGTCTTGGTCAGGTCAAGGCTGAAGAACTGGTTGGAGAGCGCGGTGAACAACAGCGGCGCGGTCTCGCCGGCGACGCGGGCGGTCGCCAGCAGCACACCGGTGATCAGGCCGGAGCGCGCGGCGCGGTAGGCGATGCGCTTGATCACCAGCGAGCGCGGCAATCCCAGCGCCGAGGCTGCCTCGCGCAGTGGATTGGGGACCAGCAGCAACATGTCTTCGGTGGTGCGCAGCACGACCGGGGTCACAATTACCGCAAGCGCCAGCGAGCCCGCCAAAGCCGAGAAGCCGCGCATCGGCACCACGATGGCGCCATAGATGAACAGGCCGATGATGATCGACGGCGCGCTCAGGAGGATATCGTTGATGAAGCGGATCACGGACGTGAGGCGGTCGTTTCTGCCGTATTCGGCCAGGTAAGTCCCGGCAAACAGGCCGAGCGGCGCGCCGAGGCCGACGCCGATCGCGGTCATGATGATGGAGCCGGTGATCGCATTCAAAAGGCCGCCTTCGTTGGCACCGGGCGGCGGCGTGTTCTGGGTGAAGAGTTCGAGATTGATGCCCCTGAGGCCATTGAAGAACAGCGTGAACAGGATCAGCGCCAGCCAGGTGACGCCGAATAGGGCCGCGCCGAAGCACAGCGTGCGGATGATGATGTCGTTGCGGCGGCGCTTTGCGTAAATCGGATTCATGCTAGTTGCCCGCCTTCTTTTCCAGGCGCATCAGCATCAGCCTAGCTGCCGACAGCACCAGGAAAGTCAGCACGAACAGGAGCAGGCCGAGCAGCATCAGCGCGGACTGATGCAGGCCGTCGCTTTCGGCGAATTCGGATGCGATCGCCGCCGAGATGGTGGTGCCCGGCGCAAAGATCGAGGACGAGATGCGGAAGGAATTTCCGATAATGAACGTGACCGCCATGGTTTCGCCGAGTGCGCGGCCGAGCGCCAGCATGACGCCGCCGATGACGCCTACGCGGGTATACGGGATCACGACGTTGCGAACCACTTCCCACGTCGTGCAGCCAACGCCATAGGCGGCCTCCTTCAATACGGGCGGGACGGTCTTGAAGACGTCGACGGAGATCGCGGTGATAAAAGGCAGCACCATGATCGCAAGAATAAGCGCCGCGTTGAACATGCTCAGATAGGACGGCGGCCCCGCAAAGATCGAACCCAGCACCGGGATGCCATCGAACAGGCCGATCATGAACGGCTGGAACGTGTAGGCCAAAAACGGGCCGAGCACGAAAAATCCCCACATGCCGTAGATGATGGAGGGAATGCCGGCGAGCAGTTCGATGGCGATGCCGATCGGCCGGCGCAGCCATTGCGGGCAAAGCTCGGTGAGAAAGATCGCGATGCCGAGACCGACCGGGATCGCGATCAGCATCGCGATACAAGAGGTGACCAGCGTACCGTACATCGGGCCCAGCGCCCCAAGGACCGGCGGATCGGCCGACGGCGCCCAGCGCTGGGTCCAGAGGAACGCGAAGCCATATTCCTTCATCGCCGGCCAGGCGCCGACGATCAGCGAAAGAATGATGCCGCCAAGAATGAGCAGGACCGAAATCGCGCAGGTACGGGTGATCCAATAGAAGGTGACGTCGCCGAGCTTGAAAGCACTCAGCGCCTTGGCGCGATCGTAGGGTCCTGCGACTTCCATGGCATCGCTTTGAACCGCCATCTCTGCCACGCCAATGCCCTCTGTCTGGTTCAAAGTTTCGCCCACCGCCTGCCTCAGAGGCCGCCTTGCCGGTAGCGGTCTTGCTGACGATCGATCCGGCATCATTCCGGGATGGTGCTTTCGGGATCAGACCCGGAATCCTCATGAATCCCGGGTTCGCCTTGTCTCACCCTCGCGCCCCGAAAGAACGGGGCGCAAGGTCCTGAGGGTCATCCGGCCTCAGCTCTTGATGTCGGCCGACCAGGTCTTCTCGATCAACTTGACGACGGCATCCGGCATCGGAATGTAATCGAGCTCCTCGGCCATCTTGCCGCCATTGGCAAAAGCCCACTTGAAGAACTTGATGGCTTCCGCGGAGGCCGCCTTGTCGGTCGGCGCCTTCTGCATCAGGATAAAGGTCGACGCCGTGATCGGCCACGACTGTTCACCCGGCTGGTCGGTGAGGATCACATAGTAACCGGGCGCTTTCGCCCAATCGGCGTTCGAGGCCGCCGACTGGAAAGAAGACACCGTCGGCTGCACGGTCTTGCCGGTCTTGTTGACCAGTGCGGCATAGATCAGCTTGTTCTGCTTGGCATAGGCATATTCGACATAGCCGATCGAATTTTTGGTCTGGCCGATATTGCCGGAGACGCCTTCGTTACCCTTGGCGCCGACGCCAGTCGGCCATTCGACCGCGGTGCCGGAGCCGACCTTGGTCTTCCATTCCGCGCTCACCTTGGAAAGATAGTCGGTGAAATTGAACGTCGTGCCCGACCCATCGGAGCGGCGAACCACGGTAATCGCCTCGCTCGGCAGCTTCACATTCGGATTGAGCTTCCTGATCGCCGGATCATCCCATTTGGTGATCTTGCCGAGATAGATGTTGGCGAGCGTTGTGCCGTCAAACACCAGTTCGCCCGGCTTCACGCCTTCCAGATTCACCACCGGAACGATCGCGCCCATGACCATCGGCCACTGAACCAAACCGTCCTTCTCAAGCTGCTCGACCTTCAGCGGCATATCGGTGGCGCCGAACGTCACGGTCTTGGCCTGGATCTGCTTGATGCCGCCACCGGAACCGATCGACTGGTAGTTCAGGCCGTTGCCGGTCTCTTTCTTGTAGGCATCGGCCCACTTCGAATAGATCGGGAACGGGAACGTCGCACCCGCTCCGGTGATGTCCGCGGCGAACGCCGACGTCGATGTGGCGACTAGGCCGACAGCGACGATCGTTTTCATGAAATTCATTGCTGGTCTCCATCTCGTAAGCCAAGCGCTCACGCGGGTCCGTTTAGGAGCCGTCAATGCCCCTTTTACGAAGGTTTGATGACACTTGGATGACGCAACCAAGCCTTTGAAATTGCTTGATTTCAGGTAGAGAGCGGAGGTTTGGCCTGGGGAAAACAGGCGGTAAAAGTAGCGCCGTTTTTCAAGACGCTTTCGATCAAAAGCCTGCCGCGATGGCGGTTCACAATATGTTTGACCAGCGATAGCCCAAGGCCGGTTCCACCTTGCGCGCGGCTGTCGCCGACATCCACCCGGTAAAACCGCTCGGTCAGCCGCGGCAGGTGTTCAGGAGCAATACCGGGACCGAAATCGCGCACCTGAACCCGCAGCTCCGGCTGACCCTCGCTGGATATCTCCGCAGCCAGCGAAACGACCACCTTGCCGCCCGACGCGCCATATTTCAGCGCGTTCTCGACCAGGTTCTCAAACAACCGCAGCAGTTCTTCGCGATCGCCCGCGATCCACGCCGGCGCCTCTGGCAAATCTACCTCGACCTCGACCTGGCGTTCGCGCGCCAGCGGCTCCAGCCCGTCGATCACCTGGCCAATGATCGGCACAATATCGACCAGCGTGTCCGGGCGGACATGGGCCGACAGTTCGACCCGCGACAGCGACAACAGGTCGTCGATCAGCCGCGCCATCCGTGTTGCCTGGGTATGCATGATGCCGAGAAAGCGCTCGCGGGCCTTGGGATCGTCGCGGGCCGGCCCCTGCAACGTATCGATAAAGCCCGACAGCGCCGCGAGCGGCGTGCGCAATTCGTGGCTGGCATTGGCCACGAAGTCGGCGCGCATCTCCTCGACCCGGCGCAGCGGCGTCAGGTCGTGGAAGGTCATCAGCATGCATTTGTCGGTGCTGCCGAACAACGTCGGCACCGGAACCGGTATGATGACAAGCTCCATCCAGCGATCGACCGGAACGTGATCGAGATAGGTGGCGCGGCGGGGTTCGGTGGTTGCGATGGCTTCGCGAAGCGCGGTGATGATCTCGGGCGAGCGCAGCGCAAACTGGGCAAGCTCGTTCTTGCGCAACGCCGGCGCAAGCTGGGCCGCGGCCGCATTGAGGTGAATGACGCGGCCGGCGCGGTCGAGCAGCACGGCGGGATCCGGCATGCCGGCAACGACGGCCGCGACCGCCGCAGATTCCACCGGATTGGTGCCGCGGACGTCTTCACGCGAAGCCGCAGTGTCGTGCAGGCGCCAGGGCACCAGCGCCGCCGCGGCAATGCAGGCGAAGATCACCGCCGCCCGCACCGCGGACAATTCGCCGAGTACGACCACCACGGCCAGCGCCAGCGCCGCCGCCAGCAGGACGATTGCCGAATGCCTCAGGCGGTCCGGCCACGGCGAGAAAAAGAAGGAGGGAGTGTGGTCTATTGCCATCGGGCTAAAACTCCGACTCCAGAATTCGCAACCTCATCCCCTTTTGGACGGTCACGTCAGGCGCCGGGCTCGTTGCGCTCCCGCACGTAAACGGCTTCGTGCTGCGGCTCCCCGGCGATCGCAGACGCCGCCTGCCGCAACCGCTTCGACCGGGCTCCGACGATAACCTCCCGAAACGTCAATATGATTACAGATATGACGAACGGCGCAATATAATAGAGGAGGCGGAACAACAGCATTCCGGCGAGCAAGTCCTCCTTGTCCATCTGCCACAGGCCGACCAGCATGGCGGCGTCGAACACCCCAAGTCCCCCGGGCGAGTGGCTGGCGAAGCCGAGCAGCGTCGCCGAGACGAAAATGACCGCGACCACGACGAAGCCCAGGTTGGGCTCGTCGGGCACCAGCGTGTACATCGCCAGCGCACAGAAGCCGAGATCGATGATGCCGATCGCGATCTGCAGCAGCGTCAGCGGCCCGCCCGGCAGCACCACCGTCCATGGTCCGCGCCCGACATTGCGCGGTCGAATCCAGACCCAGATCACGTAGCCAACGAGGCCCGCAATGATGCCGACGGCAATGATCCGATTGAGCCAGAACGGCAATTGATCGACCGCGGAGGCGGCCTCCGGATGCCAGGCGACCCCGATCCCTAGCACCGCCGCGTTGCCGAGCCAGAACGTCAAGCCGGCGATAAAACAGATCTTGGCGACATCGATCGCATTCAGGCCCGAGGCCGAATAAATGCGATAGCGCACCGCGCCGCCGGTGAAGACGCTGGCCCCGACATTGTGCCCGATGGAATAGCTGGTGAAAGCGGCAAGCGCGTTGATGCGGTAAGGGATCTCATTTCGGCCAATCGCGCGCGTCGCGAACAGGTCGTAGAACGTGAGCGTGAAATAGCCGGCCGCCACGTACAGCGCGGCAGTTGCGATCGATCGGGGCTCGGTGCTCTTGATCGCTTCGATGACTTCGAAAACATCGATATCGCGGAGCATGTGAAACAGCACGTAGCACGCGATACCGATGACGGTGATGCTGACCGCGACGCCCAGTTTATGCAGGATCTGTCGGTGGCGCAGAAACGATATCGCCCTGCGTATTGGTTCCAGCATCTAGACCTCGTTGCGCGGACAATCCCGCCGATCGTACATTGCCCAGCGGCTTCGTTCTAACATTTGCTTCGGGTCTCGCGCTCGCCTTTGGGAGCGAATGCGATGCCCGCTCCAATCCACCCCCCGGGTCCATCTGGTAGCTTGTTTTGAGCCGTAGTGGAATTCGCATGGTACGGAAAGGCCTGCTCCTTCAATACTTAGGAGAAGGAAACTACCGCGGCGCGCCCGCAATCTAGGCACCGGTCGCGGCCAGACGCTGGAAAAACAGCAGATCAAGCTCCGGGGCTTCGCCCACGAGGCCAGTGAGCAGTGTGTGGACTTGTCCGCGGTGATGGGTTTGGTGATTGAACCAGTGCGCCAGCGCAGGCGCGAGCTGCTGTTCGATTTCCTGCGGCGATGAGACGCGGCGGTATTTGATGGTCGCGGTGATGCGCGCCTCGTCAAGGTCATCGACGAAATCGGCGATCCGCCGGTCTTCGACCTGCCGCGCTCGGTGCAATTCATCGAACGTCTCGTAAAGAATGGCATCGAGCCGCGATGGCGCATCGCCTTCGCCGGTGAAGCGCCGCATCCATACCCGGTCCGTTACCAGGAGATGGTTCAGCGTGCCGTGCACGGATTTGAAGAACGCGCCGCGATCGGCGCGATACTGGTCGATGGTGAGCCGGCTGGCCGCCGCAAACAAGCGGCCATTCGCCCAGGCATTGTAGTGGCCGAACATCCGGTAGTGGTCCGCAAGCGTGCAGAATCCATCGACCATGTGAATTCGCCTTCAACTTGCGCTCGCGGGGCGGGGCAACAGCCAGTCGCGCAAGCACGATCCGATTCCGCACCCGATCAGATAGAGCGCGAGCATCAAAAGGCCAAGGTCCAGCCAATAGCCCGGCCGGCCAGGAATTACGCGCGCCAGCGCCGCGGCAAGCAGGGCCGCCACCAGCGCAGCGAGCCAGCGCGCCAGATTCTTCGGTACGCCGTGACCGCGATGCACCACCGCGATCCAGCCCATCCCGAAACCGAGCAGTAACGCGGCGAGAAGCCAGCCCCAGTCAAATGTCGCCAGAAAAATCACGGCTGCTCCTTCACGACGAATTCGATACGGCGATTTTTCGCCTTGCCCTCGTCGGTGCCGTTGGCGGCCACCGGCTGGGTGCTGCCATAACCGATCGCGGTAAACCGTGTTGCGGGAAGACCGGCCTTCACCAGATAGTCGACGACGGCCTGCGCCCGCTTTTCCGACAGGGCCTGGTTGGTGGCGCTGTCGCCATCGGCGTCGGTATGGCCCGCGACCTCGATATTGGTCGTCGGACAACGCAGTGCGATTTCGATCAGATGATCGAGCAGGCCAACCGAATCCGGGTCAATATTGGAGCGCCCGGATTCAAAGCGGATCGTTCCCTTGGCCAGCACTTCTGAAAACAGCTGCTGGCAGACGGTCGCATCCACGGGCGCTGCCGCCGGTTTGACCGAAATATCCGCCTTGACCTGCCAGCCTTGCGGAAAACCCTTGAACAGGTTGGCGCGAAGCTGACTGGACGCGGCCTCGTAGAGCGCATCGCCCGACAGCTTGACCTCGCGATCGGAGACCACCAGCGTCCCGGTCGACAGCCGCGACAGCGCGCCGAGCGCCGGCACCACGGCGCCGGCAAAGCCCGACGGCGCCCCGAGGCTTTCCTTGAGGTTGTTGACGACCTTTTCGCTGAAAAACTTACGGCCCGCCGCCGCCACGATCGCGGCGCGCACATTATTGTCGGGCACGTAGCCCGTCAGCGTCAACGTCTGCGCCACCGGATCCTTGTTGGCCTGGAAAATATAGGGCGGAGCCTTGATCTCGTTCGACGCGACCGAAAAACCCTCAGGCAGGTTCTTCAGCGAAGCCGCAATCGCTTCCCGGCCGCCGAGGTCACGCGCCATGCCGGACAGGCTGACCTTGCTATCTGAAATGGTGATTTTGCCGTCCTTCAGTTTGGCGACCTGGTTAAGCAGCAAGAGCGCGGCATCGTCGAAATGCGGCGGCGCGCCGCGCGACAAATTTGTCTGGTCGACCACTTCGACGCCGCCGAGATCGGCGCGAGCGGCTTCCAGCAATTTGCCCTTGCTCGCAGGCAACGGGGAGCTGCCGGTCAACGTCACCCGAACCACGTCGCGCTCGGCCGACCAGACGAACGGCCTGGCCTCGGGAACGAGGCGGGTCTCGTCGTTGACGAGGCGCACGCCCGGCACGGCTTCGATGGCGGCGACGGCGCTACGGCGTCCCTGTTCGGAAAAGGCGTCGGCGGCGAGCGCGACGTCGCGGCCGCTCACGGCGATTTGGCTCTTGTCGAGCAGAATATCCTTCAGTGCAGCCGTCGAACGGCCGGCCAGTTCGGTTTCCAGAGGCGAGGTGCTGGTCCAGGCCGCCAAGGCCCAAAGGACGGCGAGCGGTATCGTGCCCGGCCACCATTTGCTGCTCCACCTGACTAGTCCGCGCATCCGATATCCCACGAGGCGAGACGCCGCGTCATTTCCGAAATTCGCGAAGAAACTGCAAACTGCCCCCTTTGGCGAATTTCGGTAAACAGGGGGACCGGCAACACTCTGATCCGCCATCGCTTTTCGGTTTGACGCATTTCCTCTCGATCTCTCCCAAGGCTGCGCCGGAACCGCAACGCACAGGCACCAGAAAGAGAGAGAAAACAAACCCTTGCGGGGCTGTCAAACCCGAAATAGCAGGGGGACGGTCCAGCGGACGGCAGGTGCGGCTAACCCTTTCTTCAAGGGTCTGCAGATAGCTTGAAATGCCTCTTCCAACCGGCCATCCAGCCCGATGAAGCAGTTACGCAGCAACGTGATCCGCGCCGGCCTGGAAGCGCTTTATCTCACCGGTGCGCACCGCCTGTTTCGCCCGATTTTCGCCGGCGCGGGCTGCATTTTCATGCTCCATCATGTGCGCCCCTCGCGAGACGCGGCATTTCAGCCGAACAGCCACCTCGAAATCACGCCGCAATTCCTGCGCGCGGTGCTTGCCCATCTGCGCGCGCGCGGCATCGACATCATCACGATGGATGAATTTCACCGCAGGCTGACGGAGCGCGACTACTCGCGGCGTTCCGCCTGCTTTACTTTTGACGACGGCTATCGTGACAACCGGGATTTCGCGCTTCCCGTCATGCGGGAATTTGACGCACCGCTTACCGTGTATGTGACCAGCGATTTTGCGCAAGGCACGGGCAACCAGTGGTGGGTCGCGCTGGAGAGAGCAATCGCCAAGGCCTCCACGATCGAGGCCGGGATCGATGGCGTGGCTACCCGCATCGACACATCAACGCTTTCGGCCAAGCGCTCGGCCTTCGAGCGGCTGCACGACTGGCTGCGCGCGCTTCCGGGCCGCGACGATCTGGCCCGCGAGATCGCCGCGCTCTGTGCCTCTCAAGGCATCGATCAAGCCGCGATCTGTCGCGAGCTCTGCATGTCGTGGGACGAACTAAAACCGTTTGCGAACGAGTCGCTCGTCAACATCGGCGCGCATACTGTGACCCACTGCAACCTGGCCCAGCAGCCCGACGAAATCGCGAGCCATGAAATGGCAACGAGCCGGGCACGCATCGAAAGCGCCTTGCAACGTCCCGCCCTTCACTTCGCCTATCCTTATGGCGACCGGCTCGCAGCCGGCCAACGCGAATTCGCGCTCGCCAAGGCCGCCGGATTCACGACGGCGGTGACGACGCGGCCGGGCATGATCTTCCCCGAAAGCGCGGACTATCCAACCGCCCTGCCGCGGATCTCGCTCAACGGCAATTATCAGAACGAGCGTATTCTTCCCGTGCTCACCTCGGGCGCGGCGACCGCGATGTGGAACGGCTTTCGGCGCGTTGACGCGGCCTAGTGAAATCCGATGTTGCTCGGCCTCGTCCTGAGGAGCGCACGCTTGTGCGCGTCTCGAAGGATGGGCCGCCCTCTCCTTCGAGACGGCGCTTGAGCGCCTCCCCAGGATGAGGGCGGAAAAATCCGCTATTCCTTGACTCACTCAAACTCAGCGCCCAGAACCTTGGCAAAAGCCAATGGAGGGTGCGCATGTTCAAGGACCTGTTTTCGCTTCGCGGCCGTGTCGCATTGGTGACCGGCGGATCGCGCGGTATCGGCAAGATGATCGCCGCGGGCTTTCTCAATCAAGGCGCGGCCAGGGTCTACATCACCGCGCGCAAGGCGGCCGCCTGTGAGGCTACCGCCAAGGAGTTGAGCGCCGCCTATGACGGCGAGTGCATCGCGCTGCCGATCGATATCTCGACCACCGCAGGCATCGAGATGCTGGCGGGCGAAATCAACAAGCGCGAGGGCAAGCTCGATATTCTCGTCAACAATGCCGGCGCGGCCTGGGGCGCGGATTTCGACGAATTTCCGGAGAGCGGCTGGGACAAGGTGATCAACCTCAACCTCAAGACGCCGTTCTTTCTCACCAAGGCGCTGGCCGGATCGTTGCGGGCTGCGGCCACCGTCGAGAGGCCGGCTAAGGTGATCAACATCGCTTCGATCGACGGGATTTTCGTCAATCCGCTGGAGACGTATTCCTACGCCGCGAGTAAATCCGGTCTCATCCACCTGACGCGCCGGATGGCCGTCAAACTCATTCCCGACCATATCGTCGTATCGGCGATTGCGCCGGGCCCGTTCAAGTCCGACATGAACAAGGCGGCGCGTGACAATGCGGAGGAGGTGGCAACGCGCGTGCCTTCGGGGCGGATCGGCACCGACGAGGACATGGCGGGAGCTGCGATCTATCTCGCCTCACGCGCCGGCGATTACGTCGTGGGCGCCACCATCGCGGTCGATGGCGGCATCGTCTACGCCAATCCCGGCATCAAGGGAGATGGGTGGGATTAGCTGAAGCAACAAGGACGCAACAAACGCGACCGGTCATTGTTGAGCCCTCTCCCCTTGCGGGAGAGGGCGACGTAACTGGTAGACACAGCGACGTTCGGGTTGGCTTCGCCGCCAAACTGACGAATAGACACCCCTCATCCGCCGCGCTTTGCGCGGCACCTTCTCCCGCAAGGGGAGAAGGAAAGCAGGGGATCACGTCTCGATCTTTACATATTCGAAATCGCCCGGCTTGTTGTTGATGCCGACCTTGGGCGGCGATATCCAGGAGGCAAATTCGCCGACGCCTGTCACCGGCGTCATCAGGGAGGCGATGAAATCGCCGTCCTCTGTCGACGGCAGCCACGCGCCCTTTTTCGTATTCCATGCCGCGTCGTCGATCAGCACGCCGTCGGGCGTGGCATGAATATCCCTGAATTCGCCGATGGCGCGGTGGAAGGCGACGTTGGGTAGCGTCAGCTTGAAGTCGAAGCCGGCGGTCGAAATGACCTTGTTCCAGCGCAATAGTCCCTTGACGCAATCCTGCGTGTAGTCGTCGCGCAGCCGCATGTTGAGCGCGGTCAGCGCCGGCTCGTCGACGCGCGTGATCTTGCCGTCGATGAATTTCAGCACCGGATAGGTGTCGTCGCGCAGGCGATGATCGTCCTTGATCTGGGTCTCGTGGAAGCGGCCCTTGATGCCGGCGTTGAAAGCGTTCGCCGCATTGGTCGAGACTTCCGAGCCGAACAGATCGAGCGACAACGAGTAATGCAGGTTCAGCTTCTTCTGAATGGTCGGCAGGTCGATCACGCCCAACGCGCGGACCTTGGCGATATCGTTGGGGTCACTGATGCCGGCCTCTTTCATGGCCTCGCAGGTCCGCTGCACCACACGGGTGATGCCGGTCTCGCCGACGAACATGTGATGGGCTTCTTCCGTCAGCATGAAGCGGCAGGTGCGCGACAACGGATCGAATCCGGATTGCGCCAGCGAGTGCAATTGCATCTTGCCGTCGCGATCGGTGAAATAGGTGAACATGAAGAACGACAGCCAGTCGGGCGTCGCCTCGTTGAAGGCGCCCAACATGCGCGGTGAATCCGCGTCGCCGGAGCGACGGCGCAGCAATTCGTCGGCTTCCTCACGGCCGTCGCGGCCAAAATATTTCTGCAGGAGGTAGACCATCGCCCAGAGGTGGCGGCCTTCCTCGACATTGACCTGGAACAGGTTACGCAAATCGTAAAGCGAGGGCGCGGTCTTGCCGAGATGACGCTGCTGCTCGACGGAAGCAGGCTCCGTATCGCCCTGGATCACGATCAGCCGCCGCAACATCGCGCGGTATTCGCCGGGCACTTCCTGCCAGGCAGGCTCGCCATAATGTTCGCCGAAGGGAATGACGCGGTTTTCTTCCTCCGGCGCCAGCAGGATGCCCCAGCGATAATCCGGCATCTTGACGTAATCGAACTTGGCCCAGCCGCGCGGATCGACCGAATAGGCGGTGCGCAAGTAGACCAGCGACTGCTGGAAACCTTCCGGCCCCATGTCGCCCCACCAGTTCATGTAACCGGGATGCCAACCCTCCAGCGCCTTGAGCACTTGCCGGTCCTCGCTCAGATTCACGTTATTGGGAATCTTGGTCGAATAGTCGACGTTCATAATGTTGACATTCATCGCCGTGCTCCTTGGCTGGCGAATAGCGGGTGGCGAATAGTACCATTCGCTACTCGCTACTCGCCACTCACTCCTCACACTCTCGTCATATCGAACTGCGGCCTCTCGCCGGTGCCGTAGCGGCGTAGCGCGCCCTCCTCGCCGACCGCATTGGGCCGCTGGAAGATCCAGTTCTGCCAGGCGGTGAGGCGCGAAAAGATTTTAGATTCCATGGTCTCCGGTCCGACGAAGCGCAAATTCGCTTCCATGCCGGTGAGACCATCGGGCGAGAAGCTGGCGCGCTCCTCAAGAAACACCCTGACCTCGTCGTCCCAGTCGATATCGTCGAGCGCAAAGGTCACAAGGCCAAGCGCCTCGGCCTCCTCGGCGTCAAGCGCCTCACCGATGCGCGTCCGCGCGCGCTCGAGATCGGATGGGTCGGCCTGGAAACGCGATTCAAGCCGAGTCAATCCATGGCTCATCGGATAGGCGCCGAAATTCAGCGCCGATATCTGGATCGACGGCGGCGGGCGATTGTCGCCCTGGCGCGTGCCGATCAGCATGTAAGAGCGGTCGGCGGCGAGCACCAATTCGGCGAGGGTGCCGGCAAAGCACGAACCCGGCTCGACCAGCGCCACCAACGTACGCGAGGTGACGTCGATGCGCTTGAGCACCCGCTTCCAGTATTGCCGGATCTCGTTGACCAGCCAGTGCGCCTTGTTGGCTTCGAGAAAATCATCGTAAGCGAGGATGTGGGCCGCCTCGCCGTGCGATTTGAAGACCAGCATGGCGATCTGAAGCTCGTTGATGCGCAAATGCAGGATCGCATCGTCCAACTCGCGCGCGACCTGGAGCGGCCAGAAGTCAGCGCCTTGCGCGATCAGCCCGTCGATGTCCGCAGGCGGCGTCGTCTCCGGCGCCGCAATCGAGATAGTTGCGATACGCGCGGTGCGGTCGATCTCGACGCTGACGGTGTCATAACGGATAGTGCTTTCGCCGATGGTGCGCGACAGCGGCGTCAGCGCAATCCCCTTCCCGCTGCCGTTGCGCTTTGAGGCGGCGGCGAATTCCTTCGCACGCTCGGCGACCTTGGCCTCTAACTTGCTGTTCGGCACGATCTCATCGACCAAACGCCAGGCGACCGCCCGCTTGCCCTTGATGCCTTCCTCGATGGTGCAGAAATAATCGGCATGGTCGCGGCGCACCTTGCGCTTGTCGACCACGCGCGTCAGCCCGCCGGTGCCCGGCAACACCGCGAGCAACGGCACCTCCGGCAATGCGACGGCCGCAGCCCCGTCATCGGCGAGCATGATGTGATCGGTGGCGAGCGCCAGTTCGTAACCGCCGCCGGCCGCGGTGCCGTTGACCACGGTGATGAAGCGCTGCCCGGAATTCTCCGATGAATCCTCGAGCCCGTTGCGGGTCTCGTTGGTGAACTTGCAGAAATTCACCTTGTGGGCATGGGTCGAGCCGGCCAGCATGCGAATATTGGCGCCGGCGCAAAACACGCGATTTTTTCCGGAGCGCAGGATCACCACTTTCACGTTCGGGTGCTCGAAACGCAGCCGCTGCACGGCGTCGGCCAACTCGATGTCGACGCCCAGATCATAGGAATTCAGCTTGAGCTGATAGCCTTCGAACAGCCCGCCATTCTCGTCGACGTCCATCGTCAGCGTCGCGATAGCGCCGTCGACGCCAAGTTTCCAATGCCGGTAGCGCGACGGGTCGGTCTGAAAATCGATAAAGGTCGCGCCTCCCGCAAGAACGCGCTCGTCGCCGGTCATGGGCTTATCCCTGAATGCGGTTCTTTGTTAACGAATATATGCACAATAATGCATGTTGCGGCTCTCGTCTAGAGGCTGCAGGGACGGAAATCTGCATTTTTTTGCATATTCAGGTGATCGAGCCCAGGGCGATCCAGTCAGCTTTGGACAGCGTCGGCTGGGCCAGCCTGGCCTTCAACAGTTTGGCGAGGTTGGCTGCTGGAAAGCGATCGGCAAAACCGTCTCCGCGAGCCGCCGACCGGCGCGACAACAAATCGTCGATCTCCGCCAGCGCCTCGTCCCACAGCCGCAACGCCGCGTGTGGCTTTCGCATTCGAAGCTTCAGATTGGCGTTGGCGATCTGGGTACAGGCGCGCAGCAGAATGCGCTCGCGCCCGCCTTGCGGCGTCGCAGCCCAGACGGCTTCCAGCACCTGCTGCGATTCCCAGAAATAGCCGGCGTCATTGAGCGCCATGCCGTAGCGCAATGCCGGATGACGGGTCGGCACGTGGCCAAAAAATTGCGCGGGCACCAGCGCCCTGACCTGCGACAGTGTTTCGTGATCGGGTTCGGAATCCACCGTTTCGCCGGGCACATAGGCCCAGCCCGGCAGCGGCAAATCAGCCGCGGTTGACGACGTCATATTCATTGACACAAAGCCACAACGCAAAAAATCTACGAGACCGGGTGTTTCAAGTTTTATGCAGAATCAAAAATACGGCCGACGAATTCCGAAATGGTTGCGAGCGTCCGTTCAGCCGCCTCACGCTGCGGCGAATGCCCCGCGCCCGGTATCACCGTCACATCGACGGGGCAATAGCATTCCTCCGTGGCAATCTCGATCTGGCGAATAGTGCCATATTGGTCGTCTTCGCCTTGCAGGATCGCGACCGGCACTCGAATGTAGGCGAGATATTCGCTGATGTCCCATCGACGAAAGTCGGGATTAAGCCAGGCATCGTTCCAGCCATAGAAGGCGTTGTCGACGTCGCGGTGCCAACGCGCGAGCTTACTGCGCAAATCCGTGGTCTCGTAAGTTTGCCGGATCCCGGCAATCGAGGCCACCGACACGTCTTCCACGACAAAATGCGGCGCAATCAGCACGACGCCACGCAGCCGGTGGTCGCCGGTGCCGCCGGCATAGATTGCAGCGATCGAGGCGCCGTCGGAATGCCCGAGCAACACGCCGCGCTGAAAGCCGATCGCATTGAGCAAAGACGGCAGTACGTCGAGCGCCTCGACGCTCATGTAATCGAGCGGGCGCGGCAGCGTGACAGATGTTGACGCGCCGTAGCCGGCACGCGAATAGACGAACACGCCCGTTCCGGTGGCGGCCTGCAAGCGGTCGGGAAAATCTCCCCACAGCGCCGCTGAACCGAGCCCCTCATGCAGCATGACAATGGTCGGCGCGTCGGAAGGTTGAGGCCCGATCATGCGATATTCGAGATCGCTATCGCCGAAATGGAGAAAGCCGTTGGACGAGAGGGTAGTCATGCGTGCCGGGACTTTCGCCGCACGACGACGTGCGCGCTCTCCCCCCTTGCCCGTTCGTTCCCTCCCCCCTTGTGAGGGAGGGTTAGGGCGGGGGGTGAGCTGCAATCGCCGGCGTTCGCAGTACCTCCCTCTCCACCTCTCCCCCACAAGGGGGGAGAGAGCAGAGCGCACCGTGCGGCAACAGTTCGATTCTCAATCGTCAGAGACATCACGGCGTACATCGTCCCGCAGCTTGAACCGCTGGATCTTGCCGGTCGCGGTTTTGGGCAACGCCTCGACGGTCTCGATCCAGCGCGGATATTTCCAGACGCCGATCTTCTGCTTGACGTGCTCTTTCAGCGCCTCGTCAAGGCGGCCATTCGTCTTGGCGCCGGCGCGCAGCACCACGAATGCCTTGGGCTTGAGCAGGCCTTCGCTATCCGCCTCGGGCACCACGGCGGCCTCCAGCACCGCGGGATGGGTGATCAGCGCGCTCTCGACCTCGAACGGCGAGACCCAGATGCCGGAGACCTTGAACATGTCGTCGCTGCGGCCGCAGAACGTGTAACGCCCGTCGGCGTCGCGAATGTACTTGTCGCCGGTGCGGGTCCAGTGGCCCTCGAAAGTACGCCGGCTCTTGCTGCGCTGATTCCAGTAGCCTTCACCCGCGGAGGGCGCATCCACCAGCAGTTCGCCGACTTCGCCATCCGGCACGTCGGCGCCCGCTTCATTGACAAGCCGCACCTTGTAGCCTGGCACCGGGCGCCCCGAAGAGCCGTATTTGATGTCGCCGGGCGCGTTCGACAGAAAGATGTGCAACAGCTCAGTCGAGCCGACGCCATCGAGAATGTCGACGCCGAAGCGCGCCTTCCAGGCATGGCCGACGGATTCCGGCAAGGCTTCGCCCGCCGAGGTGCAGACCCGC
Organism: Bradyrhizobium sp.; assembly: GCF_049586575.1. GTDB lineage: Bacteria > Pseudomonadota > Alphaproteobacteria > Rhizobiales > Xanthobacteraceae > Bradyrhizobium. The sequence continues at coordinate 20,705 of NZ_JBAVCF010000391.1, forward strand.
AAGCGCGCGCCGCCGCCGTGCGCTTTAAGCGATTGGTCGTTCAGCATCGCGGCGAACAGCGTCGGCACGCCGTAGAAGATGCTGGGGTTATATTTGTTCAGCAGCGCGAACATCGCCGCCGGCGTCGGCCGTTCGGGGTTGAGAACGATGGTAGCGCCAACCGACATCGGGAAGGTCAGCGCATTGCCGAGGCCATAGGCGAAGAACAATTTCGCCGCTGACAGACACACATCGTCCTCGCGGATGCCGAGCACCTGCTTGGCATAGGTCTCGGCCGTCGCGGCGAGATTGGCGTGCAAGTGCCGCACGCCTTTCGGCATGCCGGTCGAGCCGGACGAATAAAGCCAGAAGGCCGGCTCGTCCGGATGCGTGGCGGCGGTCGCGAACGTATCGCCTTCGCCTTTGAGCTCGTCGGACAGCAATTTATGCCCGAATGCATTCTTGCCGGAGACGACCACGCATTCGAGATCGTTCATCCGCCCGACAATATCTTTGACGACCGGATACAGCGCCTCGGAAACAAACAGCACCCGTGCGCGGCAATCGGCGAGCACGTAGGCATATTGATCGGAGGTCAGAAGCGTATTGAGCGGCACCGGCACGATGCCGGCGCGGATGGAGCCTAAAAACACCGCGGGAAAATCCACCGTGTCGAGCATGATCATCGCGACGCGCTCTTCGCGGCGGACACCGAGCCGGCGCAGCAGGTTGGCGACGCGGCAGCTTTGCCGCTGCAACTCGCCATAGGTCAGTTCGGAAACGGTGTCGGTATAGGCAAGCTTGTCGGAGCGGCCCTCATCGATGTTGCGGTCCAGCAGGTAGGTCACCGCATTGTAAGCGCCCGATGTCTCGCTCATGCCGATTCCCCGACAGCTTCCTCATGCGCAGGCGAAGGCGCGGTCATGGCGTCCTCGTCCTAATTTTTGAGAATTATAATTCATAGAAAGGCACTCCGCACGCTTGCTGTCAATCCTCTTCGGCATTATGTTTCCTGTCGGTTCCCACGACCTTCGTGGGAGATGACCCGCTTCGCATAAGGGATCATGACCCACACCAGCGATCCCGAAACCGGCTTTCTCGAGCAGCTTGGCCAGCGTGTGCGCACCATGCGCGCACTGCGCGGCATGTCGCGCAAGGTCCTTGCAAAAGTCTCCGGCATTTCCGAGCGCTATATCGCGCAGCTTGAAGCGGGCCGCGGCAACGTCTCGATCGTGCTGCTCCGGCGGGTGTCGAACGCGATGGGCGCACATCTGGAAGATTTGATACCGGCGGCCGAGCCGTCGCCCGACTGGGCCGTGGTCCGCGATCTCCTGCGCAAGGCCTCGCCGGCTCAGATCGCGCAAGCCAAGGACATTCTCGCCGGTCAGAACACCCCGATGCAGCGGCGGATGTCGTTTGCGGGAATTGCGCTCATCGGCTTGCGGGGTGCCGGCAAGTCGACACTCGGCAAAATGCTCGCTAAAAAAATCGGCTGGAATTTCGTCGAGCTCAACAAGGAGATCGAGACGCAGAACGGCCTCTCCGTCGCAGAGATCATCGCGCTCTACGGCCAGGAAGGTTTTCGCCGCCTGGAGCAGGCGGCGCTGACGCAACTATTGGCGCGGAAAGAGCTGACGGTGCTTGCGACCGGCGGCGGCATCGTCTCCGAACCGGTGACCTTCGATCTCATTCTCTCGTCGTTCTATACGATCTGGCTGAAGGCCGAGCCGGAAGAGCACATGGCGCGGGTGCGGCGGCAGGGCGATCTGCGCCCGATGGCGGACGACCGCTCGGCGATGGCCGAATTGCGCAATATCCTGACCAGCCGCGAGCCGCTTTATGCCCGCGCATCCGCGGTGGTCGATACCGCGGGGCTATCCGTTGAAGCCGCTGCTTCACGGCTGACCGAGGCGGTCGCGCCCGTGCTGCAAAACGATCAGAAGACATTCGGCCTGCGCAGCGCCGCGCGCTGATCGCACCTCACGAAAATTCAGCGCATACAGGCACGCTGGACCACTCCCGCCGGGGGGCCGCAGCCATTAACCACTACTGCAGTTCCACGGCAGCGGTCATGGCCATACACCTTCCGGTAGTGTTACTGAAGGGTGAAACACATCGCGAGAAAAACCATGCGAGAACGGCGGCAACTGCACCGAAACCGCGTCTATTACGGCGGAATGGTTGCGTTCAACGCGCGCAACTCGACGGTCACCTGTACCGTCCGCAACTTCAACCGGCTCGGCGCGAAAATCGAACTTGAGAATCCGGGCTTGTTTCCCGACCAACTCGATTTCACCATCGAGCGGAAAGGGCTATCGTGGCCGGCGCGTCTGGTCTGGCGCGATAGGAATGCCGCCGGCTTGGCGTTTTCTCCGGCGGCCTGGGCTAGCGATGTCATTCCGCTTGAACTGGCGCGCAAGCTGCGCAGCAGCGAACGCATCAATCGACAACTCCAGGCCCGCATCGATCAGCTTGCGTCTGAGCACTAGATTTGGAGCCGCCGTGAACCCATCACGTCGAAAACCTGAATGAGTATCGCGGAAGACCACGGTCCCATTAGCACCGCGGTCGCGATCACGCCGAAACCCCGGCGGCGACGACTGCTTGCGATGCTTCTGTCGATTGCAACTGCGCAGTACACAATCGTCGCATTCATTGTCGGCGCATCCGTTGCCGGCGCTCTCCGTTATCTGGTTACACCCCAGATCGTAGCTCGCTTTGAAGCGATTGCCGCGGCACTCAAGCATTATTAGACGATCCGAAAGGTTTTCGGCGACGTTTGATACTTGTCGACGCCGATCATCGCGCACGGCCGGCAATCCTCAGGCTGATGATTAAAGCAGCATCGCCGTCACTTTCTCCGTATGCTCGCGCAACAGCGGTTGAAAGCGCTTGGTCATTTCCTCCGTCGAGATGCGGTCGACGTGAGCGCCGATATTGATCGCGGCGACGACCGCACCATCGTAGCGTTTCACCGGCACGGCGATCGAACGAAAATGCGGCTCGGCCTCGCGATCAACGAGGGAAAAGCCGCGTGCGCGGTCGGCAATGATGGCGGCGAGCAGCCGCCTCGGATCGGTCAGCGTTTGCGGCGTGAGGGCCTCGCGCTTCATCGCGCCCAGCCTCGTCTTCAACTCGGCATCGCTGAGCCGACCGAGCAGGACGCGGCCGACCGCCGTACAGAACGCGGGCAAGCGGTAGCCGATGTCGACGCCGCCTGAGAACATCCGGGTCGGGCTGCCGCGCGCGACGAACACCACGTCGTCGCCATCGAGTACCGCCAGCGAACTGATCTCCTGCGCCGCGGCAGCAATCTCGTCGAGTGCGGGTTGCAGCACGGTGACGATCTGGTTGGAGCGCAAGTATGCGCCGGCCAGCGTCAGGACATGTGGTGTCGGCGCAAACAGCTTGCCGTCGCTTGAAACGTAGCCGCCGTGCTGAAGCGTGAAGAGAATGCGCCGCGCCGTGGCGCGCGGCAGGCCGGCGAGAGCAGCGATTTCACTGAGCGTCATCGGCGCGGGCCGCGCGCCGAATGCCTGCAACAGCCGCAGGCCCCGGTCGAGGCTCTCGACAAAATCGGTGGCGCGGGGCTCGCCGTCGGTGCGCCTGGGTTTGACCATGGAGTCTGCTTGGGAGTCTCTTGCGAAGCCTCTCGATCATGCTACGATATTGAACAATTGTTCAATAGACGAACAACCTAGCTGCGACTGCCTTCCATCGCAAGCCTTTTTAGGATGAGGTAACGCGCCATGATGAGCCAGGAACAGAACGACCTGATCACCCGCACCGGGCCAAAGGACCCGTGCGGAAAACTGATGCGGATGTATTGGCAGCCGGCGGCACTGCTCGACGAACTCGAAGGGCCGCGCCCCGTGCGCCCCCTGAAACTGTTCGGCGAAGACCTCGTGCTGTTTCGTAACGAGCAGGGGCATTACGGCCTGATCGAACGCCACTGCGCGCATCGTGGCGCCGATCTTGCGTTCGGCCGGTTAGAGGGTGGCGGGTTACGTTGCGCCTTCCATGGCTGGCTGTTTGACGCCTCCGGGCAATGCCTGGAGACGCCGGCCGAGCCGGAGGATTCCAAGCTTTGCCGGGGCATCAGGCAGCGCGCCTACCCGGTCGTGGAAAGGCGCGGCATTCTCTGGGCCTATCTCGGCGAAGGCGAACCACCGGCGCTTCCCGAGATCGACTGTTTTGTCGCGCCCGACAGCCACACCTTCGCCTTCAAGGGCCACATCAACTGCAACTGGCTGCAAGCACTCGAAGTCGGCATCGACCCCTCGCACGCCTCCTTCCTGCATCGCTTCTTCGAGGATGAGGATACGTCCACGGCCTATGGCCGTCAGTTCCGCGGCGCCTCCGCCGGCACCGAACTGCCGATGACCAAGATCCTGCGCGAGTACGATCGCCCCATCATCAATGTCGAACAGACCGAATATGGCTTGCGGCTGATTGCGCTGCGCGAGATCGATTCGGAACGCACGCATGTGCGCGTCACCAACCAGCTTTTTCCCAACGCCTTCGTCATCCCCATGAGCACGGAGATGACGATCACGCAGTGGCATGTGCCGATCGACGACCAGAATTGCTACTGGTACGCGATCTTCACGTCGTATTCGGCGCCGGTCGACAAGAAGACGATGCGCGAGCAGCGCCTCGAACTCTACGAATTGCCCGATTACGTCTCGCGCAAGAACAGATCGAACGACTACGGCTTCGATCCGCACGAACAGCAGACCGCGACCTATACCGGCATGGGAAGCGACATCAACGTGCACGACCAGTGGGCGGTGGAATCGATGGGCTCGATCCAGGACCGCACCCGCGAACATCTCGGCACCGCCGACAAGGCAATCGTGCAATATCGCCGCCTGCTGCATGCGGAGATCGAGAAGGCGGCCAAGGGGGAGAGGCCTTTCATGTTCCTCGATGCCACCCACGCCAGGAGCATTCAGGGGCCCGCAACCATGGACGGCATCGGACCGACCCGCGGCTGGGAAACCTTCTGGATGGAAGTTGACGTCAAGCGCCGCCGCGGCGCGCCCTGGGCTGCACCGGTGCCCGAGGAGACCGCCGACAAGCCGCCGCAGCTGAGAGTGGTGTGAGTGGCTCGATGGCTAAGGGTGGCAGCGCCGTGAGTTTCGTTGAGCGTCACGGTCTTTGGACGAGCGAACAGAAAGAGGCGGCCAACCGTCTTCGCCGCATCGTTGAGGAACAAAAGCTCGAAACCATCCGTCTGTCGTTTCCCGATCAGCACGGCATCCTCCGGGGCAAGACGCTGGTCGCAAGCGAAGCGCTCGCGTCGCTGGAGAGTGGCTGCAGCATCACCACCACACTGCTCGCCAAGGACACCGCGCATCGCACCGTGTTTCCGGTGTTCAGCTCCGGCGGCGGCTTCGGCATGCCCGAGATGGAGGGCGCCGCCGATGTCCTGATGGTGGCCGATCCCACAAGCTTTCGCGTGCTGCCATGGGCACCCTCGGACGGCTGGCTGTTGTGCGACGTGTATTTTGCCGACGGACGGCCGGTGCCGTTTGCGACCCGGCATCTTTTCCGCAAGGTGCTGGACCAGCTCGGACAGCGCGGCCTCGATTTCGTCGCCGGTCTCGAAGTCGAGTTTCACATCTTCAAGCTCGAAGACGCACATCTGTCGCCGGAAGATGCCGGCCAGCCCGGCCGGCCGCCGGAAGTAAGCCTGCTCTCGCACGGCTACCAATATCTGACCGAGCAGCGCTACGACCAGATGGCGCCGGTGCTTGACGTTATCCGGCGCGATATTCTGGCGCTCGGCCTGCCTTTGCGCTCGGTGGAGGTGGAATTCGGCCCGAGCCAATGCGAATTCACCTTCGCCCCGCGAAAAGGACTTGAGCCCGCCGACAACATGGTGCTGTTTCGCAGCGCCGTGAAGCAGATCGCGCGGCGCCACGGCTATCACGCGACCTTCATGTGCCGGCCGAAGCTTCCCAACATTTTCGCTTCCGGCTGGCATCTGCATCAATCGATCGTTTCGCGCGCGACCGGCGAGAACGCCTTCATGGCGAAGGAAGGCGATATGCCCTTAAGCCCGCTCGGCCGTCATTATCTTGCAGGGCTGTTGCAGCATGCGCGCGCATCGGCGGTGTTCGCTTCGCCGACCATCAACGGCTACAAGCGTTACCGCGCCTATTCGCTGGCGCCGGATCGCGCGATCTGGGGCCGCGACAACAGAGGCGTGATGGTGCGCATGCTCGGTGGCGCGAACGATCCGGCGACGCGGCTGGAAAACCGGATTGGAGAGCCCGCCGCCAACCCTTATCTCTATATGGCCTCGCAGATCGTCGCAGGCCTCGACGGCATCGACCGCGCACTTGATCCTCCCCCGCCCGCCGACACCCCTTACGAAACCCAAGCCCCCGCGCTGCCAAAAACACTGCGCGAGGCCCTGGACGCGCTGAAGGCTGACAGCTTCTTCCGCGACAAGCTCGGCGCGGGCTTTGTGGATTATTATCTCCACATCAAGAACGCCGAACTCGAGCGCTTCCAGGCCGAAGTCTCGGACTGGGAGCACCGCGAATATTTCGAGATGTTTTGAATATCCCTCCCCCGCATGGCGCGAGGGAGGGATAAGAGATTCTCAGAACACGAACTGCGTGCGCGCCGCGATCCAGTCGATCGTCGCGCCGCGATAGTACGGTCCGCCGAAGAACTGCGGATTGTCGACGACGACGTGTTCGTAATCGAGCATGAACTTCATGTTGAGATTCGGATACCAGTTGAGACCGATGCCAAATCGGGGACGAAACTGTTCGAACTTCGCAATCAGGCGATAACGGAATGCTTTATCCGCCCCGCGCCGAAGAAGCCTTTTCTCATCTCAAAATTTAACGTCGCTGGCCGTGCCCGATGCACGGCTTGTCACACACCATTCAAATTCCGAGATAGCGGTGTTGCAGATCGGGCTCCGCGATCAATTGCTGCGACGTGCCGCTCCACACCGCGCGGCCGCGCTCGATGATGTAGTGACGGTCGGCGATCCGAGATAGATTCTCGACATTCTTGTCGATCACGAGCACCGATTGGCCACGCGCCTTGAGCAACGACAGGCAATTCCAGATTTCCCCGCGGATCAGCGGCGCCAACCCTTCCGTCGCCTCGTCCAGAATCAGCAGCCGAGGGTTGGTCATCAGCGCGCGGCCGATCGCGAGCATCTGCTGCTCGCCGCCGGAGAGCTGGTTGCCCATATTGCCGCCGCGTTCGGCCAGACGCGGAAACAGCGAGTGGATCTTCTCCAGCGTCCAGGGGTCATCAGCGCCAAGACGATTGGCCGAAGCCGCAACCAGATTTTCGCGCACCGTCAGATTCGGAAAAATCTGGCGGCCCTCGGGAACAAGACCGATTCCAAGCTGCGCGATGCGAAACGAAGCCAACCCGCGAACGTCCTTGCCGCCGAGGCGAACCGCGCCGGCACGCGGCGGCGTCAGACCCATGATCGAGCGAATGGTCGTGGTCTTACCCATGCCGTTACGGCCCATCAGGGCGACCATCTCGCCGGCGCGAACCGACAGCGACAGGCCGAACAGCACCTGGCTGAGACCATAGCAGGTCTCGATTCCCTCGACCTCGAGCAGCGGCGTCGCGTCAACCATGGCTCGTCACCACATGCTGGTCGCCGAGATAGGCGCGCTTGACCTCTTCATTGACGCGGATCGCCGCCGGCACGTCGGAGGCGATCACCCGCCCATAGACCAGCACGGTGATGCGGTCGGCGAGCGCGAACACCGCGTTCATGTCGTGCTCGACCAGCACGATCGTCACTTCCTTCCGAAGATCAGCGAGCAGCTTGACCATGCGCGCCGATTCGGTGGCGCCGAGACCGGCCATCGGCTCATCGAGCAGCAGCAATTGCGGCTTGGTGGCGAGCGCAACGGCCAATTCGAGTTCGCGCTGTTCACCATGGCTCAACCTGGAGACCACGACATCGGCGCGATCGCCAAGCCCTACCCGCTTCAGCGCCGCATGCGCCGCCTCGCGCAGTGCCGCTTCCTTGCGGGCATTGGCGAAGAAGCGAAACGAATGATCGTCCTGGGCCTGCGCGGCCAGCGCGACATTGTCGGCCGCGGTGAAATCCGGCAGCAGCGAGGTGATCTGGAACGAACGCGCCAACCCGAGCCGGCTGCGCTTCCACACCGGCAGATGGGTGATGTCTTCGCCGGCAAAACGGATGGTGCCGGCGCTGGGGCGCAATTGTCCGATCAACTGACTGATCAGCGTGGTCTTTCCGGCGCCGTTCGGCCCGATGATCGCGTGCAGTTCGCCTTGCGCGATATCGAGCGAGAGGTTGTCGGTCGCGACAACGCCGCCGAACCGTTTCACCAGATTCTGGACGTGAAGCAAGGGTTCAGCCACGGGAAAACCTCCCGACGAGACCGAGAATGCCGCCGCGCCCGAACAGCACGATCAGGAGCAGCAGCGGCCCCATGATCATCGCCCAGTATTCGGTGACCTGCGAGAGAAACTCTTCCAGCACGAGATAGACGATGGCGCCGACCACGGGGCCGAATAGCGATCCCATACCGCCGAGAATCACCATCACCATCAGATCGCCCGAGCGGGTCCAGTACATCACGGCCGGACTGATGAAATCCGTGTTGTTGGCCAGCAGTGCCCCGGCCAGGCCGCACATCGTCCCGGCGATGACGAAGCACACCAGCCGGTAACGCGTCGCCGGAAAGCCGATCGCCTGCATGCGCTGTTCGTTCGATCGCAAGCCCTGCACGACGAGGCCAAAGCGCGAATTGACGATGCGCCAGATCAGGTAGATGCAGCCGAACAGACAGAACAGGCAGAGATAATAGAACTGGACGCGGTTCGACAGGTTGATCAGGCCGCCGAAGGTGCTGCGTTTGTAGATCGTCAAGCCGTCATCGCCACCATAGCGCGAAAGGCCGGAGGCGACGTAATAGGCCATCTGGGCAAAGGCGAGCGTGATCATGATGAAATAGACGCCGCGCGTACGCAAAGAGAGCGCGCCGATGACGAGTGCAAACAGTGCGGAGACGAGGAGCGCGACCGGCCATTGCACGAAACCGGACCCAAAACCCTCGGCGGCGAGGATGCCGACCGCATAGCCCCCGATGCCGAGATAGGCGGCATGGCCAAAGCTCATCATCCCGCCATAGCCCATGATGAGATTGAGGCTGACGGCGGCGAGCGCGAAGATGACGATGCGCGTGAACAACGTCAGCACGAAGCCGTTGCCGGTGAGCTGTGAAAATACCGGCAGCAACAAGAGGCCCGCGACGACGGCCGCCGCAACCACGTTGCGGGAATTGAAAGAGGCGCTCATCGACGGTTGGCCGGAAACAGCCCCTCCGGCCTTGCCACCAGCACAATCGCCATCAGGAGGTAGATCAGCATCGAGGACAGCGCAGGCGCAGCCGTCGAGGCCGCCGCTGAACTCAGGATATGGCGCAGGAAGTCGGGCAGGAAGGCGCGGCCGAGCGTATCGATCATCCCGACCAGGATCGCTGCGACAAACGCGCCGCGGATCGAGCCGATGCCGCCGATCACGATAATGACAAAAGCGAGAATGAGAATGTTCTCTCCCATCCCGATCTGCACGGTGAGAATCGGCGCCTCCATCAGCCCGGCAAGGCCGGCGAGTGCCGCGCCCAATCCGAACACCAGCGTGTAGAGCAGCTTGATGTTGATGCCGAGCGCACCGATCATTTCGCGGTTCGAGGCGCCTGCGCGGATCAACATGCCGACGCGGGTGCGCATCACCACGAGATAGAGCATCAATGCGACGGCCAGCGCGACCGTGATGATGGCGAGCCGGAAGGCGGGATAAAACACGCCGGGGATGATCTGTACCGGCACGGTGAGCCAGGCTGGAAGCGGCAGCGCCAGACCGGCCGGTCCCCAGACCAGCCGCACCAGATCGTTGAAGAACAGGATCAGCCCGAAGGTGGCCAGCACATGGTCAAGATGGTCGCGGCCATAGAGGTGCCGTAACGCGACGACCTCCAGCACAATGCCGAGCAACAGCGTCGCGCCGAGCGCCAGCACGATGCCGAGAATGAAACTCCCGGTCCAGGCGACAAACGTCGCGGCGAAATAGGCGCCCATCATGTAAAGCGAGCCGTGGGCGAGGTTGACGAGATCCATGATGCCGAAGACGAGCGTCAGCCCTGCCGCAAGCAGGAACAGCAGCAAGCCGAATTGCAGCCCGTTCAAGAATTGTTCGACGACAAGCAGCACCCGAGCCGATCCCCTTTGTCGGTCTTGTCGACCGATCCCCACCCTCCCCCGAAGGGGAGCGTTAAGCAAATGCGGCAGCGTTTTTAGCGCTGCCGCATTCCCCAAGCAAAATCCGTGCTCACTTCATCGGGCATTTGTCGTGGAAGTTGTCCTGATTGTCCTTGACGATGGTGGCGACCGTCTTGAGCGAGAGCTGGCCGTCGGCCCCCTTGACCACGTCCTGCAAGTAGAAATTCTGGATCGGGATGTGGTTGTTGCCGTATCTATAGGAGCCGCGCAGCGACTTGAAATCGGCCTTCTCCATCTCGGCCTTCATCGCGTCCTTCTTGGAAGTGTCGCCCTTGACCGCGACCACCGCGCTGTTGATCAACTGCGCCGCGTCATAGGCCTGCGCGCCGTAATAGGTCGGGCGCGCGGGCGCATATTTCTTGCGGTAATCCGCGACGAACTTCTTGTTCTGCTCGTTCGGCAGA
>NZ_JBAVCF010000392.1:0-12131 GCF_049586575.1 Bradyrhizobium sp.
CCCGTCTGCGATAACTCTGAGGTGTGCTTCATCCCACAACGGCTTCTACGCAAATTAGGCGCGCGATGCTCACGTGCCGACAATGATAATCCGGCCCTTTGGCGATCCGCGTGGAGGGGGATCGCCCACCCGCAAGGGCCGCTCAAAGAGCGGATCTGTACAAGCGCATGACTGGCCGCGACGATTCAAAATTTGAGGCAGCGCGGAAGACCGGACAGACCGCGCGGATCGGCGCCGGCGTTTGCCGGCGCTTCACCCTGGTGCGCGCGAGGAGCGGAGCCCCATAGTTCTTCAAGAAGAAAAGAAGCGTATCGGCGAAAGCGAAAGCGGAGCAGCTCGCGGGTCGGGAGACCGGTTAAAGGGCAGCCGCAGGGGCGTCAGCATAGCGCCGCTTGACGAGCGGGACGCGGGACCGACTGCCCCAGGCGAGCGGCTCAAGAACAAACTTCACAACTCGTTGGTATCAATTTTGCATTTGTGATATCGTGTCAGTGTTGTGCATGTCGATACTCGGCATGTGCAAGTTCACTGAGCCAATTTTTTGAAGAGGACGACATGGCCAAGAAAGCGAAGAAGGCAAAGAAGACCGCGAAAGCCACCAAGAAGGTGGCAAAGAAGACGTCACGGAAGAAGTAGCGGTATCCACGAAGAGAAACTGCGGATCCGGATCGAAAGCGGACGCAAACAAATCTCTTCAAGGATCTGCAATGTCCTTTGCGACCGTTCAGGCATCGCGAAGGAACGAAAACACGAGATCGGACCTTTGTGCAGACGGCGGCGGCTGCATAAAGGTCCGGTTTTTTTGTGCCCTGGCGACGGGTGATCTGCTCTTGCGTGAAGGATCGATGCCGGATGGCCGCGACGCTCTTGCGGCGCGGTTCACAAGAGCCTGGTCCGCGAAATGCGGACGTGCCCCTTATCCGGATTCAATTGAAGCCGCGGTTTGAGCGCGGCCGCACCAAACGCACAACCCCTTCTTGCCCGTTGCGCGGTTTGGCTCCGGCGCATACTTAGCAAAGCTGTTGGCCGGAACCAGACCGTGGTTTTCCGGCTTCAACCAGCCGCGCCAATGCGGCGAGGTGGTGTTGCGGATATTCGGGGAAATCCACCTGCGCGGCGGCGGCATTCGATGACGCTGCTGATGACTTTGAATTCTACGGCGAGGTAAAGATCGTCAAGCTTCAAGAAAGTTACATATTACCGGCAAAAGAATCGAAATCGCCGCATTCCTATTCTGACCTCGATTTGATATACCGCAAACAATTCATGGCTCCAGCGGGTATTCATATTTGCGCAGAATACGGAGCGCTGCCATGATCCTCGAGCGCTTATCCAAAGAGCACAGCAATATTGAAAAGCTGCTCGCCATTCTTGAGCGAGAGCTTGAAGTTTTCGACCGCGGAGATCGTCCCGACTACGAGGTTATTCGCGCGATTATCAGCTATTTCGAAGTCTACACAGAAGTTTATCACCATCCCCAGGAAGAATTGGTCCTTGCCAAACTAACGACGCGCGATCCGGGCGCGGCAGCGAAGATAGGTGATCTTGTTCAAGAACATCGCAAAGGAGCCGAACGGCTGTACCGTGTCGCTCACGCGGTCAAGAACGTGCTAGCCGATCGCGAACTCCTTCGGGAAAATGTCGATACCGTCATTCGCGACTTCATTACGGGCGAGCGGCGCCATATGATGGCGGAAGATCGGCATTTCTTTCCTGCCGCGCACAAGGCCCTTAAACTTCAGGACTGGGCGGAAATCGCGTCGGCCGTGACGGCGCGCAAGGATCCGCTGTTCAGCGATATCATAGAAGATCGTTTTGCTGTGCTACGCGAGCATATCTTGCGACTGGAGCAAGAGGCTGAAGCCGAACGAAGGTAGTCACGGTTATCACTTGTGGTAGCAAGAATTTGGAAGGCAATGAAGGTTGATGTCTATCTGACAAAGCTCAGATAGGAGGCGAGCGCCTCAATTTCCTCGGGTCCGAGATGACTAGCCACCAGCGGCATCGGCGATCCCGCGGTTGAATGATATCCTTGGCCCCACTGTTCCAGCCGCCCCTTGACATAAAAATAGGCCAGTCCTCCGAGGCGCGGGATGTCTCTCACGCCCTCGCCATCGGGGCCGTGACAGGCATAGCAGGAAACGACGTTGGCTTCCGGGATCCCCTGCATGAAGATCCGTTTTCCCTTTGCAGCGAGCGCACTGTCGCCGTCATTGGCGGGTTTCGGCCGGATCGACGCGAAATAATTAGCCAGATCACGCACGTCGTACTGACTAAGCGTGGCGACTGCGTTCCACATATATTGCCTGGAAAACGGATTATCCCGCGTATGCTCGTGGAAGCTCTGGATCTGGCTCATGATATATTGCGGACGTTGTCCAGCAAGCCGTGGCGCAACCGTGTAACCCTGCGCCTCCGCGCCATGGCACCATGTGCAGTTACGAACGGCGGCGCGGTCGTCGGCCGCTGCCGGAACGGTGGACGCGACCATCGCCAGGATCGCTAATTTCAGCCCTATGCGCTTCATGATTCCAAGCTTTCGCGCCTCATACATTCACGGAAAAATCGCCGGATGCGGCGGGAACACTCACTGCAACGTACTGACATAGGCCGCCACCGCTTCAATCTGTGGACGCGTCAAATTGTGCGCCGTCGGCGCCATGATCGCGGAGGTGTCAACTGCCGTGCCCTGGCCCCGTTCCTTGCTCCAGCCCGCCAACTGACCGATCATATAGGGATAGAGCTGGCCCGCCAGTCTTGGAATTTCGTTCTGGCCGTGGCCGCCCGCGCCGTGACAGGCCGAGCAAGCCGGAACGTTGGATTCAGGCAAACCTTCGTCGTAGATCCTCTTGCCTGTCGCCAGCGCGCTCCTCGGCGCGCCACCGAATGGCGGCGGATTGAGATGATGGAAATGGTTGGCGAGAGCCGAGATCATCGACGGGCTCAGCACATGCGCGACGTTGAACATGATCGGGTTGGTACGCCTTCGCTCGATGAAGGCCTTCAACTGAGCCTCGATGTATTCGGGCTGCTGGCCCGCAAGCCGCGGCATCGGGAAATATCCAAGATAACCCTGGCCCGAGAGGCCGTGACAGGTCTTGCAATATTCAAGTTTGGCCTCAAAACCGCTCTTTGCAGATGGAAGCCCTTCCTGCGCGACGGCGCTGATTGAAAAGACCATCATCAGGATCGACGCCTGTAAAGCCAGCAGCAAGCCAGCCGCTATCGTTCGGCTCCTCTTCGTGCCGTTCATCCCATCCGCGTCGATTGAATGGGTTCCGGGCATTACCAACCGGCCCCCCAGATATGGAAGTTGAGACCGACCTTGATGACTTGGACGCTTTGTTTGACGTTCACGACGCCCGTGGCGCCGCTGAACTGGTCGGTCATCAGAATGTTGCCGTTGCCGAATCCGTAGTAGTTGTATTCGACGTTCATCGACCAATGACGCGTGAACGCCCAATCGACTCCGCCGCCGGCAACCCAGCCGTAGCGATTGTCCGCCCCTTGAAAGTGGAAAGGTCCGCCGCCGTTGAAGTCGCCGCCGCTGACATCGTATTTGTCGCCGGCCACCGCAACGCCGCCGCGGGCATAGACAAGGACGTTGTTGAAGGCATAACCGATCCGTCCCGTTACGCTCGCAAGAAAATCGTTATTGGCCTGCACGAGCGCGGCTTGTCCCGTGAACGGCAGGCCGACCAGTGAACTGGCCTTCATGGTGGTGCCCGACGCCGTTCCTTCGATGCCGATGACGGCGTTGCCCGCGAACTGGTAGTCGCAACCGATTTCGCCGCCGATCACCGCGCCGGTCGGCGACGTGGTGACGGTGGTGACGCCGGTCGTCGTGCCTGGACCATTCAGCGTATCCTGCACGAGCTGCACCGGGTCAGTCATGTCCTTGGTGGCTCTGCCGCCGCCGACATGCCCACCGAGATAGCATCCCGTCCAGCTGAACACCGCAACAACCGGCACTTCGGTTTTCATCGGCAGGTCGGCGGCAAGCACCGGAGTAGCGAGGCCGGCTGCGAGCGCTGCCACTTGGACGAAAAGAACTTTCTTCATCAGACCATCTCCGAATACGGCCATGTCCGCCTACATCGCAAACCAGGCATGGAGGAACAGCGTGTTGTTGTCGTGGGGATTGGTGGTGTTGGCGAAGTTCACGTTCAGCTTGTTGTAATAGGTGTATTGCAGGCCGATCCGCGCGTTGAACCACGGCCATCCCACCATCTTGCTGGCGCCGAACGGGATGTAGGCGATCTCCGCCGTCCAGCCGTTACTGTTAGGCGTCAGCGGGAGGCCGTTGGCATCGAGCCCATACAAGCCGGCATCGGCGGTGCCCCAATTGTTGAAATATTGTCCGGTGAATACGACCCGGTTGTCAGCGCCGTAAGCAAAGGACGCCTGCAGCTTCAGACTGTTCAAGAGGTCGTTCTGATTGGTCGGGAGGCCTGTTGGTCCGAGGTTGTTGGTGAATGTCGCATCCAGCCGCTGGAATTCGCGAATGTAGCTGCCGCGCAAGGTCAGCCACCAATTGTCGCCCTGATACTGGTACTGGGTATCGAAGCCGATGTCGGTGAATCTATCCGTCTGCGGAAATACCGCGGTCGAGAACGTTGCGAAACTGGCATCGACCCAGGGATGGACGTTGAACTGCCCGCCGAACGCGCCGACCATCAGCGTGTTTCGGCCCCAATGCGGCTCCAGCGCGACGCGCCAATAGGGCGAAATGCCGCCGAGCTGTCCGGGCGCCCCGAACGGGTCGGTGCCGAGACTGTTTTGCGCGCTAAAGCCGAGCGTCTTGTAACCCGTCAATTCGAGATAGAGCAGGTCGTTGATGAAGGCATACGTACCGACGCCGCCGACATGCGCGGCGAAGGCGCCCTCGATCACCGTTCCCGGGTTTTGCGGACCGAAGATGCTCGACGCCGCGTATGGGAAGCCCCATGCCGGCGTCGTGTTCCAGACGTCCTGCACCGTCGGATTGTTGTTGGCGGTGATGCCGTAGATGATATCGAGCGGACCGAAATGGGCGGTGCTGGCGTAACGAACGTCGGTATTGTCCCATGTCCAGGTGTGGCGGTCGAAGGGATCGGCCGCGGTGCCCGGCCCGATCGCATTGTAGGTCACTTGCGCGAAAGCGCCGATATTGTCGGTGATCGCGCCGCCCCAGAACCCGCTGAAGGGCGAGAGCACAACGTTGTTGTTCTGACTGTACGGATCCGGCGGTCCGCCGGTGACGATGCCCAGATCCGCCTGGGTGTGGGTGTAGCCGACAACGGCCATCATCGAGACCGGCGGGACCCACTCCTTGTCTTCCTCGACCTTCTTCGGAGCTTGCGGAGGCAGCGCCTTCACATAGCCCATCATCTTCTCATATTCGGAGCGGGCATCGCGCGCGACCTGCGATGAGAAAGGGTTCGTGCGGAATTCACCCCCGCCGGTCGTGTAACCGAGCAATTTGAAACGCCGGCCATAGGGCGTCAGCGCTGGAAAATCGGTGTGGCAGGTGCCGCAGGGCTGGCCGGTCTGCCGGGCGAAACTCGGCAACGCCTGCGCCGGTGACGTAAAGCCGAACGTGAGGCATCCAATTGCGCCGGCAACAATCGCCGCGGCCACCACGATCCGGTGTTTGCCAAGGCGTCCGACGATACGACCGACTTGCCCCCGCATTGCGCGCAATCCCGTTCAACGCTCCGTGCCGCCGTCGCACGAAAAGGACGATAGGCCATGAACCGGAAAACCCAACTGCAAACCTTGCGACTGAGTCAGTTTTGGTAGAGGCGCGTCATTTCGGCAACCATTGTTGCACATACAACAATCACTTCCAGCAATTAATGCATCCGCTGTTTGCCGGATTCCGACAGTGAAGGTACAACCTGTTTTTCATAAAAGCTTGCAAATGCGTTCGAGCGATCATCTTAATCTGGATCGCACACGAGCTGAAAAATTGAACTGGATCGAATCCCACACCACGGCGTACCGTACGAACGATTCAAAAAGGCGACGGGCTCATGCGGATTTCATCGGCGTTGTTTTCGGCAATGATATGTCTTTCGGCTTGCGCGACGTCGCACGCGCAGGAAAGGAGCAAGGACAAGGCCGAGGTTTCGCAAGCGGCGCTCAAGGGCAAGATCGACTACTGCAAGACCTGTCATGGTTTGCAGGGTCAGGGATTCCGCGGCTCGTATCCTATGCCTCGACTTGCCGGACAGCAGCCCGAATATCTCGTCAATCAGCTACAGGCTTTCATCGAACGCCGGCGCAATAATCCGGTCATGTTCAATGTCGCCCACGTACTCACGCCGCAAATGGAGAAGGCTCTCGCCGAACAATTCAACCATCTCGACCCGAAGCCGCTCGGCGGCGGGCCGAAGGAAAACCTGACCGAGGGCAAGGACATTTATCTTAAGGGCATTCCGAAATCGGACGTTCCGCCTTGCGCTTCCTGTCACGGCGACGACGCCAAAGGACGTGACGCGTTTCCGCGCCTGGCGGGACAACTTCACGACTACGTCTACAAGAAGCTGACGAACTGGGACAAGGAACGCGGCCAGGACAAGAACAATCCAGACAACTCCGCCATCATGCAACCTATCGCTCACAATCTGACGGACGCGCAGATCCGCGCGGTGGCAGGATATCTCAGTACGATCGAGTGAGCTGTTCGCAAAATCCGGGCCCCGGCCCGTTCCTCGACGGAAGGCCTTCTTGCTGAAAATCAAATGAAGATGCGTGTGGTTCTGACGATCGATCTTCTTTTCATTTAACTAGGAAGGACAACGAATCATGACAGATGAAAGCAAAGTGTCTCGTCGTCACGTATTGACCGTTGCGGCCGGCGTAGCCGGAGCAGTTACCGGCGCGGCCGTCATTGGAACGACGACGCCAGCACGGGCAGCGAAAGCACCGCAGAAGGCGGTGAAGTATCAGGACACGCCGAAGGGCGACCAGAGTTGCGAAAACTGCGCCCTGTTCGAGGCGCCATCTTCGTGCAAAACCGTCGATGGAGTCATTTCGCCTCAGGGCTGGTGCATGGTGTATGCAAAAAAGCCCGCTTAGCTTTCGAGAAATGCGTCAGCGGCCGGATTGCCGATATCTTGCGCTGTGTTGATTTCCGGATGGGGTTGATAGGTGATTAGCGGAACCAAGCCGCATAAAATGAACGCGGCAAAAGTACTTAGCGCAGCCAATGTCGGCGACTCTGGAGTCGGAGCAAGACCGTACTCCTCCACCACCATGGTTTTTACCAGCGCAGCGCTCCGCCGCGATCCTCACCAATCAGACGATCCACGCAGGGCCGCACGGGACGCGATGCAAGGCCGCCGCCTTAGCGATGCACGACGCTGAGAGAGGCCGTTACAACTCGAACAACATTAGTTGTTCATTCCGTAGATTCCTCGCGGAGTACAAAAATGGCCCACCACGTCCTGCTCCACTTCGCCGCCCAGGTGCTCGTCCAGGCGCTGCAACAGCCCCACCAGCAGGCCCGCCGCCCGCCCAAGCAGCTGGACATCTACGCCGTCGGCGCCGGCACGATGGGCGCCTCCGCTCCGCGCAAGCGCTGCGCACCATAGGCAGAGCCGCTCTTCACAATCCGCGCGTTCTCAACCGGGTCGTATAGGGTTTCAACGTCCCAAAAGGCAACGACCAAGGTAGTGCTCGACGAGGACCGCGCATGAATCCTTCCGCCGGTGCAGAGGGTGGTAAGGTCTACCCGTAGACCTCGGGACCATTAGCGCCGGTGGAAATACGCGATCGCTGTCGTCCCGTGAAAGCGGCATTCAAGCTCACCCCAATCTGTTTCGCTCAGTTCGGCGGGATACGGGGAGACGCGCTGGGCCTTCCAAAGAACCTGCTGTATCGCCTGCTGGATCGCCGCTTACGCGGCCACCTGCTCGGCGTCTTCGCGTTGAAAAATCCGAGACGTGCGTCGCGATCCCTTGGAGCAGGCTGCGAACGGTTGTCAAATCTAGAAGTCGAACCGAGTGTAATTCGATTGCCACTGAAACGACCAGATTTTCGCCGCTGCAGCCGCTAACGCTCGTCACTTCGAGAACACCGAGCTCAGCCCGATTGTAAAAGATGGAATATCGCCGCCCGAAATCAGGTGGAAAATCCCGAGAGAAGAGCCGAAACTCATTATCGGCCAGTTCTTGTAGACGCCAGCCGTCCTGTATCCACTCGAACCAGGAGTTTACGACTAGTCCGAATTCGGAAAAATCGTAAAAGAACGAGCGCTTTTCGTCGAACATCGTGCCTACAAACGTGCCTTCCCATCTCTTTAAGGGGCTTATCATCATCAAACGTTCATTTGGTGGGCTTGCCGTGCTTGGCCTCAATGCGCTCGCTGCGCGACAATTCGCGGACGAATTTTTCTGAAGGCCTCGGTGGTCTTCGGACCGCCTCGCGCCAGAGATTGATTGTCGCGAGAGCGATTGCGGCCACAGCTATTGTTAAAAATATGGTCATGATCGCGGCCCCGTTCGCGAACGTCTACTAGCGTCGCCAGCGCCGCATTCGTTGCAGTCTGGTACATAGCCCGGACCTTGCCAACTAGAAGCGCGCTAGCCGCGGTACATTACTTGCCCCCAGCCCCAAGAACTAGCGGCTTCACGGCAGCGCAAATCGGCGGAATCAATGGGGCATGCGGCAACAGAAGATTACGCTAGGAGAGATGCGGGAGAGCGGCACGCGCGGGCTTTTGGCTTATTGCTCTGACTACAAGTGCAGCAACCTCCTCAGGCTCGCGCCAGAACGCGTCGATGCGTGGGCGGACGACGTGAGGATTTCGGACATCGAGCCGAGGTTCGTTTGCACGAAGTGCGGCCTGCGCGGTGCGGAGCTCGGGCCTGACTTCCTGCCCTCACGAATGGGCACGGGCACACGATGATGCGCAAGCCACCCGACCTTCCGGCCGCCGTTGTCCGCGCCTTTGCCAAGGACAAGCAGGCGTACTTTGCAGAAAGTGACGCGACGCGATCGCCGGCGCCAGCTCAACGCGCTGAGGCGGTCAGCCGCCCGGAGAAGCAGTATCAATTTGTGCTGCTTCTCCGGCGCGACGACCGTTACTTCACAGGCGGAAGACCGGCTACGGCAGCAGGCGTTGGATTATTCAAACACTTCGGATGTCCGAAGCCGCTGGCGCTCTGACCGACGCCGCCTTGGCCGTTGGGAGCCTGACCTGTTCCACCGGTGCCGTCTGCATTTGGCGCTATATCAAATACGATGTTGTCCGGGTGCGCCGCGTCAGCGACCCCTCCAACCCCCCGGAATTCGTCGAATCCTAGAGCATGGCGGACCCGCCAAGCGACCATGTGGTCGGTGCATGATGTGTCGCCGCTAACGCCGACGCCCCCCACTTTGCTGCCGTTCTTATAAAGTGCGAGCCCCCCGCCGAAGACGTTCACGCCTCCGATGCGCTTGCCGACCATGGGATCTGAGGCGGTGCCGAAAGAAAGGCTGCTGAATGGATTTGGATTGAAACTAGCCTGGCTGATTCCGGAGTTGCCGAAACCGGGTTGGTTGCCATAGGCAACGGCCGTATCCACCGGATTGCTGTGTTGCAGGCCATACAGGCTGCCGCCGGGTTGCACTGCCGAGAATAGATTGGCGGTCGACAAGGCGAGGCCGGATGGAAATAAACTCCCGCCAGGTGTTTCGTTGTGACCTAGGCTGAAATCGTTTGCGGTATTCGCCTTCTGTGCAGAGATCACGCGGCTCCCCAGCCATTGCGAGTCGAACTGGCTGCCCGAGAACGCGACGGCGCAGACCGTGCCATCGTTGTCGACGAGTGTGCCCCACATGTTGAAGCCTAGACCGCCGTTGGCCCCCGAGGCCGGCGTTATGGCGCCTATAAGCGCTGCACGGAGTAGCGAAAAGCTCGGCAGAGCGCTGCAATCCGCAAAGGCTGGACCGGTTAGTAGAGTAATCACGAGGGCGCTCATCGAACATGAAAGCGCTCGCAGCTGGATGTTCATTGTGACCTCCTCTGTACGATGGGTCGAATATTTAAGAAGACAGCGCAGGTCCCATCGTGCCTGCGCGAAATGAATGCGTTAGTATTCCTCCGGCATCGGCCTTGGGGGCGGCAATGCCAAAATCTTGTTTTGAAAACAACAATGCAGGGCGGATCCTCCTAGAGCGGGGAAATGCCTGCCTACTCATATTTGCAGCCGGTCAAACATCCTACCATTTTCATGACCGATCAAACAACTGTGGTTGGAAAACCCCAGTGTTGTAACACCGCCACAACGTCCGGCGCTTTCGCCAAGTTGGGTCGCGTCGTTTTGACCTCACGTCTGCGATTTCCGGTCTGCCCCCTTCGTCTCACGTTTGTACGCGCGGGCCGAGACCGGCTTGTAAGCTCCCGCAGCGTTGTTATGAAAAGCTTTATATCGTTACGGTGCTAGCCGGAGGCGCAAATGCAGCGCCCTAGCCAGCAGTTAGCCAGTGGGTCTCCCTTCAGCCGTTCTCGCCTGACAACCGGTCGGCTCGGAGCTGGACCGCGCACTGGTCCGCACGGCGGCAACGCTCTCACTCAAGATCGAGGAGATGGAGGCCGCGCAGTTGCGCGGTGAGCCAATGGACGCCGGGGACCTGACCCGGTTGGCGGGCGAGCGCCGCCGCACGCTCGCGGACCTCAGGCGGCGGGGCGAGGCGACATCCCCAGCCCCAATCAACCTCTTCGATCAACTTGCCGCCAACGCGGATGAAAATGAGGACAACGACTGATGCCGCGAGCCGCGTCCACAAAGAAGCCGGTGATCGAATCCCCGAGCCTAACCGAGGCAAAGGCGCGGTCCAAAAGAGTAGCGCCCAACATCATCCAGACCTTGAACAGCCCGAAGCTCTTCAAGCCGTTCTTCTCTGCGTCGAGTTGGGACAATTGGAAGACCGTGCTCAAGGCTGGCGACGGTCTCCCGATGACGGACGCCGAAACAGAGTTCTTTAGGTCCATCGCTGGGGGGCGCGAGCCGCCCACCGGCAGGATGCGCGAGCGGTGGTGGGTAGTAGGGCGCCGGGGTGGCAAGGACAGCATCGCCTCCTTGTTGGCAGCGCACACCGCCGCGCTGTTTGACTCTCCGCATCTCCTGCGCGGTGGCGAGCGTGCGCTCGTCCTGTGCCTCGCCGGGACGCGACGCCAAGCGCAAATCATCTTGAATTACATCCGCGACTACTTCGTGACCGTCCCGCCGGATATCCTCCTGCTCCCTTTCCGGAACGATGGCGATATGCCTTCGCTGACGGCCAACAGTTGTTACGACGCCATCTATTCCGCCGTAAATCTAGTCGCGGAAATAGCTGATCCTGAGATCCCGCGCGAACCTAGCGCGGATCGCCTCTTCGGTATGGCTGTGCTCTGGTTTGACTTCCATCAATCATCGCTCGGACTGCCGGCTCCATGATACGATTAGCCATGTCCATGATAGCCGTTGCGCCGTCTTCACCCAGCAAATCCTTCGCTTGAACTTGCGCAGCTTCCCATGCGGCTTCTACTCGACTGAGCAGATCCGTGCCTGCCGGTGTCAACACGATCGGCTTGCTTCGTCCGTTTGCTCCGTAGCGAAACTCCTCGGCCCAGCCTTCCGAGAGTATCGATTTCAGGTGTCGCGTCAGGGTCGAGCGATCTAGATGTTGCTGGCGCCCAATTTCTGCACGGGTAGCAGGTTGTACTTGGTAGATCCCCACCAATAATGCGAACAGAGCCGAACTAATTTCAAAGGGCCGGAGCGCCTCGTCGTAAATTCCCGTGACGACCCTCGAAATCAGGCGGGTGCGCGTAACCAGACAAACGGCGCCCATTTTAGCAATCATGTCCATTGTCCATGTACAAATCCCTCTCTCGAGAGCTGGTCGAGCACAGATTCTTGGTACCGGAGACTAACCCTATCGACTTTGCGAAAAATCAAAGATCTTGCTTTGAAGCGCGGCGTGACGTCTCGGGGTGCATCGTAGCTGCGGTGAATGGGCACCCGAGCGCAGCTTCCATTTTGGTTGCGGGGATAGGATTGAACCTATGACCTTCAGGTTATGAGCCTCCATTTGCGTTGCACTCGCGGCCCGATGTGGCGGGCCCTGCAGGCAGGTCGCGCACTCTCAGCACACCGAACCAAGGAGTCTTATGAGGG